>JAABQW010000280.1 GCA_011391275.1 Betaproteobacteria bacterium
TCGAGGGCACCGCGGCACGACAGTGCCGCGGCGTTCGCTCCGGCCCGGGCCTCGAATGCCCGCCTCGCCTGCATCCCGGCCCTCGCCTCGAATCACTCCCCGGATCGACGAAACGGCGACCGGTCGTTCAGCTCGTCGACGTACTGGGCGATCCCCGCCCCCTCCCTCGCGAGGTAGTCGTCGACGGCGCGGGCAAAGGCGGGATGCGCGAGCCAGTGGAAGGAGCGCGTGACTTCGGGCAGGAACCCGCGCGCGTGCTTGTGCTCGCCCTGCGCGCCGCCCTCGACGAGCGCGATGCCGCGCTCGATCGCGAACTCGATGGCCTGGTAGTAGCACGCCTCGAAGTGCAGCCCCGGCACGAACTCGACGGCGCCCCAGTAGCGGCCGTACAGGGCGGCGGGGGAGAAGAGGTCCATGGCCGCGGCGACTGGCCGGCCCTCGCGCTCGGCGATCACCAGCAGCACGTTGTCCGGCATGCGCCGCGCGATCATGCCGAAGAACTCGCGCGTGAGGTACGGCGTGGAGCGGTGCTCGCGGTAGGTGCGTCGGTAGCAGGCGTGGAAGAAGTCCCAGTCGGCCTCGCTCGCCTCCCTCCCCGTCGCGCGGCGGATCGCGACGCCGGCCTCGGCGACCCTGCGCCGTTCCTGGCGGATCTTCTTGCGCTTGTCGTGGGAGAGCGCGGCGAGGAAGTCGTCGAAGGTGCCGTAGCCGGCGTTGCGCCAGTGGAACTGGATGCCGGTGCGTTCCATGAAGCCCGCCCGCCGCAGCGCCTCGGCATCGGCGGCCGCGGGGTACAGCACGTGCAGGGACGAGACCTCCTGCTTGCGCGCGAGGTCGAGGAGGGCGCTCGCCAGTTCGTCGCGCACGGCATCGGAGGTGGCCAGGAGCCGCGGCCCGGTCGCCGGGGTGAACGGGACGGCCGCGAGGAGCTTGGGGTAGTAGGCGAGGCCGTGCCGCTCGTAGGCGTCCGCCCACGCCCAGTCGAACACGTACTCCCCGTAGGAGTGGGCCTTGGCGTACAGCGGCACTGCGCCGGCCAGCTCGCCGCCCTCCCACTTCGTGAGGTAGCAGGGCGACCATCCGGTCGCCGCCGAGGCGCAGCCGGACTGCTGCAGGCTCGCGAGAAACGCGTGCGCGAGGGTCGGGTTGCCGCCGGCGAGCCGGTCCCAGGCTTCCGGCGGGACGGTATCCAGGGAATCGACGAGGCGCAGCGCTTCGGGCAAGGGGCGGCAGACTATAATGGCGTGTCCCGATTCTATCCGTCCTCCTGCCGGCCACGCCGGCGACTCCCTGCCCGATGAAGATCGCCGTCGCCCAGATCAACACCACCGTGGGCGATTTCGCCGGGAACGCGGCCCGCATCCGCGAGGCCATCGAGGTCGCCCGCGACGCGGGAGCCCAGCTCGTGGTCACGCCGGAAATGGCGCTCTCCGGCTACCCGCCCGAGGACCTCCTCCTCCGCAACGACTTCTGCGACCAGTGCGAGGCCGAGCTCATGCGCCTGGCGGCGTGCGCGCCCGGGATCGCCGTGGTGGTGGGCCACCCGCACCGGGAGGGGCGCACGCGCTACAACGCCGCCTCCGTGCTGCGCGGCGGCGCCATCGAGTCGATCTACTTCAAGCAGCAGCTGCCCAACTACAACGTCTTCGACGAGAAGCGCTACTTCTCCGCCGGCAACCGCGCCTGCGTCTTCGAGGTGGCGGGGCGGCGCATCGCGCTCACGATCTGCGAGGACCTGTGGTTCCCCGGGCCGGCGGCCCAGGCGAAGGCGGCGGGCGCGGAACTGCTGCTCTCGATCAACGCCTCGCCCTACCACCGCAACAAGCTCGCCGAGCGCTACCAGGTGATGGGCGCGCGCGTGAAGGAGACGGGGCTGCCGCTCCTCTACGTGCACTGGGTGGGCGGGCAGGACGAGCTGGTCTTCGACGGCGCGTCGTTCGCCTTCGACGCGGACGGCTCGCTGGGCTACCAGGCCGAGACCTTCCGCGAGTGCGTGGACCTGGTGGACTTCGAGGACGACCGCCTGGTGGGTCCCGTCGCGCCGCCGCTCACGGAGGAGGAGACGATCTACCGCGCGCTCGAGACGGGCGTGCGCGACTACGTGGACAAGAACCGCTTTCCGGGCGTGCTCATCGGGCTGTCGGGCGGCATCGATTCCGCGATCGTGGCCGCGGTGTGCGTCGACGCCCTGGGGCCGGAGCGCGTGCACGCCGTCATGATGCCTTCGGACTACACCGCGTCGATGAGCGTCGAGGACGCGCGCGAGATGGCCGCCCTCATGGGGATCGACTACCGCGAGATCGCGATCCGCCCCGTCTTCGAGGCCTTCCGCGCGCAGCTCGCCCCGTCCTTCGCCGGCCGCGCCGAGGACACCACCGAGGAGAACCTGCAGGCGCGCACGCGCGGCACGCTCCTCATGGCGCTTTCCAACAAGTTCGGCTGGCTGGTGGTCTCCACCGGCAACAAGAGCGAGATGGCCACCGGCTACGCCACGCTTTACGGGGACATGGCCGGCGGCTACGCGCTCATCAAGGACGTGGCGAAGACGCTCGTCTACCGCCTGGCGCGGTGGCGCAATTCAAAGGGGCGGGTCATTCCCCAGCGGGTGCTCGACCGGGCGCCGTCGGCAGAGCTGCGGCCGGGCCAGACCGACCAGGACAGCCTGCCGGCCTACGAGCTCCTGGACGCCGTGGTCGAGCGCTACATGGAGCGCGACATGGACCCGGAGGCGATCATGGCCCTCGGCTACGACGCGGAAGCCGTGCGCCGCGTGGTCCACCTCATCCGCGTCAACGAGTACAAGCGCCGCCAGGCGCCGCCGGGCGTGCGCATCACGCCGCGCGGCTTTGGCAAGGACTGGCGCTATCCGATAACATCGGGGTTCCGACCGAGGGTGTGAGCGCCATGAAGAAGATCGAAGCCGTCATCAAGCCGTTCAAGCTGGACGAGGTCCGCGAGGCCCTCTCGGAGATCGGGGTCTCCGGGCTCACGGTCACGGAAGTGAAGGGTTTCGGGCGGCAGAAGGGCCACACGGAGCTCTACCGCGGCGCCGAGTACGTCGTCGACTTCCTGCCCAAGGTGAAGGTCGAGGTGGTGGTGGGCGACGCCATGGTGGACAAGGCGATCGACGCCATCGTGAAGGCCGCGCGCACCGGCAAGATCGGCGACGGGAAGATCTTCGTCTGCGACGTTCCGCAGGTGGTGCGCATCCGCACGGGCGAGACCGGCGAGGACGCGGTCTAGGCCCCGGGCTCCATTCCTGATACTCTCGGCAAAACACGGGGATAACGCATGCTTCTCGCAGCCTTCTACGTCTTCGCCATCGCCGCGATCATCCTGCACTACACCGGGCACCTGAAGCGGTGGAACTGCGAGTGGATCCTGATCGTCCTCGCGATCGCGGTTTTCCCGGCCGTCCTCTTCCTCTGACCGGCTAGTCCCCGGCCGCCGCCAGGCGTGCCAGCGGGTCCTGGCGGTAGAACCGCCCCAGCTGCTCGTAGACGGCCGGATAGGCGGGTTGCAGCCATTCCGGCGTCTCGAAGAACGCTTCCGACACCACCGCGAAGAACTCCGCCGGGCTTTCCGACGCGTAGGGGTCGATGGGCAGTGCGTCCAGGCCCGCCCCGCCGTCCGTCTCCGCCAGGCTGTCCGCCTCATCCACGCGCCGGCAGAAATCCCCATAGGCCTCGGTGAACGCCCGGCGCCAGGTCGCGAGCGGCATCCCGGCGTGCAGGGGCGGGCAGCCGTTGGGGTCGCCGTTGCGCATGTCGAGCTTGTGCGCGAACTCGTGGATCACGACGTTGTAGCCCGCCACGCGCTCGGCCTCGATGCTGGTCATGGCCACGTCCTCGTAGGAGAGGATCACCGGGCCGCCCAGCCAGGCCTCGCCCGCCATGGGGTCGTTCACGACGTGCACCACGCCCGCCTCGTCCATCACCTCGCGCTCCGGGACGAACTGCCCCGGGTACACGATGATCTCGCTCCAGCCGTCGAACCACTCGATGCCGAGTTCCAGCACGAGGATGCAGGCCTGGGCGGCGACCTGCACGCGCATGAAGGGCGTGAGTTCCAGGTCGTGGATGCCCGAGAAGTGCTTGCGCGCGAGGAAACGCCCCGCGAGCGCGCGCAGGCGCGCGTCGTCCGCCGGGGCCAGCCCGCGCATGAACAGGTAGGGGGCGGTGGCGCTCTCCCAGAGGCCCTCGTCGAGGGTCTCGGCGACTTCGTCGCGCTTGCCGAACCAGCCCGGCATGCCTCAGGGGGCGCGCCCGAGGCGCTTGAGGGTCCCCGAGCCGGCGACCTTGCTCGAGATGGACGGGTCGCCGTAGTAGCGGATGTCGCCGCTGCCGGCGACCGTCGCTTCCAGGGATTCCAGCGCCCACACGGACACGTCGCCGGAGCCGGCTATCGAGACCCTGGCGCGCCGCGACTCCAGCCGCTCGGCCTCCACGTCGCCGGAGCCCGCCACGGTCAGGTTCACCTCGGCTGCGCGCCCGGCGACCTTGATGTCGCCGCTGCCGGCAACGGAAGCCTTCAGCGCCTGCGCGTCCAGCCGCGCGATCTTCACGTCCCCGGAACCTGCCACCGAGACCGAGAGCGCCTGCGACTTGAGCGCTTCGGCGAGGATGTCGCCGCTTCCGGCGACGGCAAGCGACTCGATCGTTGGGCCGGTGACGAGCAGGCGGATCGTCGCGCGCCCGGTCACGTCGAGTTTCCTCTTGAAGCGGATCTTGAGGGTACCGCCCTCGACGACCGTCTCGATCTCCGGGAGGAGATTGTCGTCGGCCTCGATGGCGATGGGCGCGTAGTCGCCCTGGCGCACCACGATGGTGCCGGGGACCGCGACGGCGATGCCGGTGTAGCCCGACACGACCCGCGACTCCTGGGCCACGTTGCCCGACGGGACGATCCTGGTGGGGAGGAAGGCGTGCGCCAGGCCGGCCGCCGCGAGGAGGAAGAGGGCGACCAGGGAGGCGAGGAGGGGGCTGCGACGGTTCATGGCGAGTCTCCGCGAAGGCGATGAACCCATTGGACGTCGCGTCCGCCTCAGGCGGATTCGGCGATGCCGAGGTCCCTGCGGATGGCCAGGGCGACCTCGAGGGCGCGCGCGGGGTCGGGCTCGCACACCGTGACGTGGCCCATCTTGCGCCCGGGGCGCGCCTCGCGCTTGCCATAGAGGTGCAGGTGGGCCCCGGCATGGCGCAGCACCGCGTCCCAGCGCGGCTCGCCCGCGCCCCAGATGTCGCCCAGGAGGTTCACCATCACCGCCGGCGTGTGCAGCGTGGGGTCGCCCAGCGGCAGGCCGCAGAGCACGCGCACCTGCTGCTCGAACTGGGAGGTGCGGCAGGCGTCGATCGTGTAGTGGCCGCTGTTGTGCGGGCGCGGGGCGATCTCGTTCACCAGCAGCCGCCCGCCCACGACGAACATCTCGACGGCAAGCACTCCCACGTATTCCAGGGCCTGCGCGAGGCGCGTGGCGAGCATCGTGGCCTCGGCGGCCAGGGCCGCGGGGATGCGCGCCGGGGCGATGGTCACGTCGAGGATGCCGCGGGCGTGGCGGTTCTCCGCGACGGGGAAGACCTCGACCGTGCCGTCGGCCGCCCGCGCGAGGATCACCGAGATCTCGAGCTCCAGGGCCAGCCGCTCCTCGAGCACGCAGGGCACGCGCTTCCACTCGGCGAAGACGCGCTCGAGGTCGGCCCGGGAAGCGATGGCCGCCTGTCCCTTGCCGTCGTAGCCGAAGCGCGCGGTCTTGAGGATGGCGGGCAGCTTCACGCGGGCGAGCGCGGCCTCGATATCGGCCTCGGCGCGGATGTCCGCGTACGGGCCGACGGGCAGGCCGTGGGTGGCGATGAAGCCCTTTTCCCGGCTGCGGTCCTGCGCCACGGCCACCGCGTTGCCGCTGGGGCGCACCACCGTTCTTTCGGCCAGCGCCAGCAGCGCTTCGGCGGGAGCATTCTCGAATTCGGTGGTGACGGCCGCGCAGGTCTGCGCCAGTTCGTCGAGCGAGACCGGGTGGGTATAGGCGGTGTTGAGGTGCCCGGTGGCGAATTCCGCGGCGGGCGAGAGCGGGTCGGGGTCGAGGACCGTGACGCGGTAGCCGAGCGTGCGCGCGGCCACCGTGAACATGCGGCCCAGCTGGCCGCCGCCCAGCAGGCCCAGCGTGGACCCCGGCGCGATCACAGCACGTCCGGAAGCTGCATCGCCGCGACCATCTCGCGCAGTTCCTCGCGATAGGCGGCGAGCTTGGCGGCGAGGCCGGCGTCGGTGCCCGCGAGCAGGCTCACGGCGAAGAGCCCGGCGTTGGCCGCGCCCGCCTCGCCGATGGCGAAGGTGGCCACGGGAATGCCCTTGGGCATCTGGACGATCGAGTAGAGGGAGTCCTGGCCGGCGAGGTGCCTGGATGGCACCGGCACGCCCAGCACGGGCAGGGTCGTCTTCGAGGCGATCATGCCCGGCAGGTGGGCCGCGCCGCCGGCCCCGGCCACGATGCAGCGCAGCCCGCGATCGCGCGCGCTCTCGGCGTACTCGAACATCGCGTCCGGCGTGCGGTGGGCGGAGACGACCTTCGTCTCGAAGGCCACGCCGAAGTCCTTGAGCACCTTGGCTGCGTGCTGCATCACGTCCCAGTCGCTCTGGGAGCCCATCACGACGCCGACGACCGGCTTGTCCATCAGGTCCTCACGAGGCGAGTGCGCGCGCGTCGTCGATCGACGCGCGGTAGGAATCGAAGATGCGGGCGAGCGCCGTGGCCATGTCGACCTTCGGCGCCCAGTCGAGATCCTGCATGGTGTTGTCGATCTTGGGAACGCGGTTCTGCACGTCCTGGTAGCCCTTGCCGTAGTAGTCGGCGGAGCTCACCTCGATGATGCGCACCCGGGCCGCGTTGTCGCGGTACTCCGGGTAGGCCTTCGCGAGCTCGAGCATCATCGTGGCGAGCTCGCGCACCGAGAAGTTGTTGGCCGGGTTGCCGATGTTGTAGATCTTGCCCGAGGCGACGCCATCCCGGTTCCCGATGATCTTCATCAGGGCGGCGATGCCGTCGTCGACGTACGTGAAGGCGCGCTTCTGCGCCCCCCCGTCGACCAGCTTGATGGGCTCGCCGCGCACGATGTGCCCGAGGAACTGCGTGATCACGCGCGACGACCCTTCCTTGGCGGTGTGGATCGAGTCCAGGCCGGCGCCGATCCAGTTGAACGGCCGGAACAGCGTGAAGTCGAGCTGGCCCATCGACCCGTAGGCCCAGATCACGCGGTCCATGAGCTGCTTGGAGCAGGAGTAGATCCAGCGCTGCTTGTCGATCGGGCCCAGCACGAGCTCGGAGGCGTAGGGATCGAACTGCTCGTCGCGGCACATCCCGTAGACCTCGGAGGTCGAGGGGAAGAGGATGCGCTTGCCGTACTTCACGCAGGAACGGACGATCGGCAGGTTCGCCTCGAAGTCGAGCTCGAAGACCTTGAGCGGCTCGCGCACGTAGGTCGCGGGCGTGGCGATGGCCACCAGCGGCAGGATCACGTCGCACTTGCGGATGTGGTACTCGATCCACTCGCGGTTGATCGTGATGTCGCCCTCGAAGAAGTGGAAGCGCGGGTGCGGCAGGAGGTCGGCCACCCGCTCCGAGCCCATGTCCATTCCGTACACCTCCCAGTCCGTGTCGGCGAGGATGCGCTGGGAAAGGTGGTGGCCGATGAAGCCGTTCACGCCGAAAATGCAGATGCGCTTGGTCATGGTGTCGTTCTTCTTGGCGGGGCGGCCGCGGCACGGGGCCGCTCAGCCGAAGGCGAATTGTCCCATGCCGCCCGCGCCGGGGGCAAAGCGCGCGACGAGCGCAACGCCCGCCAGGGCGGATTCGCCCTCGACCTCGACCTCGCGCAGCTCGAGCCAGCGGCCATCGCCGCAGCACGCCCAGGCGCGGCCGCCGGCAATGGCGACCTGCCCCGGCGTGCCGGCGGCGACCGCGGGAGGGTCGGACCACCAGGTGCGCAGCACGCGCACGCGCCTTCCGGCGAGCGCGGTGAAGGCGCCAGGATAAGGAGGCGCCACGGCCCGGACGAGGTCGTGCACGCGTCGCGCCGGCAGGCGCCAGTCGATGCGCCCGTCCTCGGGGCGCCGGCCGCCGAAATAGCTCCCGTCGCCCGGGGCCTGGGGCGTGAGCGTGGCGGTGCCGTCCAGGAGCGAGGGCAGCGCGCGCTCGAGGACGCTGCCGGCGGCCTGTGCCACGCGCCCGAAGACCTCGACCGCGGTGTCGTTGTCGCCGATCGGCACGGGCTCCCGGCCTGCGATGCGCCCGGCGTCGGGCTTCGCGACCATCTCGTGAAGGGTGGCGCCGGTTTCGCGCTCGCCGTGGATGATGGCCCAGTTGACCGGCACGCGGCCCCGGTACTTCGGCAGGAGCGAGCCGTGCATGTTGAAGGCGCCGCGGCGGGCCGGTGCCAGTACCGCGGGCGACAGCATCTGCCGGTAGTAGAACGAGAAGATGAAGTCGGGCGCGATACTCCCGAGCCGCGCGGCGAAGGCCGGCTCGTTGGGGTCCTGGGGGGTTGCGACCTCCAGTCCCGCCTCGCGCGCGAGGCGCTCCACGCTCGCGAACCAGATGTTCTCGCCCGGGCTGTCGCGGTGGGTCACCACGAGAGGCACGCGCACCCCGTGCGCGAGCAGCACGGAAAGGCAGCGGCAGCCCACGTCGTGGTAGGCGAAGACGACGGCCGAAGCGCTCACTCTTCGCGCTTCTCCAGGATCGCCTGGACGAGGTAGCGGGGCCGCTCGCGCACCTGCTGGTAGATCCGGCCGACGTACTCGCCGATGAGCCCCAGCCCGAAGAGGAGCGCGCCGATGAGGAAGAAGGCGAGGATGTCGCGGTCCCAGATGACGCTCAGGCCGTGCATCTCCCCGGTGAGGACGCGCTTGACGATCACCACGAAGTAGGCGGCCAGCGCCACGACCGAAACGCCGATCCCGAAGAGCGAGAAGAGCTGCAGCGGCACGAGCGAGAAGCCGGTGACCAGGTCGAAGTTGAGGCGGATCAGCTTGTAGAGGGAGTACTTGGACTCGCCGGCGGCGCGCTCCTCGTGGGCCACCTCGACCTCCGCAGGGTTCTGCGCGTAGGAGTAGGCGAGCGCCGGGATATAGGTGCTCACCTCGCGCGAGGAGCGCAACGCCTCCACGATCGCGCGGTCGTAGGCGCGCAGCATGCAGCCCTGGTCGGTCATGCGGATGCGGGTGATCCGCTCGCGCAGGCGGTTCATCGCCTTCGAGGCCCAGCGCCGCCAGGCGGCGTCGCGACGCATGCGCCGGATGGAGCCCACGTAGTCGTGCCCCTCGTCCATCTTGGCGAGCAGCTTCCCGATCTCCTCGGGCGGGTTCTGCAGGTCCGCGTCCAGCGTCACCACGCGGCTGCCGCGGCAGTACTCGAAGCCGGCCATGATCGCCATGTGCTGGCCGAAGTTGCCGCTGAAGAGGACCACGCGCGTCACGTCGGGGCGCTTCTGGAACTGCTCGCGCAGCAGCGCGGGGGACTTGTCGCGGCTGCCATCGTTCACGAAGACGATCTCGTAGGTGCAGCCCAGCGCGTCGAGCGCGGGATAGAGCCGGCCGAAGAGGGCGGGCAGGACCTCCTCCTCGTTGTAGACGGGGATGATGACGGAAAGGTTCGGCGCGGTCATGGCATCACGCCGGGCGGGAGCGGACCGCGCGGCGCGCCGCCTCGCAAACGCGTTCCACGTCGGCGCTCGTCATCGAGGGGAAGAGAGGCAGCGTGACCGTCTCGCGGCCGATGCGCTCCGCAACCGGGAACTGGCCCTCGCTCCAGCCCCTGGCGCGCCAGAACGACGCGAGGTGGATCGCCTCGTAGGACAGCCCGGTGCCTATGCCCTCGCGCTGCAGGGCTTCCATGAACTGCCGGCGCGTCATTGCAATCTCGTCGAGCGGAAGGAGAACGGTGAACATGTTCCAGCTGTGCCCGGGGTTTGCGCGCGGGGGCAGCCGGTCGGCGGTGAGGAGGTCGTCGCCCTCCAGGCAGGCGAAGTAGTGCGTCGCCAGGCGCGCGCGCGCCACGCACCAGGCGTCGAGCTTCTCGAGCTGGGCGAGCCCCAGCCGTGCCGAGACGTCCGAGAGGTTGAACTTGCCGCCCGCCACGACCACGTCGCGCGTGCCATCCGGAAGGCGGGAGATGCCGTGGAAGCGGTGTCGCGAAACGGCCGCGGCCTCGGTCTCGTCGTTGACGACGAGCGCCCCGCCCTCGATCGTCGTCATGTTCTTGTTGGGGTGGAAGCTGAAGGAGACGAGGTCGCCCGTGGCGCCCACGGGTCGGCCGCCGGCGCGCGAGCCGATGGCGAGTGCCGCGTCCTCGACGATGCGCACTCCATGGCGTGCGCGGAAGGCCGCAAGGGCATCCGGATCGAGCGGCGCGTTGAAATGCACGGGCAGCAGCACGCGCGTGCGCGGGGTCACCGCCGCAGCGGCGGCGTCGAGGTCGATGTTGCGCGTGGCGAGGTCCACGTCCACGAACACCGTCCTGGCGCCCGCGCGCTCGATCACGTTCGCGGTGGCGAAGAAGCTCTGCGCGGGCGTGACGACCTCGTCGCCGGCGCCAACGCCGAGGACGGCAAGTGCCACCTCCATCGCGCCGGTGGCGCTCGTGAGCGTGCGCACGGGCCGGCCGCCCACGTACCCCGAGAGCGCCTTCTCGAAGGCCGCCACCTGCGGTCCGCTCGCGATCCAGGGGCTGCGCAGGGTTTCGGCGACGGCGGCGACCATGCCGTCGTCGATCTGGGGCCGCGCGAACGGCAGGTAGGGGGGCGATGCCACGGCGGCCGTCGAGTGGTCGTTCACGATCGCGCCACCAGCCAGACGCCCACGACGATGAACCCGATCCCCACGAGCTTCTGCGCCGTGAGCGATTCGCCGAAGAGGAACCACGCCGCGCCGGCGTTCACGATGTAGCCGATGGAGAGCATCGGGTAGGCGACGGAGACGGGCACGCGCGACAGCGCGAGGATCCACACCACCACGCTCACCGCATAGCAGGCGAGCCCGCCGAGCACGAAGGGGCTCGCGGCCACCTTGAGGCCCACCGGCAGGACGTTGTCGAGGGTGAAGGCGAATTCCCCGATGCGGTTGGTTCCCGCCTTGAGCAGGAGCTGGGCCGCGGCATTGAGGAGGACGCCGGTGAGGACGAGGGAGAAGGCGGTGGCGTTCACGGCTTGCGGACGAGGATGCGGCGCTGGTCGCGGTGCAGGAGGATCATCGCCAGGCCCCGGGAGGAGAGCTTCTCGTGGATTTCGGGATGGATTATAGCCACCGCGTCCCCCGGGCGCACCCAATCGGCCGCGAAAGCCTCGAGGGTGGGCACATCGCGCCCGGGCTCGAGGTCGAGCCCCATCGAGAACTCGTCGCGATAGTCGACCAGGGTGACGGTGCGGCGCAGGTAGAACGGGACGGTCTGGTCGTAGAGCCCCACCGAGTAGACGCGCGTGGCGGGCGTGATGTCCTTCGCGATCCGCTGCGCGACCGCGATGCCCGATTGGCGAGGCGAGAGCCGGACATAGCCGTCCTCGACGAGGTCGACGCATGCGATGGCGGCCGCGACGATCGCGGCGAGCGGAACCCACTTCCGCCCGGCGCGCAGCCCCGCGGCCGCGGCGGCCAGCGCGAGCGCGAGAAGCGCCAGTCCCGCGGCGATCCAGGGCCGCGCGTCCGCGTAGAGCTCGCGGGTCCACGCGTTTTCCGACCGCTCCGGGGCGCCCCAGCCGAGGGCGATCCCGGCGACGACCAGGGGGGCGACGAGGGCGACCGGCTTCCAGAGCCGCGCGGCCGGCGTGCGCGCGAGCCAGTCGCCGAGCACGAGGGCGACGACCGGGAAGACCGGGAGGATGTAGGCGGGAAGCTTCGAGCCCGAAGCGCTGAAGAAGGCCATCACGAACGCCGCCCACAGGAGGGCGAAGCGCCGCCAGCGAAAGGTCTCGCCGGCCGTCTCCCGCCGCCACCCCTCGGCGGCGGCCGTCACGACCGCGAACATCCAGGGCAGGAACCCGGTGAGGAGGATCGGCCAGAAGTACCACCACGGCTCCTCGCGGCGGTGCGTGCCCGTGAGGAAGCGCTCGAGGTGCTCGTGGACGAAGAAGAACTGCGGGAACTCCGGGTTGGCGACCGACACGAGGATGAACCAGGGGGCGGCGAGGGTGAGGAAGCAGGCGAGGCCGTGCGCCCATTCGAGCGTCGCGAGGATCCGCCAGTCGCGGTGCACGGCGCAGTGCAGGAGTACCGCGGCCGCGGGGAAGACGATGCCGACGAGCCCCTTCGAGAGGACGGCGAGCGCCATGCCGGCCCAGGCGAGGATCATCCAGGGGCGTCGCGCAGCCGGCGGGCCCGATGCGCCGACCAGGAAAGCGCACACCGACACGGTAGTCCAGGCCGTGAGGCCCATGTCGAGCGTGAGGACCCCGGCCATGCCGAGGAAATAGGGGCTCGACAGCAGGACGCCCACCGAGGCGAGCGCCGCCTCGTCGCCGGCGAGCCGGCGCGCGGTGAAGCCGACTGCCGCCAGGGTGAGCAGGCTCGCGAGCACGGTGTAGAGGCGCGCTGCGAACTCGTTTGCGCCGAACAGGGTGATGGCTGCCGCGCCGGCCCAGTACTGCAGCGGCGGCTTCTCGAAGTACTTGATGCCGTTGAGCCTGGGCGTGACCCAGTCGCCGCTCGCGGCCATCTCGCGCGAGATTTCCGCGTAGCGGCCCTCGTCGGGGTGCGCGAGGGGGCGCCGCATGTTGTCCGCGAGCACGAGGAGCGCGAGCAGGGCGACGAGGAGGGCGAGCGGGCGCGAAAGGCTCACGGGCCCGGCTTCGAATCGAGGAGGACGATGACGGCCCCGCTTCCCCCGTGCGCGGCGGGCGGCTCGGAGAAGGCGAGCACCTCGAGCCTGCGCGCGAGGAGCTTGCGTATGCGGCCCTTGAGCACCGGCTCGCGGTTCACCGAGCCCAGGCCCTTGCCGTGGATGATGCGCAGGCAGCGCAGGCCGCGCCGCGCGCACTCGGCGAGGAAGCGGGCCGTCTGCAGCGCGGCCTCGTCGCCGGTGAGGCCGTGCAGGTCCAGCTCGTCCTGCACCACCCAGTGCAAGCGGCGGAGCTTGCGCAGCACCTCGCGCGGCAGCCCCGGGCGCAGGTAGGCGTGGTCTTCCTCGATCTCGATGTCATCGGCTCCGCCGGCCAGGCGCGAGAGTTCCTCGAGCACCGCGCGCTCGTCCTCCAGGCGCTGCACGGGGACGGGCGGCGGCAGGCTCGCGGGGTGCGAGACGCGGTTGGAAGGGCGCGCCGGCGCGACGTCGCGCATCTCGCGGCGGAAGAGTCCGGCATCGTCATCCCCGTCCGCCGGCGCGTGGCCCGGGCGGGGAGGCTTCAAGAAGCGTGGCTTTCCAGGTAGCGGTCGGCGTCGAGCGCGGCCATGCAGCCGGTGGCCGCGCTGGTGACGGCCTGGCGGTAGACGTGGTCCTGGACGTCCCCGGCGGCGAATACGCCCGGGACGCTGGTGGAGGTCGCGTCGCCCTCGGTGCCGCCCTTGGTGAGGATGTAGCCGCCCTTCATGGCGAGCTGGCCCTCGAAGAGGTCCGTGTTGGGCTTGTGCCCGATGGCGATGAAGCAGCCCGTGACCTTCAGCTCGCGCGTCGAGCCGTCCGCGGTGGACTTGATGCGCACGCCCGTCACGCCGCTCTTGTCGCCCAGCACCTCGTCGAGCGTGTGGTTCCAGGCGATGGTGACCTTGCCCTCCTTCTCCTTCGCGAAGAGCTTGTCCTGCAGGATCTTCTCCGAGCGGAACCTGTCGCGGCGGTGGATGACGGTGACGTGGCGGGCGATGTTGGACAGGTAGAGCGCCTCCTCGACCGCGGTGTTGCCGCCGCCGACCACGCAGACGTCCTGGCCCTTGTAGAAGAACCCGTCGCAGGTGGCGCAGCCCGACACGCCCTTGCCCATGAACGCCTGCTCGGAGGGCAGGCCCAGGTACTGGGCGGAGGCGCCGGTGGCGATGACGAGCGCGTCGCAGGTGTAGGTGCCGGAGTCGCCGGCGAGCGTGATCGGCCGCTCCCCGAGCCTGGCGGTGTGGATGTGGTCGAAGATGATCTCGGTCTCGAACCGCTCGGCGTGCTTCTGGAAGCGCTCCATCAGCTCGGGGCCCTGGACGCCGGCGTGGTCCGCGGGCCAGTTGTCGACGTCGGTCGTGGTCATGAGCTGGCCGCCCTGGGCGAGGCCCGTGACGAGGACGGGCTTCAGGTTGGCGCGGGCGGCGTAGACGGCGGCGGTATAGCCGGCGGGGCCGGAGCCGAGGATGAGGAGGCGGCTGTGTCGGGTGGTCATGGCAGGCGGGGGCGGTGAGGGGCGCGCGGTCCGGCGCCCTGGATCCGCATTATCCCACGGGGGGCATGGGTTGAGATCAAGCAATTGACACACAAGGACTTTTGGCTATAGTCGTGCCATGACATCCCCCACGGCGAAACCGGCCATCGGCGAGCGCACCCTGGCGCTCAAGGCGGTCCCCTTCTTCACGCAGATGAGCGACCAGGAGCTGGACGTGATCCGCGCCGTCGCCGTGGAGAAGAGCTATCCGAAGCACGCCGTGGTCCTCACCGAGGGCGAGATCGGCGACTCGCTCTACATGATCGAGTCGGGGCGCGTGAAGGTCTTCATCGGCGACGAGGAGGGGCGCGAGATCATCCTGAAGCTCCTCGGCCCCGGGCACTTCTTCGGCGAGATGGCGATGATCGACCAGCAGCCGCGCTCGGCCTCGGTCACCACGCTCGAGCCGTCGACCTTCCTGATCCTCTCGCACCAGGCCTTCGAGCATTGCCTGGAGCGCATCCCGCGCATGGCCAACATGGTCCTGCGCGTGCTGGCCCAGCGCGTGCGCGAGGCCGACCGCAAGATCGGCACCCTCGCCCTCATGGACGTCTACGGGCGCGTGGCGAGCACGCTGCTCGAACTGGCCGTCAACGTGAACGGCAAGCTCGTGGTGAGCGAGAAGCTCTCGCAGCAGGACCTCGCCAACATGGTGGGCGCCTCCCGCGAGATGGTGAACCGCATCCTGAAGGACCTCTCCGACCGCGGCTTCATCGCGGTGGAGTCGAAGTCCATCACCATCATCAATCGCGAGCTTCCGCCTTCCCTGTAGCACCCCGGGGCCGTCCCGGTCCCCTCGCGCGGCCCTATAATCGGCCATCCCGATCCCCGAGGACCGCCGTGCCCCGCCCAGGCGGGGCTCCCTGCCGATGGCCGCAACTCCCGCCAAGACCGCCCCTGCCAGCCCACGCCTCGCCCGCATCCTGCGCGAGGCGGGATGGATCCTCTTCCTCGCCATCGGGGCGTATCTCGTCCTCGCGCTCGGCACGTACCACAAGGCCGACCCGGGTCCCTTCTTCAGCGGCTCGGGCGCGCCCGTGGCCAACCGCGCGGGCGCCCTGGGCGCGTGGCTCGCCGACGGCCTGCTCTACGTGTTCGGCCTCTCGGCATGGTGGTGGGTGGCGCTCGCCGCCTGGGGCGTGCTGCGGCTCTACGCGCGCGTGGAGACCTGGGACGTGATCAACCGCCGGTCGCTCGCCGTGAGCCTGGCCGGCTTCGTGGTCCTGGTCGCATCGAGCAGCGCGCTGGAGGCGATGCGCATGTACAGCCTCGAGGCCGCGCTTCCGCTCGCGCCCGGCGGCGTGCTGGGCGAGGTGCTCTCCGGGCCGGCGACCGCGGGGCTGGGCTTCACCGGGGCCACCCTGGTGCTCGTCGCCCTCATCGCCTCGGCGTTCAGCGTGTTCTCGGGCCTTTCCTGGATCCGCCTGGCGGAGAAGGTCGGCGCCGGCGTCGAGTGGGGGGTGGCCGTCCTGCGCCAGCGCCTGGAGGCCCGCAAGGACCGCGAGGCGGGTGCGGCGGCCGCGCAGGCCCGCGACGAGAAGGTCGAGGAGGCCAAGCGCATCTTCGAGGAGCACGAGCCGATCCGCATCGTGCCGCCCGAGCCCGCGATCCCGAGGAGCGAGCGCGTGGC
>JAABQW010000281.1 GCA_011391275.1 Betaproteobacteria bacterium
CGCGGAGTACCTGCGCTACTTCGAGCAGTCGCGCATCACGTGGCTGGAGGGGCACGGCTACGCGGTGGCCGGGGTCGGCACGGGGCCCATCCTCGCCAGGGTCTCCGTCACCTACCTCAAGCCCGTCGTGTACCCGACCGAGATCGAGATCCGCCTCTACGCCGGGCACGTCGGCAACTCGAGCTTCACGCTTCTCTCCGAGATCGTGAACGGCCGCGACGCCAGCGAGCGCTTCACGGAGGGCGAGTTCGTCATGGTGTGGGTGGACTACGAGCGGGCGAAGTCGGTGCCCATCCCGGAGAAGATCCGGGCGATCCTCACGGGGGCGCCATGAACCACGTCGCGGGCGGCTTCATCGCCGTGGGGCTGGGCGCGATGCTCGGCGCGTGGCTGCGCTGGGGGTTCGGGCTGGCGCTAAACCACCGCTTCCCGCCGGTGCCGCTGGGCACGCTTGCGGCCAACATCCTCGGCGGCTACCTCGTGGGCATCGCCATCGCGTGGATCAGCGCGCGGCCGGAGATCCCGCCGGAATGGCGACTCTTCATCGTCACGGGGTTCCTGGGCGGCCTCACCACTTTCTCGACCTTCTCGGCCGAGTCCGTGGGCATGCTCCTGCGCGGCGACTACGGCTGGGCGATGCTGCACACGACCTGGCACCTCGCGGGCTCGATCGTCGCCACGGCGCTGGGCATCGCCACCTTCCGCGCCTTCGCCTGAGGCTCCCTTCTCCCAAGGGAGAGGAGAGTCATCTTCGCCTTCGTTTGAAGCTCCCTTCTCCCTTGGGAGAAGGGCTGGGGATGAGGGTGATCATTTCGATGCTGCGACCCTCACCCCCGACCCCTCTCCCAGGGGAGAGGGGAGTCATCGTCACTTCGTCCAGTCGTTCAAGAGCAGCCGGGCTTCGAGGGCGACTTCGCTGGCGGTGATGCCGGCCGGGCCGATGCCGCGGGCGACGAGGGAGTCGGCCGCGGCGCCGTGCAGGCACACGGCGTAGCGCAGCGCCTCGCGCGCGGGCAACCCCTGGCAGAGGAGCGCGCCGATCAGGCCCGAGAGCACGTCGCCGGTGCCGCCGCTCGCCAGTCCCGGGTTGCCCGTGCCGTTGACGGCCCAGGTGCCATCGGGGCTGGCGCAGACGCTTCCCGCGCCCTTCAGCACCACCTCCGCCTTGAACGATTCGGCCAGGGACCGCGCCGCGGCGAGACGGTCGGCCTGCACCTCGGCGGTCTCGCAGCGCAGCAGCCGCGCGGCTTCCGCGGGGTGCGGGGTGAGGATCGTGGGCGCGCGGCGGTTGGCGGCCAGCGCCTCGCGCATCGCGTCGTGCAGCGCGATGGCGGTGAGCGCGTCGGCGTCGAGCACCAGCGGCTTGGGCAGCGACAGCAGCGCGGGCAGCGTCGAGCGCTCGAAGGCGGAAAGCGAGGTGGCGCTGGGCGAGAGTCCGGCGCCCGGGCCCACCACGAGGACGTCGGCGGCGATGGTGTCGTCCACGGTCCGGAGCATGAGTTCCGGCGTGACCGGGTCGAAGGAGGGCGCGTCGGGGGCGAGGAGCCCCACGTAGACCTTGCCCGCGCCCGCGAGTAGCCCCGCGCGCGCCGCGAGGATGGCGGCACCCGTCATGCCCTTGCCGCCGCCGACGATGCCGAGCGTGCCGAAGGACCCCTTGTGCGTGTCGCGCGCGCGCGCCGGCAGCACCCCCGCGAAGGCTTCCGGCGTGAGGAGGCGGCCGGGGTACCCGGCGAGCAGGGCCGGGTCCGCCCCGAGGCCGTCGACGAGGATCTCGCCCGCGTGGTCCAGCGCCGCCCCGGTGTGGAGGCCCGCCTTTCGCGCGAGGAAGGTGATCGTCTTCGTGGCGCGCACGGCCACGCCGCGCACCGCACCCGTGTCGCTCCCCACGCCGCTCGGGATGTCGATGGCGAGCACCGGTGCGCCGCAGGCGTTGATGCGCAGGATGAGCCGCGCCATCTCGCCCTCGACGTCGCGAGCCAGCCCGATGCCCAGCAGCCCGTCGACCACGAGGGCGGGGCGGATGTCCGCGGGCCACCCGCGCACCGATTTTCCGCCGGCCGCGAGGAAGCGGTCGCGGGCCTCGCGCGCCTCGGGCGCCTTGGGCACGGACCCGGCGAAGTCGAGGACGATGACGCGATGGAACGATTCGCGCAGGTGCGCCGCCGCCACCCACGCGTCGCCGCCGTTGTTGCCGGGGCCGGCAACCACGAGGATCGGCGCGCCGTTGTCCGCGGCCATCGAGCGGGCGGCCTCGGCCGTGGCGAGCCCGGCGCGCTGCATGAGCGTCGGCCCCGCCAACCCCTGCGCCGCGCGCTCTTCCAGCGTGCGGATCTCGGCGGTGGCGAGGAGGGGCGTGGCGTTCACAGGGTGACGGTGCGCGGGTCGAGGACGGTGTCCCTCGCCTCGGGGAGCGGGTCGGGCCAGTCGCTGGAGAAGTGCAGGCCGCGGCTTTCCTTGCGGGCGAGCGCCGAGCGCACGATGAGCTCGGCGGTGACCACGAGGTTGCGCAGCTCGATCAGGTCGTTGGATACCCGGAAGTTCGAGTAGAACTCCTCGATCTCGTCCTGCAGCAGGTTGATGCGGTGCAGCGCGCGCTCCAGGCGCTTGTCGGTGCGCACGATCCCCACGTAGCTCCACATGCTGCGGCGCAGCTCGTCCCAGTTGTGCGCGATCACCACTTCCTCGTCGGCGTCGGTGACGCGGCTCTCGTCCCACGCGGGGAGCGCCGGCACGGGGGCGGGGGCGGTCGCGAGGATGTCCGCGGTGGCCGCCTCGGAGAAGACCAGGCACTCGAGGAGCGAATTGGAGGCGAGGCGGTTGGCGCCGTGAAGGCCCGTGCAGGCCACCTCGCCCAGCGCGTACAGGCCCGCCACGGGCGTGCGCCCGGCGAGGTCCACCTGCAGGCCGCCGCAGGAATAGTGCGCCGCAGGCACCACGGGGATGGGCTCCTTCGCGATGTCGATGCCGAACCCCAGGCACTTGGCATGGATGTTGGGGAAGTGCTCGCGGACGAAGGCCTCGCCCTTGTGCGAGATGTCGAGGTAGACGCAGTCCAGGCCGCGCTTCTTCATCTCGAAGTCGATGGCACGGGCCACCACGTCCCGGGGCGCCAGTTCCGCCCGCTCGTCGTGCTGCGGCATGAAGCGCTCGCCGCCGGGCAGCTTCAGGAGCCCGCCCTCGCCGCGCACCGCCTCGGAGATGAGGAAGCTCTTGGCGTGCGGGTGGTAGAGGCAGGTGGGGTGGAACTGGATGAACTCCATGTTGGCCACCGGGCAGCCGGCGCGCCAGCCCATGGCGATGCCGTCGCCCGTGGCCGTGTCGGGGTTCGTCGTGTAGAGGTAGACCTTGCCCGCGCCTCCCGAGGCGAGGATCGTCGAGCGCGCCGAGAGGGTCCGGACCTTGCCGGCCTTCAGGTCGAGGACGTAGGCCCCGTGGCAGCCGTTGTCGCCCAGGCCGAGCTTGCGGCCGGTGATGAGGTCGATGGCGATGTGCCAGTCGAGGATCTCGATGTTCGGGTGGCCCTTGACGCGCTCGACCAGGGTGCGCTGCACGGCGTTGCCGGTGGCATCGGCCGCATGGACGATCCGGCGGTGGCTGTGGCCGCCCTCGCGGTGCAGGTGCAGCTCCTCCGCGCCGCCCGTCTCCCGCGTGAACGGCACCCCCTGGGCGACCAGCCACTCGATGGCGGGCCGGCCGCGCTCGACCACGAACCGCACCGCGTCGTCGTGGCACAATCCCGCACCGGCGACGTGGGTGTCGCGGACGTGGTTCTCGAGGGAATCGGTGCTGTCCAGCACGGCGGCGATGCCGCCCTGGGCGTAGGCGGAGGCGCCCTCGAGGAGCTCGTGCTTGGTGACGAGGGCCACCTTGCGGTGGGGGGCGAGGCGCAGGGCGGCCGAGAGTCCGGCGAGGCCGCTCCCGATGACCAGTACGTCGTAGGCGTTCAAGTAGGCTTCCTGGGGTGGGGGGCGGCCCCCCCCCGCCGGAACTATTTGCCGGGCGGGGAGTCTGTTGGCCATGGTCGCGGAAATGCGCTTGGCAAGGTGATGAAAAACCTGACGTTTATAATACCGCAGGAAACCGGCAAACCCTTCGTCGCCCCGGCCACTTCAGGCCTGGCAGCGGGGATGGGTGCCGGGACGACAAAAGAACCCATTCAGGGACGAATGAGCGACCGGGAAATCGACCAGCAACTGGTCGAACGCGCCCAGCGGGGCGAAAAGCGGGCCTTCGAGCTGCTGGTGATCAAGTACCAGCGCAAGCTCGAGCGGCTGCTTTCGCGCATCATCCGCGACCCCAACGAGATCGAGGACGTGGCGCAGGAAGCCTTCGTGAAGGCCTACCGGGCGCTGCCCAACTTCCGCGGCGACAGCGCCTTCTACACCTGGCTCTACCGCATCGGCATCAACACGGCGAAGAACTACCTCATCGCCCAGGGCCGGCGCGCGCCCACCTCCACCACGCACGACAGCGAGGAGGCCGAGGGCTTCGAGGACGCCGAGGGCCTGCGCGACATCAACACGCCCGAGAACATGCTGATGTCCAAGCAGATCGGCAAGACGGTCAACGACGCGATCGACGCGCTGCCCGAGGAACTGCGCACCGCGATCACGCTGCGCGAGATCGACGGCCTTTCCTACGAGGAAATTTCCAAGATAATGGATTGCCCGATCGGCACCGTCCGCTCGCGCATATTCAGGGCCCGGGAGGCGGTGGCGGAGAAGCTCCGGCCGCAGCTCGGGACCACGAAGGACCAACGATGGTAAGAACGAGCAGGACAGGCAGCAGGGCGGCAATGCAACCGGGGGCGAAGGCCGCGAAAGGCCGTCTCCCGGACTCTCTCTTGGGGTTGTGACATGACGCAGGAACTTTCTTCGCTTATGGATGGCGAACTCGGGGCCGACGAGGCCGATCGCGTGATCGGCACCTGTTGCGGCAACGGGCAACTGAAGCAGAAGTGGCAGGAATACCACCTGATCGGCGAGGCGCTCCGTGGCGAGCGGCCCCGCCTGGGCAGCTCGACGGAGCGCATCATGGACGCGATCGGCCGGGAGCCCACCGTGCTCGCGCCGAGGCGGCGGGCGGCGCCCAGCACGGGCCGGATCGCGCTGGCCGCGGCCGCCTCCGTCGCCACGGTGGCGGTGGTGGGCTGGATCGGCATGCAGGACAGCGCCACGCCCTCCGGTCCCTCGCTCGCGAAGTCGGCACCGGCCGCCGTCGATGCCGGGCCGGTGGCGGGGGCCAACGTCGTCCCGCTCAACAACGTGAACGAGTACATGGTGGTCCACCGCCAGCTTCCCAACGCGCAGTTCTACCGGCCGGTCGCGAACCAGGCCGCAGGCGGCCGATGAGGCGGCTTGCCGCCGCCTTGCCGGTGGCCGCGTTCCTGGCGGCCCTGCCGGCGGCCGCCGCCCCCGGCGGCGACCCGCTTTCCTGGCTGCAGCGCGTCGCCGTGTCGGCGCGCACGAACATCTACGCGGGCACGGTCGTCCACATGTCGGGCGACCGCGCGTCCACCTCCCGGATCACGCACCTCTTCATCGGCGGCAACGAGCACGAGAAGATCGAGGCGCTCGACGGCGACCGGCGCGAGATCGTGCGCCACAACGAGGAGATGCAGTGCTTCTTCCCGGACGCGAAGACCGTCCGCGTCGACCGGCGCGTCACCGCGCGCTTCTTCCCCTCGCTGGTGAGCGGCACGCCGCAGGAGATCGCCGAGCACTACCAGGTCAAGCTGGGCGCCGTCGAGCGCGTGCTGGGCCAGGACTGCCAGTGGATCCACCTGGACCCGCGCGACGCAATGCGCTACGCGCAGCGACTGTGCGCCGAGATCGGCTCCGGGCTCCTGATGCGCGCCAAGACGCTGGGGTCGCGCCAGCAGGTCCTCGAGCACTTCATCTTCACCGAGCTGCGCCTGGGGCCCCAGGTCTCGCGCAGCGAGCTGAAGAGCACTTTCCACGCGCAGAGCAAGGACTGGCGCCGCGACAACCAGGCCGTGGGGGATACCCGCCAGGCCGCGACCGGCTGGCAGGTCGCCAACCCGCCCCCCGGCTTCCGGCTGGTGAGCGAGATGCAGCGCACGCTTCCCAGCCGCGCCCAGCCGGTCTCGCACCTCGTGTTCTCCGACGGGCTCGCCACGATGAGCGTGTTCATCGAGCCGATGTCCAACCCGGCGCGCACGGCGGAAGCCACCAACGAGGACGGGGCGATCTCGGTCTTCGTGCGGCCCATGGGCGAGAACATGGTCACCGTGCTCGGCGAAGTTCCGCCGGCGGCGGCGCAGCAGGTGGGGCGCAGCGTCGCCCGGCAGCCTGCCGCGCGTTGAATCGCCAGAAAAACCACTTTTCCAGACAAGGCCACACTTAATGCAGATCCTGAAAGCATTCCTCGTGGGCGCCGCCCTCGCGCTGGGCGCAGCCAGCCAGGCGCAGGCCCAGCCGGTGCTGCCCAATTTCGCCGACCTGGTCGAGAAGCACGGCCCGGCGGTGGTGAACATCCGCACCGAGACGCGCTCGCAGCGCACCCAGATCCCGGGGCTGTCGGAAGACGACCCGATGTTCGAGTTCTTCCGCCGCTTCATGCCCCCGGAGCAGCGGCCGCAGCCGCGCGGGCGCAACGACCGCAACGAGAAGGGCGACAAGGACGAGCGCCGCGGGCCGCTTCGCCCCTTCGGGCTGGGCTCGGGCTTCGTGATCTCCGCCGACGGCTACATCGTCACCAACGCGCACGTGATCGAGAACGCCGAGGTGATCCACGTGCGCTTCACCGACAAGCGCGAGATGAAGGCGAAGGTCATCGGCGCCGACAAGCGCTCCGACGTGGCGCTGGTGAAGGTCGAGGCCACGAACCTGCCGTTCCTGAAGCTGGGCGACTCCAACGCCACGCGCGTGGGCGAATGGGTGGTCGCCATCGGCTCGCCCTTCGGCTTCGCCAACTCGGTCACCGCGGGCATCCTCTCGGCCAAGAGCCGCGACCTGCCCGCCGACTCGGGTGCGAGCGACGCCGTGCCTTTCCTGCAGACCGACGTGGCCGTGAACCCCGGCAACTCCGGCGGCCCGCTCTTCAACCTCCGGGGCGAGGTGATCGGCATCAATTCGCAGATCTTCTCGCGCACCGGCAGCTACGCGGGCATCTCCTTCGCCATTCCCATCGACTACGCCGCCAGCGTGATCGACCAGCTCAGGAAGTCGGGCAAGGTCACGCGCGGGCGCATCGGGGTGGCCATCGCCAACGTGACGCGCGACCTCGCCGATTCCCTGGGGCTGCCCAAGACCGACGGCGCCGCCGTGGGCTCGGTGGAGGAGGATTCCCCGGCCGCCAAGGCGGGCGTCGAGGTGGGCGACGTGATCCTCAGGATCGACGGCCGCACCGTCGAGAGCTCGGCCGACCTGTCGCGCACCATCCGCGCCGTCCGCCCGGGGCAGAAGGTCACGGTGTCGGTGTGGCGCGCGGGCAAGATGCGCGACATCACCATCCTCGTGGGCGAGTTCAAGGAAGAGGACGCCGCCCGCACCGCGCAGGGCACCAAGAAGGAGACGGCCAAGCCCGGCAAGCTGGGCCTCGCCGTCACCGAGGTGAGCGCGGATCGCCGGAAGGCGCTCAAGGTGACCGGCGGCGTCGAGGTCGAGGCCGTGGACGGCGCCTCGCTCGCCGCGGGCATCGAGCCCGGCGACGTGATCCTTCGCGTGAACAACGTGGACATCAAGGATCTCAAGGGCTACAACGAGGCCGTGGCGAAGCTCGACGCGAAGCGCCCGGTGGCGCTGCTGGTGCGCGACGAGAACGGCACGCGGTTCGTGACGCTCAGGGCCGAGGAGTGACACCGAAGTTCACGGTGCTCTCCCGCGGCTACTGCCACCTCTGCCACCAGATGATCGCGGAGCTGGAGAAACTGCGCGGCCGCCACGACTTCACCATTGACGTGGTCGACGTCGACCGCGATCCCGCCCTGGAGGAGAAGTGGGGCGACAAGGTGCCGGTCCTCCTCGACGGCGACCGCGAGATCTGCCACTACTTCCTGGACCTCGAGGCGGTGGAAGCGCGCCTCGAGCGAATGAAGTAGAATGGCGGGCTGAAAAAGAACACCAGAAAAAGGGGTCAGATCCCTTTTCCGGGAAGCGCCGGAGAAGGGATCTGACCCCTTTTTCCGGACAAGGCCATGCAGCGCATCCGCAACTTCTCCATCATCGCCCACATCGACCACGGCAAGTCGACGCTCGCCGATCGCATCATCGAGCGCACCGGGGGGCTATCCACGCGCGAGATGGACACGCAGGTCCTCGATTCCATGGACCTGGAGCGCGAGCGCGGGATCACGATCAAGGCGCAGACGGCGGCCCTCACCTACAAGGCCAGGGACGGGCAGGAATACCGCCTGAACCTCATCGACACCCCCGGCCACGTGGACTTCTCCTACGAGGTCAGCCGGTCGCTGTCGGCCTGCGAAGGCGCCCTCCTGGTGGTCGACGCCTCCCAGGGCGTGGAAGCCCAGACCGTGGCCAACTGCTACACCGCCACCGAGCTGGGCGTGGAGGTGGTGCCCGTCCTGAACAAGGTCGACCTCCCCTCGGCGCAGCCGGAGCGCGTGATCCAGGAGATCGAGGACGTGATCGGCATCGACGCGACCGACGCCATCCGCTGCAGCGCCAAGACGGGCGAGGGGGTCGACGACGTGATAGAGGCGGTGATCGCGAGGATCCCGCCGCCCGTGGGCAACCCCGACGGGCCGCTGAAGGCCCTCATCATCGACTCGTGGTTCGACAACTACGTGGGCGTGGTGATCCTGGTGCGGGTGGTCGACGGCTCCGTGAAGCCCAAGGACAAGATCCTGCTCATGGCCACGGGCGCGCTGCACCTGGTCGAGCAGGTCGGAGTTTTCACGCCCAAGTCGCTGCAACGCGAGTGCCTGGGCGCGGGCGAGGTGGGCTACGTGATCTCCGGCATCAAGGAGCTCAAGGACGCCAAGGTCGGCGACACGGTGACCCTCGCGGACCGCCGCGCCGAGGCGCCGCTGCCGGGCTTCAAGGAGATCAAGCCCCAGGTCTTCGCCGGCCTCTACCCGATCGAGTCCAACCAGTACGAGGCGCTGCGCGACGCGCTCGCCAAGCTCCAGCTGAACGATTCCAGCCTGCGCTACGAGCCGGAGACCTCGCAGGCCCTGGGGTTCGGGTTCCGCTGCGGCTTCCTGGGGCTCCTGCACATGGACATCGTGCAGGAGCGGCTCGAGCGCGAGTACAACATGGAGCTCATCACCACGGCCCCGACCGTGGTCTACCAGGTGAAGCTGCGCGACGGCACGGTCATCGAGATCGACAACCCGTCCAAGCTTCCCGACCTCTCGCGCATCGAGGAGATCCGCGAGCCGATGATCCGCGCCACGATCCTCATGCCCCAGGAGTACGTGGGGCCGGTGATCACCCTGTGCACCCAGAAGCGCGGCACGCAGGTCAACATGCAGTACGTCGGCCGGCAGGTGATCCTCACCTACGACATGCCCCTGAACGAAGTGGTGATGGATTTCTTCGACAAGCTGAAGAGCAACTCGCGCGGCTACGCCTCGCTCGACTACGAGTTCCTCGACTTCCGCGTCGGCGACCTGGTGAAGCTCGACATCCAGATCAACGGCGAGAAGGTCGACGCGCTCTCCCTCATCGTGCACCGCGAGAACTCGGTGTACCGGGGGCGCGACCTCGCAAGCCGCATGAGGAAGCTCATCCCGCGCCAGATGTTCGACGTCGCCGTGCAGGCCGCGATCGGCGCCAACATCATCGCGCGCGAGAACATCTCGGCGCTGCGGAAGAACGTGCTCGCCAAGTGCTACGGCGGCGACATCACGCGCAAGAAGAAGCTGCTGGAAAAGCAGAAGGCCGGCAAGAAGCGCATGAAGCAGGTCGGCTCGGTCGAGATTCCCCAGGAGGCGTTCCTCGCCATCCTGCAGGTGGAGGGCAAGTAGATGCAGGGCGGACTCAACTGGGAACTCATCGCGCTCCTCGCGGGCGGCGCCTCGGCCGCGCTCATCGCGTGGGACGCGGCGCTGCGCAAGGGGCCGCGCTCCGACACCCTCAAGGGGATCCTCGAGATCGCCTGGCCGGTGCTCTTCATCGCCCTCATGGGCATGCTCCTCAAGTTCACCGACTTCGCGGCGGTGCTGCTGATCGCGGGCGTCGCGACCGGGATCATCTGGCTGGTCGACGCCCGGATGCTGGCGCCCGGGCGCACCGAGGGGGACGCCGAGCCCATCGTCGTGGACATGGCGCGGGCCTTCTTCCCGGTGATCGTGGTGGTGTTCCTCATCCGCTCGTTCTGGGTCGAGCCGTTCAAGATCCCCTCGGGGTCGATGAAGCCCACGCTCCTGGTGGGCGACTTCATCCTCGTGAACAAGTACACCTACGGCATCCGCCTGCCCGTGCTCAACCGCAAGGTGATGGAGGTGGGCACGGTCAGGCGCGGCGACGTGGTGGTGTTCCGCTTCCCGGCCGACCCGTCCGTGGACTACATCAAGCGCATCGTGGGGCTTCCCGGCGACAAGGTCGCCTACAAGGGCAAGGTCCTGTCGATCAACGGCAATGCGGTGCCGATGCAGCCCTCGGGCTACTACACCGACGCCGAGCTGAACTACGTGAGGCTTCCCACCTTCGCCGAGAAACTGGGCGACATGCCCCACACGGTGATGGTCGTGCCGCCGGAGCCGGTGGTGAACCTGTCGCAGGTCCGGCAGTTTCCGCACCGCGAGAATTGCGAATACAATGACGACGGTTTCACCTGCACGGTGCCGGCGGGCCACTATTTCGGACTGGGCGACAACCGGGACCAGAGCGCGGACAGCCGCTACTGGGGTTTCATCCCGGACGACCACGTCAAGGGCCGCGCGTTCCTCGTCTGGATGAACTTCGGTGACTTCACGCGCATCGGCAACGGTATCGACTAGCCACCTCGCATCGAGCGGGGGGCACTTGGGACGGGGAGGGTTCATGATCAGGAAGCAGCTCGGCGTCACGCTCAGCGGCGCCATCGTCTGGATGGTGATCCTCGCTCTGGGGGGCCTCTTCGCGGCCAAGCTCATGCCCTCCTACCTCGAGTACTTCGCGGTCAAGAAGATGCTGAACGCCATGGAAGAGACCGGCGAGACCAAGGGCACGGTGCGCGACATCCGCAACGCCTTCGACCGCCGCAACACCATCGAGGACGTGAAGGCCCTGCGCGGCGAGGACCTCGAGATCACCAAGGAAGCCGGCGAGGCGGTGGTCAGCGCCACCTGGGCGACCAAGATCCCGATCGCCGGGAACTTCAGCGCCTGCCTGGACTTCATGGTCACGACCGCGAAGTAAGCCCGTCGTGACCCGACGCGCCGCCGAGCGCGACCTCACCGGCCTGCAGCGACGCCTCGGGCACCCGTTCCGCGATCCGGCGCTCCTGCGCCGCGCCGTCACCCACCGCAGCCATGCCGCCGATCACAACGAGCGGCTCGAGTTCATCGGCGACAGCCTGCTCAACTGCGTGGTCGCCATCCTCCTCTTCGAGCGCCTCCCGGGGATCCCCGAGGGCGACCTGTCGCGCCTGCGCGCCGGGCTCGTGAACCAGTCATCCCTCTTCGAGGTCGCGCAGGCAATCGAACTGGGCGACGAGCTGCTGCTGGGCGAAGGCGAGCTCAAGAGCGGCGGCTTCCGGCGCCCCTCGATCCTGGCCGACGGCTTCGAGGCGCTTCTCGGCGCGGTGTACCTCGACGCCGGCTTCGACGCGGTGCGCGAGGTGGTGGCGAGGCTCTTCGCCGGCCGCCTCGACAAGGTGCGCGAGACGCCGCCGGCCAAGGACCCCAAGACCGCCCTCCAGGAGAACCTCCAGGGCCGGCGCCTGCCGCTGCCGCGCTACACCGTGGTCACCGTGGGCGGCGAGGCGCACCAGCAGGTCTTCCGCGTCGAATGCCGCGTGGACGAGCTGGGTGTCGCCGCGGTGGGCGAGGGCGGCAGCCGCCGCGCCGCCGAGCAGCAGGCCGCGGAGTCGGTGCTCGCCGTGCTGGCCGGGCAGCGGGCGGTGCCGTCGTGACGGCCGCGGGCTTCCGCGCCGGGACGGTCGCCATCGTCGGCCGGCCCAACGTGGGCAAGTCGACGCTCATCAACGAACTCGTCGGCGCGCACGTTTCCATCACCTCGCGCAAGGCGCAGACCACGCGCCACCGCATCCTCGGCATCCGCACGGACGCGCAGTCGCAGATGGTGTTCGTGGACACGCCCGGCTTCCAGACGCGCTATTCCAACGCGCTCAACCGCGCCATGAACCGCGCCGTGACCGGCACGCTGGCCGACGTCGACGCGATCGTGATGGTGATCGAGGCCTCCGGCTGGGACGAGCGGGACGACCCCGTGCTCGCCCTCATCCCGCCGGGCGCGCGCGTGGTGCTCGCGGTGAACAAGGTCGACCGGGTCAGGGACAAGGCGAAGCTCGCCCAGCTCCTCGCCGCGTGCGCGGCAAGGCGCGACTTCGCCGCCCTCGTGCCGGTGAGCGCGGAGAAGGGCACGCAGGTGAAGGCGCTGGCGGGCGAGGTGGGGCGCCTGCTGCCCGAGAGCGAGCCGCACTACGCGGCCGACGCGCTGACCGACCGCTCGGAGCGCTTCCTCGCCGCGGAGCTCGTGCGCGAGAAGCTCTTCCGCCTGCTCGGCGACGAGCTCCCGTACACCGCGGCCGTGGTGATCGAGGAATTCAAGGAGGAAGGGGCGCTCAGGCGCATTTCCGCCACCATCTTCGTGGACCGCCCCGGCCACAAGGCCATCGTCATCGGCGACAAGGGGGCCACGCTCAAGCGCATCGGCACCGAGGCGCGCGTGGGGATGGAGGCCCTCTTCGGGGGGAAGGTCTTCCTCGAGCTCTGGGTCAAGGTGAAGGGCGGCTGGGCCGACAACGAGGCCACGGTCCGGCAGTGGGGCTACGAGTGAGCGGGCCCGGGGCGGGGCCCGATCGCGGCTACGTCCTGCATTCCTACCCCTACCGCGAGACGAGCCTGCTGCTGCAGGTGTGGACGGAGAAGCACGGGCGCTTCGCCGCCGTCGCCAAGGGCGCGCGCCGCCCCAGGGGCGCCATGCGCGGCGTCCTCGTCCCCTTCCAGCCGTTGTCGCTCGCCTGGTTCGGCCGCGGCGAGGTGAAGACGCTCAAGAACGCGGAGCCGGCGGGCCCGGCGCTGCCGCTCGCGGGCGCGAGCCTGCTGTCGGCCTTCTACCTGAACGAGCTGCTCCTCAAGCTCATCCACCGCGACGACCCGCACGAGCGCCTGTGGGCGGCCTACGACGAGGCGATCGGGCAACTGCGCGACCGCTCGCGCCGCGCCACAGGGGTGCCGGGGCTGCTGGCCGCGGAGCCGGGGGTGGGGGAGTCGCGCGCGATCGAGCCGGTGCTGCGGCGCTTCGAGCTCGCCATGCTGCGCGAGCTGGGCTTTGCCGCAGAGCTGGGGCGCGACGCCGAGACGGGCGCCGCGATCGACGCGGAGCGCGCCTACTGGTACGTGGTCGAGCGCGGCCCGGTCCCCGCGGCCGGGGGAGGCGAGCGGGCCGATGCAGTAAGATTGTCCGGCCTCACCCTCGTGCACCTCGAGCGCGGTTTGTTCGACGACGCGCGGACCGCGGGGGAAGCCAAGAACCTCATGAGAATGCTCATCCACCATTGCCTGGCCGGGCAGGAGCTCTCCACCCGCGCCATCGTCCGCGACCTGCGCAGCCTGGAGGACGCCGCATGATCGAGCTGGGCGTCAACATCGACCACGTCGCCACCGTGCGCCAGGCGCGGCGCACCTACGAGCCCGACCCCGTCTGGGGCGCCGTGGAGGCGCACCTGGGCGGCGCCGACGGCATCACGGTGCACCTGCGCGAGGACCGCCGCCACATCCACGACGACGACGTGCGCCGGCTGCGCGAGCTCACGCACATCAAGCTGAACCTCGAGATGGCCGCCACCGAGGAAATGGTGGGGATCGCCCTGCGCGTGAAGCCCGAGATGGCGATGCTGGTGCCCGAGGGGCGCCAGGAAGTCACCACGGAAGGGGGCCTCGACATCGCCGGGCAGGAGGCGCGCATCCGCGAAGTGGTCGCGCGGCTGGCCGGCGGCGGCATCGTGACCAGCGTCTTCATCGACGCCGACCCTCGCCAGGTCGAGGCCGCGGCCCGCGCCGGCGCGCGCGTCTGCGAGGTCCACACCGGGCCCTACGCCCACGCCTTCCACGCCAAGGGGCGCGACCCCGAGAGCGTGCCCGTGGTGGCGGAGCTCGAGAAGATCCGCGCCGCCGGCGAGGCGATCCGCGGGCTGGGCATGCGCTTCAACGCCGGGCACGCCCTCAACTACTTCAACGTGGAGCCGGTGGCGGCGCTGCCCGGCATCCGCGAGCTGCACATCGGCCACGCCATCGTGAGCCGCGCCGTCTTCGTGGGCATGCGCGAGGCGGTGCGCGAGATGAAGGCGTTGATGGTCGCCGCGGCCGACCACGCCCTGCTCGTGGCAGCCGCGAAATGATCGTGGGCGTGGGCACGGACGTGGTCGAGATCGGGCGCGTGGCGCTCGCGCTGGAGCGCTGGGGCGACAAGTTCGTCGAGCGCATCCTCACGCCCGAGGAGCGCGCGCGCTACGCCGGCACGCGGCAGAAGGCGAGCCACCTCGCCAAGCGCTTCGCGGCCAAGGAGGCGTTCTCCAAGGCGATCGGCACGGGCATCCGCTCGCCGTTCCGCTGGCATTCGGTCTCGGTGGGGCGCGACGGACGCGGCAAGCCCGGCCTCCTGCCCAGCCCGGACATGGCGCGACACCTGGCCGAGATCGGCGTCACGGCCTCGCACCTCTCGCTCACCGACGACGCGGGCCTCGCGATGGCCTTCGTCGTCCTCGAAGGCTAGAAAGGCAGACATGCGACTCGGACCGGTGATGGTGGACGTCTCGGGGCTGGAGCTCACGGCCGACGACGTCGAGCGGCTGCAGCACCCGCAGGTGGGCGGCGTGATCCTCTTCGCGAGGAACTTCGCCGCGCCCCTGCAGCTCATCCAGCTCGCGCACTCCATCCGCGAGCTGCGCAAGCCCTCGCTCCCCATCGCCGTGGACCACGAGGGCGGGCGCGTGCAGCGTTTCCGCCACGGGTTCACCGCGATCCCGGCGATGCGCGAGCTCGGCAAGCTCTTCGACCGCGACCCGGCGCAGGCGCTGGCCGCCGCGCGCGGCTGCGGCTTCGTGATCGCGAGCGAACTGCAGGCCCACGGCGTGGACTTCACCTTCGCGCCGGTGCTGGACGTGGACTACGGCGAGTCGGGCGTGATCGGCGACCGCGCGCTGCACAGCGACCCCAACGTGATCGCGACGCTGGCCGAGGCGCTGCAGGCGGGCCTCTTCGCCGCCGGCATGACCTCCGTGGGCAAGCACTTCCCGGGGCACGGCTACGTGCGGGCGGATTCGCACCTGGAGGTGCCCGTGGACGACCGTTCCCTGGCGGAGATCTCCGCAAAGGATCTCGTGCCCTTCCAGCGCCTGGCGCGCTCCGGGATGGGCGGGGTGATGCCGGCGCACGTGATCTACCCCCGGGTGGACGCCAAGCCGGCCGGCTTCTCCCAGGTGTGGTTGCAGAAGGTGTTGCGCGACAAGCTGCACTTCGACGGGCTCGTCTTCTCCGACGACCTTTCGATGGAAGGGGCCAGCACCGCCGGCGGCATGATCGGCCGGGCCAACGCGGCGCTCAACGCCGGCTGCGACATGGTCGTCGTCTGCAACGACCCGCGCGCGCAGGACACGATGCTCGAGGGGCTCGAGCGCCGCCCCATCGCGCCCACGCTCGCCAGGCGCCTCGAGACCATGCGCGGCCGCGCCATCTCCACCGCCGCCCTCAAGGCGAGCGCGGCCTACCTCGCCGCCACCGAAAACCTGGCGCGCGTCCGCGCCTCGTGAAAAAGGGGTCAGATCCCTTTTCCGCTGGCGACCAACCTTCGACGGAAAAGGGATCTGACCCCTTTTTCAA
>JAABQW010000282.1 GCA_011391275.1 Betaproteobacteria bacterium
GTTGGCGCAGATCGATGGGGCTGCGATCGACCGGTACAACAGCCGCGTGGTCAACAACGACTATCGCCTTCACCCCGAACTGGGCCCGAGTGCCTTCGAAGGTGACATCTACAACGCACCAGTCGTGCTTCTGCTTTCGAATCCCGGATACGACGCCACCACGACATGTGACGACCATACCTTCGCCAGGCCTGGATGGCCGCTTGGCGGTCTGCATCCTGAGGCGCCTGACGGCCTGAGGAAATGGTGGACGGCGAGGCTTGGCGCCCTCATCAGTCGATTTGGCGCGCAGTTGGTGTCGCAGCGCATCGCGTGCCTTCAGCTGACACCGTGGGCAAGCGTCAGCTTCGACGGCGGACTCCGGCTCCCCAGCCGGCAACGACTTCTCGAGGTGGCGGAGAGTGCGGCGCGGCGGGGGGCACTGCTGCTCGTCATGAGGAGCGAGCGTCTATGGCTCGAAGCGCCTGGCGTGCGGGCTCATCCGTGGCGGTATCGCGCAAACAGCTGGCGATGCGCCTACGTGAGCGAAGGCAACTTTCCTCCGGACGCGTGGCGCCAAGTGTCGGACGCCCTGAAAAACTGAGCAGCCCAGGAGGGCCAAGCGGTCATGTCATTGCTCGTCCCACATCGACTCGCGCTGCGGCACGGCGCAAATGCGGAAAGCGGCGCGCCCTTGCCGGTTGCCAGCGCACGGCCAGGCACGCGCCCGACCGGCGGAGCGACGTTCTCTCCCTGTCGGTCGTTTCGCTACCACTTGTGGCGAAACTGGAATCCGGCCCGTTCCCCGCTGCTGTTCGTGATTCTCAATCCCTCCACGGCCGACGAGGTGAGGTCGGACAGGACGATTTCGCGCTGCGAGGCGTTCGCCAGGCGGTTCGGAAGGGGCGGCATCGAAGTGGTCAACCTGTACGCGTATCGCGCTACGGACCCGCGCCACTTGCGCGATGCGGGCTACCTGGTCGGGGAACGGAACGACGCGACGATTTTTGCGCGCGCATCCGCCCATGCGGGCCTTCCGATCGTTTGCGGGTGGGGCGCACACGCGCGGAATCTCCGCCGTGCCGCAGCCGTGGTCCGGTTGATCCGCGGGGCCGGCGCGATACCCCACGCGCTCGCATTCACGGGGGATGGCATTCCTCGGCACCCGCTCATGCTCAAGTCCGACTGCACGCTTGTCCCGCTGCCTTGCCGGGACGAGGAACTGGAATCGAGTGAGGCAAGCCAATGACCAGGAGACCAATCATGAAAGCAACGAGCCTGAAGACCGACCTTGAACCCCTCCTCCAGTTGCCCGCGCGACCCAACGGTATCGTCGTGGGCCTCGATGCGGCGGCGCGCAGCGTCGCCCTCCTGCAGCTGGGCGCGAATGGCACCACCCGGATCGAGGTGGGAATGGACGACCTGCTCGACGTCATCGAGGCGCTCAAGTGCGGCTACCGGGCGTGCAATGGTCCGCTGCCGGATGAGCTTCACCGCGCATACCGCGACGATGAACTGCTGAACTGAATCCGGCTGGCCGCGTTCGACGTCAGGCAGAAACCAGGAGAAACCAGAATGCCGCTTCAATACGGAGAAGCCTTTGCCCGGATGGGCGTGCAGAACATGGGCCGGATCGGTGCCCCTTGGTGCGGCCTCGCACCCGACGGCGTGATGGTCTTCATGGCCCACCAGGCGTACTTCCGCAAGGAGGGAGGCACCTACTTCTACGTGGACGAGACGGCTTCGGCCCCTCCGCCAGCTCCCAGCGCCATCGAGACGGACCGGCGAATGACGCGCTACTTCGAAGCGGGAACACGGGAAATTCGCCTTATCGTCGGCAGATTCGGGGATGACGGCGATGCACTCAACGCTGCGCACTTCGGCGATGCCCCCGGTCACTACTTCGTGGCCGAGCTCGAATGGATCAGGCCGGGTGGACTCCAGCGGGCCAGGGTGCGTTCCCGACATGACATTCCCGCGCGGGGATTCGACTGGCTCACGCCGCGAGCCACCGAAGCAGTAACTTGATCGCCGAGCCCTCCGTCCCTGAGCAGGAACCCGCGACATGAACCCAATACAAACCTCCTCCCCCATGCCTCACCGTCCCGCCCTTGGCGGCGTCGTCCGCATGACCCTGGTAGCCATGGCGCTTGGCGTCGTCGCATTCGCCTTCTCCGCTCCCGGGTCATTCTGGGACGGAGAGGATCAATTCAAATTCCTGGGCTTTGTGGCGATCACCGCCGGGGGCGCGGCCCTTTTCGTCCAGGGCATCCTCGCAATGTTTCGCTGGGCATTCGAAGGATTCGACCGCGAGAGCCGCAGTTACTTCACGCGGTCTGCGGCATTGCTGGTCTTTGCCGTCGGTGTCGGCTTGATCGCCGCCATGTTCCGCGAGGAGATCAGCGCACCCTATCCGACGAGCGAGGGCTGCTGGTACACGCTGCGGGACCGCTGGACGGGCGAGATCGAGATCAAGCGCGGAGCCTGCCCCGGAGACTGGCAATCGAGACCGGAGCGTTCTCGGGTTCGACCCGTCGCGATGCGGCCGCATTTCCGCTCCTCAACGAACTGAAATACTGCAGCCGTATGCGGGAGGAGGCGCGTAAGGTGTTCTCGCAGCTGGGGATCTGGCGGGCGGATTTGGTGCACATGAAGAGGGACACATGAAGCGTCAGTACCTCGGAGACTCGCGGGACAGCTTCAAGTGGGATTACCACCACCATCTCGTTCCGGCGCTCGGCGCCAAGGAACTGCAGATCGTCTGGATTATGACGCCCGACGAGGGGGAAGTGATGGCAGGACGGCGCCCGAGCGGTTCCCGGCACGACCGGATCGTTCCGTCGCCCGGTGTCATCTTCCTCGACCCGGGAGAGTTTATAGGTTAGCTCGTTGCCTTCGCCGTTCGCGGGCCGGAATGCTCACGGCTCCGTTGTCCCGTTGCTGGGTGCTACATCAGGACCAGGACCACGAGAAGGAGTACTGCGACCACAGAGAGCAGCGCGATGGCCGCGATGATGATTGCGTTTCCTTCGGGGGCTGCAGACGCTTTCTTGCCTGGCGCATCCGGATCGACGGGCTCCTTCCGGAATAGGCTCCCGACGATACCAATAACGAGGAGTACGAGACCGATTACCGCGGCCACCTTCAGCCAGTACACGATGGTTGGCCAGAGGTAGTAAACGGCGAAGGCGGGGAGAAGAAGTATTGCCAGCCGGATTGTTCGAAGGTCATTCATGCTTGGGACAGTGCAACGTTCGCGCACCCTCACCCCCGGCCCCTCTCCCGGAGGGAGAGGGGAGCCGAGCGCGGCAATTCGGGGTGAGGGGAGCCGAGTGAGGCAATGCGGGGAGAGGGGAGATTTCTAGTAGCTCCCGTCTTGAGCCAGGCGATCCCAGTCCAGCGCGCGGAGCTGGTCGGTGACATGGCCGGCCTCCGGCAGCCCGTAGCCGTTCTGGAACCAGAGTACGTTCAGGGTGGAGAACATCGCGTCCGGATCGCTCACGGGTGCCGACTCGAACATCGCCAGCGTGCGCACCGGCGGCAGGTAATCGACGGCGATCTCCTCCGGCCTCGGTTCCCGCGGGGGCTTCCTTTCGATCGAGCGCAGCAGCAGCGGAGGCAGCACGGCGATCTCCGACTCCTTGCACTTGAGGTCCTGCGCCAGGTAGCCGACCGCGTTCTTCACGATGTGGTCGTTGAAATCGGGGACGCTTCGCGGCCCGCCGCAGAGGACGCCGGCGAGGGTGCCGATCTGCTGGATCGATGTGAGGCGGATCACCCGGCCGGTGGCGAGGGCGAGCGACCAGGCGGCCTTGGCGGCACGGGGGCGGTAGCCGTTGGGGCCGACGGGTTCGTGGGGCAGGCTCTTCCAGTCGAAGGGGAGCACCGGCGCCTCGTAACTGCCGAGGTCCTCGAACGGGTCGTCAAAATCGTCGGGTTCGGGCATGGAGTCAGTGTGGGGGGTGGCGGGCTCAGGGGGTGAGCCAGGGAAGTGTGCACCCTCACCCCCGGGAGGTGCGCAGGGATGCAGGACCCCCTTTGCCCTCGCTACCTCACGGGACGAAGCCAATCCTTCGCTTCGGTTGCGCCTTGCGCGCCTCGTCATCGGCGATCAGCTGCTTGATTGCGTCGAACACGACCGCAAACTGCTCGTCGTACTTGCGCTCCAGGGTCTCGATCTTGCGGGCCAGTTCGCGGTTGGAATCCATGAGGCGCCGAAGCTGGACGAACGTGCGCATGATGGCGATGTTCACCTGGATGGCACGAGTCGAATTCAGGGCACTCGAAAGCATGGCCACGCCCTGTTCCGTGAAGACGTATGGCAGCCCGCGGCGGCCGCCGCGACCCTTGGTCGGCGCCGCCTTCGTGGGTACCCGTCCCTTCGGTCCTGCCGCTGCGGATGCGTTTGAGGTGCCAAATTGGCACTTCAAAGCGGCCCACTCTCCTTCCGAGACGCGGAACATGAAGTCCTCGGGGAACCGGGCGGCATTGCGCTTGACCGCGCGATTGAGCGACTTGGTCTCCACACCGTAGAGGGCAGCCAGGTCGGAATCGAGCATCACGCGTTCGCCACGCACGAAAAATACCAGCCGGGCGACGGATTCCGGTTTGATCATGGGCGTGGGCATCGGAGTTGTCCTTTCAGGTCGGGATTGGACCCAGCCTGCCCACAACCTGCAATATCCGCACGAGTTCACCCGCCACTTGTTTCCGGGAATTCGACTCGATTCGGTCGACGGCCGCACGATGTGGTTCTCGAGCGTGCAGATGATCGAGCAGGGCCTTCCGGAAGCAAGGTATGGAAGTGAGCGTGGCAGCACCCTGCTCCGTAAAGGCCATTGGCGGATACTTTCGATGCTCGCCCCGACCCATCTTTAAGGTCACAGATCGTGACCTTAGAAGTGCTGGCTCCTCCGGCGTGAGCCGTAACATGAAGTCTCCGGCGTCAACGCGCCAGGCTGCCGTACCACGGACAACTGTTCCCTCACCCCCGGCCCCTCTCCCAAGGGAGAGGGGAGACTAGGCCGAGCGGGTGTTGAGGAGCGCGGCAAAGGCCGCCGCCACCTCGGGAAGCGGCCGCGTGGCGATTCGGTTGCCCGCCAGCCGCACCGCCCCCGCCATCCAGGTGCCGCGGATGAGGCCGAGGTGCGCTGTGGCCAAGCGCCGGTCCTGCGCATCGCGGATGGAGATCACGAGGTCGCGTCCCTTCATGCAACGCCCGGCCCAGGTGCGCGCGCAGTGGCGCATGGCGCGCCCCTCCTCCCACAGCTCGTAGGCATCGGCGAGCGCCACCACGCGGTACCCGGCGAGGACGGCATCGCGCACCGGCACCCGCCAGTGCACCTGGCCGCGGCGCGCAAACGCGATGGCTTCCTCCTGTTCGGCCCACAAGCGGTGCTCGCGCAGCATCCACGGCCAGCCCGCGCGGGCCTGGTTCGCGTCGATGTCGGGGCGCTCCGTTTCCAGCCACTCGTAGACATCCTCGAACTCGGTGTCGAGGAAGCGGCGCATCCCCGTGCGCGCATCAACGCTTTCCAGCCGCCGCCCCAGTGCGCGCAGGAACGGCGGCCAGATGCCCTGCAGGAGCGTGCCGGCGCTCACGCTCTCCGCGATGCCCGGCTCGTGCCCGTTGGGCTTGATGAGGCGCGCGAGCACGGCGCCCGGCAGCAGGCGCCCGGCGATGAGACACGCCTGGATGCTCCACGCGTAGACATCGAGGGCGTTGCCGTTCTGCGCGTAGACGAGGGGCATGCGCATGTCTTCGGGGTCCGCCTGCAACAACACCTTCCAGCCCGCGTCCCCGATGCCGGTGGCGCGCAAGGCCAGCTTCAGATCGCGCACGGGCTCTGCGTGCCAGCCGAGCGCATCGGCGATCACGGCGCCGGCGTAGGGGCGCAGTAGCGCAGGGCATTCGCGCTCGAATGTCTCCAGGGCATCGGTGCGGCGCCAGATGGCGGTCACGTCTCGTGACCGCAGAGCGAGCCTGTTGCCACGCGGGATGCCCAGGCGCGCCCATGCGAGCACCTTCGGGTCCAGGGCGAGCTCCTCGGCGACGCGATCCTGCAGGGGGTCAACAATGGCGCAGGCATTTACTCGGTCCCACAGCAGGCGGAATGCGCGCCCCCGGCGGATGCGGCCCACGAGCGCCTCGATCGCCCCGGAGCCAGGGTCGGCGCCGCGCGTGGCGATCCAGTCGGCCATGAAGAACGCGAGCCACGCATCGCCGTGCATCACCGGGCTCATGAATATGGAGCTTCCGGGTGGCCCGGCCACGAAGCGGCCCCGGCCCGCGGCGTAGGCGAAGTGCACCCAGCGCACCGTGGGCATCACGAAGTAGCGGAAGCACCCGAGCACCTCCACCGTGCGCAGGCCGCCGCGCTCGGTGACTTTCACGGGATCCTTCAGGCGCCGGGCGAGGGTGGCCCAGGCGCGGGGGACGAGCGATTCGGGGAAATCGGCCCTGGCCAGCGCGGCGACTCCCCCGGCGCCCGTGCCAGCTTCGTCGGGGAAGAGGCTCGCGGGCTGTGGTTCGGGGGGGCGTACCAGGTATGGCTTGCGATCTTCCATCGGTGGCGGGTGTCGATGGGGTCGGTGATGAGGGGAGTGTGGGGAGTGGCTGGCTCAGGGCGTGAGCCAGTAAAGTACGGAGATAATCGCGCCATGAAGAACCCCGCCCCGATCGACCGCTTCATCACCGCCCTCGCAGCGTTCTCGAGCCCCCGCGTATTCAATCCGTGGGCCGACTTCGACCGCGCCAACGATTTCGGTGCCGATGCCCCGGCAATCCGCCGCGACCAACTTCGTCGTTACCTGGCGGAGCGCGTCGGCCGTTCCCGGTTGCTGTTGATCGCGGAAGCCGCCGGCTACCAGGGCTGCAAGTTCAGCGGCATCGCCATGACGAGCGAACGGCAGCTCGCGGCATCGCCACACACGGGGAGCGCGTTCTTCGATGGCGCGAAGCGGCGCACCAGCCGCGAGACCGTCCGCCCCGCCGGCTTCACGGAGCCGACCGCAACCATCGTCTGGGGCAAGATGCTCGAGGCGGGGCTGCAGGGGCGAGACTGGGTCAACTGGAACACCTTCGCCTGGCATCCACAGGGTGCGACAGCACTGGCGAACCGCACGCCCACACCGCAGGAGCTGACGGCAGGGCTGCCCGCGTTGCAGATCTTCCTGTCACTTTTTCCCAAGGTCCCGGTCGTGGCGGTGGGGGAGAAGGCGCGTGGGGCGCTGGAGGAACTCGGCGTGCCGGTGGTTGCCGCTGTGCGCCATCCGGCAAACGGAGGTGCCACGAAATTCAGGGAAGGAATTTCGCGTGTGCTAGCCAGCGCACCCTCACCCCCGGCCCCTCTCCCAAGGGAGAGGGGAGTCGAGTGATGCCCGCGCAAGGGAGAGAGGGGAGACGAGTTACGCGGGAAATCGACCCGTTGCCTGCCGCAGCACGTACTGCTCCTGCTCCGGCGTCTCGATCGCCCCCCGCCGCGCCGCCCGCACGCGGTTGATGGCATCCCGCGGCGCGATGCCCAGTTCCACCAGCATCTTCGCGGCCACGAGTCCCGACCTCCCGAGACCGCCTCGGCAGTGCACGACAACTCGTTCCCCACGGCGCAGCAAGTCCAGTAGCGCGGGGCCCGACGTCTCCCACCCGGACTCGAACGTCTCGCCGGGCACGTTCACATCCCGGATGGGCAGGTGCTGCCACTCGAGGCCCATCGCCTTCGCCTTCCGCCCGAGATCGGCAACGCGGAGCAGATCGAACTCGTGCGCTTCGATGAGCGTCACCAGCGCGATGGCGCCCCAGTCGCGGATGGCCAGGAGGTCGGCCTCCAGGTCGCGCGCCCACGGGCCGGTCATGGCGTGGCGGTCGTGCTTCCCGGGGCAGATGGTGAGGCCGATGATCCCGGGCGTGGCACCCGCCGCAATGCCGTCGATGCGAAGCGGGTCGGTCTGGCTGGTTCGCGCGTTTTCCATCGCGCGAGCATACGTCACGCCTGTGTCTCCAACGCGCGGCAATAACGGGAGTAGCATCGCCCCACTGGCTCAATCGATGAGCCACCCCGGGGGGAGACTGGCGCGATGAACCAGCTCGAGCGCTTTCACAAGATCGAGGACCTGCTGCGCAGCCGCACCGTGGTGTCCAAGGAGGACTTCCTGCGCGAGCTGGAAGTCTCCCCCGCCACGTTCAAGCGCGACCTGGAGGCGATGCGCGACCGCTTCAACGCGCCCATCGAGTACGACCGGGACAACAACGGCTACCGGTTCACGGACAAGTCCGCGACCGGCCCGCGCTACGAGCTTCCCGGGCTGTGGTTCAACGCCTCCGAGGTCCACGCGCTCCTCACCATGCAGGAGCTCCTCAAGGGACTGGACCCGGGCATCCTCGCGCCGCACGTCGAGCCGCTGATGGTGCGGCTGAATGCCATCCTCGCCCCGCACGCGCAGTCGGCCTCCCATGGCCAGGGGGAGCAGCCCTCGCTCGACGAGATCCGCAAGCGCATCCGCATCGTGAGGATGGCCGCGCGGGGGATGAAGCTCGAGTTCTTCGAGCTCGCGGCCACCGCCACCCTGAGGCGGCAGCGCCTCGCCTTCACCTTCTGGAGCCGCAACTCGAACGAGACTACGGATCGCACGGTGTCTCCCCAGCGCCTGGTCTTCTACCGGGGCAACTGGTACCTGGACGCGTGGTGCCACCTGCGGCACGAGATCCGCAGCTTCGCGCTTGACGGCATCCGCACCGCCAAGCTCCTTCCCGACAAGGCGAAGAACATCCCCGAGGCCGACCTGGACGACTACCTCGCCTCGGCCTTCGGCATCTTCGCGGGGAAGCCCAAGGGGTGGGCGAAGCTGCGCTTCTCGCCCTCGGCGTCGCGCTGGGTGGCGCACGAGCGGTGGCACTCCAAGCAACGCGGGCGCTACGAGCCGGATGGCGGCTACATTCTCGAGGTGCCTTTCGGCGACGACCGCGAGCTGCTGATGGACATCCTCAAGTACGGGCCCGAGTGCCGCGTGCTGGAGCCGGACGAGCTGGCCAGGAAGGTGGCCAAGCGCGCCAAGGAGACGGCCAGGCTCTACGCGAAGTAGAAAAGGGGTCAGATCCCTTATAGGGACCCATTTTCATTCAGGCTCACGTCGTGAGCCTCACGGGCGGCACAGTGGCGGTGAAGTCACCCTCACCCCGGCCCCTCTCCTGCAAGCGTGAGAGGCAAGCCAAGGAGCCGCCATGAACTACGAAGTCGCCGCCGACCTTCGCCCCCCCGAAACCGCCGAGTGGATTCCCGTGGGCCTTCGCGAGCCGCCCACCCGCTGGCTGCGCGGCCGGTTCGACGAGGTGGCCGCCACGCTTCCGGAATTCGACCGCGGCCCCTTCGCCATGGCGCCGGAGAACGAAGGCCCGTGGCACGCCAACGAGCTCCTCGACCTCATCACCACGCGCGATGCCGGCTCGTGGTCGCGCCGTCCGGTGGCGGTCGTCTCGAAGAGCTACCGCCTCATCGGGCACCGGCAGGCGGCGCGGATCCTTGCCGAGTCCCTGGCGGACCTGGGCCTGGAGCCCGAGGGGCTCGACACCCACGCCACCCTCGACCGCTACGGCGCGCGCCTGGCGCTCGAGGTGAACCTGGGCGCCGGCTGGGTCGTGCACCCCGGCGACGGGCATCCCCTCGTGCTGCAGCTTCGCTGCCTCAACTCCGTGGATGCGAGCGCGATGCTGCGCGTGTGCTTCACCTGGTACCGCCTCGTCTGCACCAACGGGCTGGTGGTGGGCTTCTCGAAGAACGTGGGGCGCGTGGTGCACCGCGAATCGCGCTTCGCCCCGGACGTGCGCGACGAGATGGCGCAGGGCCTCGCCCTCGCGAAGGAGGACCGGTTGTCGATGCGGCGGTGGCTGGAGCGCGACATCGTCCCCGGCCAGCTCGTGCCGTTCGCGGACGGCGTGCTGAAGGACCGCTGGGGCTCCCGGGACGCGGCGCGGTTCCTGCACATCGCGCGAACCGGGTTCGACGCGGAATTCGCCGACCGCTTCCAGCCCGGAGCTCCAAGCGACAAGGTGATGACGCCAACGATCCGAGTGCCAGGCAGCCCGGAGGCGGCGCGGACCGAATGGGATGTCGCGCAGGCGCTCTCGTGGGTGGCGCGCGACCGGCGAGGTCCGGCGGCGCATCTCGACCGGCTGCTGGAGATCCCGCGGCTGGTCGGGGAGCTTGCAGACGAAAAAGCGTGAGACTGCGACGCGCCCTCACCCCCAACCCCTCTCCCGGAGGGAGAGGGGAGCCACGCAGGGATTAGCGTCATGCACCTCCCCTAATAGAGCCACCGCCATTGCGGTTTGGATCTCTAATTCCGGGAGACCCTGGAGGCAGCGTCATGCTCGGTGCGGTCGTAGGAGACATCGTCGGCTCCATCTACGAGTGGAACAACCACCGCTCGAAGGATTTCCCGCTGTTCGGCGCGGGCGCGGACTACACCGACGACTCCGTGCTCACGCTGGCCGTGGCCGATGCGCTGCTGCACGGGCTGCCGCCGCAGAAGGCGCTCTACCTGTGGGCCACGCGCCACCCGAAGCGCGGCTACGGCGGCGCGTTCGCGAGCTGGCTCGATACCTGGGAGCTGGCGCCGTACAAGAGCTGGGGCAATGGTGCGGCGATGCGCGTGAGCCCGGCGGCGCTGCTCGCCAACTCGCTCGACGAGGCGATCGACCTCGCCACGCGCGTCACGGAGGTCACGCACGACCACCCGGAAGGCCTCAAGGGCGCGAAGGCCACGGCGCACGCCATCTTCCTCGCGCGCTTCGGCGCAGGCGCCGACGAGATCCGCCGCACCATCGCCGAGAACTACGGCTACGACATGGACCGTACCGTCGACGCCATCCGCCCGCACTACCAGTACAACGAGAGCTGCCAGGGGACCGTGCCCGAGGCCCTCATCTGCGCGCTGGAGGCCACCTCGTTCGAGGACGCCATCCGCAATGCCGTCTCCATCGGCGGCGACTCCGACACGGTCGCGGCCATCGCGGGCCCGGTGGCCGAGGCGCTCTTCGGCATCCCGGATGAAGTCGCGCAGGCGGCGATGGAGCGCATTCCCGACGACATGCGCGAGACGCTCCTCAAGCTGTACGCGCACTCGGAGTATGCGCATCCGGTGCCGGGCGCGCGGCCGGCCATCCCCGTGGCGCAGCTGCGGCGGCGGTACGAGGCGCTCCTGCCCATCGAGGAACTGCCCGGCAAGCGCACCTTCCGCCTGCGGCTGGGCAGCAGCTGGGAATCCTTCCTCTTCTACGGGCCGGGTACGGCTGCGTGGTTCAGGCAGCAGCCCGCGGAACAGGGGCCCGGGTCGCGGGACTCGATGCTCGCGGACTGTGCGGAGCTGGTGGCGCTGGTGCGGGAGGCGTGGCCGGGATAGCCCGCGCGCTCCCGGGGGGAACGCGAGGCGCTACTTGTTCCACTTCGCCAGGTCGGCGATGTCCACCTTGAAGTCCTGGTTCTTCGGCAGGTTCTCGGCGTTCAGCTCGTCCTCCACCTCGCGGAAGAGGATGGCGAGCTTGAAGCTCACCTTGGCGACGCTCTTCGCGTCGGCGCTCATCTGGACGCCGGTGCTCGAGACCTCCACGACGTTCTGCAGGAGGTCGGCATAGATTCGGGCGGCAAGGACGCGGGCATCGGCGTCGACTACGAGGACGGGATCGGGCATGGGAATTCTCTTTCGGGGGGAAGGGTCATCCTACGCTAGATTGACCCTCGCCCCCGGCCCCGCTGCCGCTAGCGCATGACCCGCCCGCGTCCCTGGTTCTTGGCGTTGTAGAGCACGCGGTCGGCCGCATCGACGAGGGCCCGCGCCGAAGTGCCGTCTTCAGGAAAGCCGCAGACGCCCGCCGAGAAGGTGATGCCGGTCCGGGAGACCTCGCCCACCGTGGTAGTCGCCTTGCGCGTGGCCTCCAGCAGCGCGCCCACCCGCGCCACCGCATCCTCCGCCGTCGAGTTGGCGAACAGCAGGCAGAATTCCTCGCCCCCGTAGCGGCAGACCACGTCGCCCGCGCGCGTGCCCTCGGTGAGGACGCGCGACACGGTGCGCAGCACCTCGTCGCCGAAGAGGTGCCCGTGCTGGTCGTTCACGTCCTTGAAGAAGTCGAGGTCGAGCATCGCCACGGCGAGCGGCTGGTTCGTGCGCGTGAAGAGCGAGAGGAGGGCGGCCAGCACGGAGTCGAGGTAGCGGCGGTTGTAGAGCCCGGTGAGGGAATCGCGCAGGGCCTCCTCGCGCGCGCGGTCGCGCTCGTCGCGCAGGCGATTGAGCTCGTAGCGGATCTGCACCGCGTAGTAGCGTGCCTTGGTGCCCATGCCCAGGCGCCGCTCGTAGACCTGGAAGTACTCCTTCTGCAGCGCGAAGGCCTGCGCGTGGCGGCCGGCCTGCGCCTGCAGTTCCGCCAGGGACTCGAGCACCAGGCCCTGCAGGAGGAGCGGCGTGCGGTCCTCGAAGCGGGTTCGCGCCTCCTCGAGCCGGGAGATCGCGCCGCCCGGGTCGCGCCTGCGGGCCAGCATCATCGCGCGCAGGTACAGCGCCCACACGAGGCAGGGGCCGCCGTGCTTCGCGGCTTCCCCCTCGGCCATTGCGAGCGCCGCCTCGGCCTCCGCGTCGCAGTCGTTGCGCAGGAACACGAGGGTGGTCGTGGTGTAGACGTTTCCCTCGGGCGCGGAGATGTGCGGCGTCTCGGGGTCGGCCATCAGGGCGCGCGCGCGCGGCAGCGCTTCGGCCGGGCGGCCCAGGTGCACGAGGCAGTCGCAAATGTTCGCGACGATCCCCACGCGAAGCCGCGGGTGCTTGAGCTCCGCCACCAGCGACTCGGCCTCGTTCAGCACCGTGAGCGCCTCGTCGTAGTCGCCCACGGCGACCAGCTCGCCGCCGAGGTTGCACAGCAGCATCGCCGTCTGCGGGCGCGCGTTCTGCGTGCGCACCTGCCCCAGCGCCTCGAAGAGGTAGCCGATGGACTGGGGCGAGTCGCCCAGCGCCGCGCAGCACCCCGAGATGCCGTTGAGCGTGTAGAAGCGGTCGAAGGGTGAAAGGCTCCCCGCCTCCTCCTCGAGGATGGCGCGGAACATGTCGTAGGCGCCCTTCGGGTCGCCTTCCATCATGCGGGCACGGGCGAGGCTGTTGCGGGTGAGGATCACGCCGCGGTGATCGTCGAGGGCGGTGAATCCGCTCTCGGCGGCGGTGAGGGAGGCTTTCGCCTCGGGGGGGCTCGCGTAGCGCAGCTGGTAGTTGCCGATGGTGAGCTGGGCCCAGGCGCGCACCGGGGCATCGCCTTTTGCCTCGGCCGCGGCCAACGCCTCGCGGGCCCAGGCGTGCGAATCGCGCGGACTCGCGTACTGGGCCTCCCAGGCTCGGTCGACGAGTGCGCGCAGGTCGCCTTCGGGGCTCATGCGCGGATTCTACCCATCAGTCCCCGAAAAGCCTCGCGATATCCGCGACCACGAACCGGTATTCCTGGTTGCAGATCTCGTCGTGCACCTTCACCACGCCGTGCTCGGCCAGCGTCGCCGCGATCTCGGCGCGCCCCAGGCCCTTGAGCATGGTGATCACCTTCTCCTCGCTGCGCATGCAGCCGTCCTTCACCGGCTGGGGCCGGAAAAGGCGCACGTCGTCCCCGGGGAAGAGGCTGGCGAGGAGCTCCGCGATCCCCTTGCCCCCGGCCCCCTTCCCGAGAGAGGCGGGAGCCGCCTTGGCCGCCTGCTGCTGGACGCGCGCCCAGCCATTGGGGTCGCGCTCGTCGGCCTTGGGGAGCTTCTGCAGGATGAGGGCGCCCACGCACTCGGGCGTCGCGCTCACCCACAGGTGGGTGGGCACCTGCTCGCTGCGGTCGAAGTAGCGCTCGAAGCACTCGGCGAGAGTGGCGCCCTCGAGCGGCACGATGGACTGGAAGTGGCGGGCGGTGCTGGCGTTCTCGAGGGTAAGCGCCAGGCGCCCGTCGGCGAAGAGATCGTGGAGGTCGCGGCTCCCGCCCCAGTCCCCTAACACCCGCGCCTTGAGCATCGCCCGCAGCGCCAGGTCCTGGGTGCAGTCGGCCACCGCCATCGAGATGGGGCCGTGGCCCATCACCTGCAGCACGGCGCGCCCCGGGTGCTTGAGGCCGGAGCCGAGGAGGACGGCCAGCGCCGCGAACTCCGCCAGCAACTGGAGCAGCGCCTCCGGATACTCGCGGCGGGCGAGGATCTGCTGCCATGCCGGGCCGAGGCGCACGACCTGGCCGCGGATGTCGAGGTTTTCGAGGAGGAAACGCTGGGTGAGGTCGGTAGGGGGAATCATGGTGAAATGATACTAGGGCCCACCACCCGGACCCGCGGTCCCGGCCCCTCACCAGGGGCAGGGGAGGAAAGGACGCCATGGACGACGTCGCAAGGCTCATCAAGGCGGCCGATTTCGCCGCCTTCAAGCACCGCCGGCAACGGCGCAAGGATGCCGAGGCCTCCCCCTACATCAACCATCCACTGGCGCTCGCGCGCGTGCTCAAGCTGGAGGCGGGCGTGGCCGAGATGGACGTCCTCGTGGCCGCGATCCTGCACGACACGGTGGAGGACACGGAGACCACGGTCGAGGAGCTGGAGCGGGAGTTCGGCCATGCCGTCGCCGCGATCGTGGCCGAGGTCACGGACGACAAGAGCCTTCCCAAGCCGGACCGCAAGCGCCTCCAGGTCGAGCACGCGCCGCACATCTCCCACCAGGCCAAGCTGGTGAAGCTGGCGGACAAGATCTGCAACCTGCGGGATGTCCTGGACGCGCCCCCCTCCCACTGGCCGATGGAGCGCCGGCGCGCCTACTTCGAGTGGGCCAAGGCGGTCATCGACGGGCTGCGGGGAGTGCACCCGGGGCTGGAGCACCTGTTCGACGACGCCTACCGGCTGAAGCCGTAAGCCGTGGGGACGGTTCCCAGGAACCGTCCCCAATTCACTTGAGACAGGTCAATCGGGGCAGTTTTCCCAAGCGTATCTTGGACTTACATCCTCGCCCCTTGGGAGGCGCCCATGTATGCCCAGCCCCAGTCACTGCTTCCCAATTTCGTTTCCGGCAACGCCGACCGCCTGCTCCACGCGACGATGGGCAAGCTCACCGGCGGCCTGTCGCCGGCCGCGCTTTCCAGCGCCTGGATGGACTGGGCGATGCACCTCGCCATCTCCCCCAGCAAGCAGGCGGAGATCGTGGAGATGGGCGCCCGGCAGTGGGAGCGCCTCGGACACCTGCTGATGCACGCGCAGGACGGCAAGTGCGAGCGCTGCATCGAGCCCCTGCCGCAGGACCCGCGCTTCCGCGACCCGGCCTGGGACCAGTGGCCCTACAACGTGGTCTACCAGAGCTTCCTCCTGGGCCAGCAGTGGCTGTCGATCTCCATGCGCGGCGTGCGCGGCATGACCCGGCACCACGAGCAGGTGATGGACTACACCACGCGGCAGGCGATGGACTACTTCTCGCCCTCCAACTTCCCGCTCACCAACCCGGAAGTGATGAAGGTCATCCAGGAGACCAACGGCGAGAACCTGGCCCGGGGCTTCCGCAACTGGCAGGAGGACATGGAGCGCTCCATCCTGGGCGCGCCGCCGGCCGGGGCCGAGAACTACGTGGTCGGCAAGAACCTCGCGATCACGCCCGGCAAGGTGGTGCTGCGAAACGACCTGATGGAGCTGATCCAGTACACGCCCACCACCCCGCGCGTGCACGCCGAGCCCATCCTCATGGTCCCTGCGTGGATCATGAAGTACTACATCCTCGACC
>JAABQW010000283.1 GCA_011391275.1 Betaproteobacteria bacterium
CCGTCGACCACGAATTCCAGCGGCCCGCCGGAGTCGCGGCAGGTGACGACGGGCTTGGAGGAAAGCATCGCCTCCAGCGTCACGTAGCCGTAGTCCTCGTCGAGGGGGCCGAAGAAGACCATCGATGCGTGCGCGTACCACGCGAGCTTCTCGTCGCGCGGGACGTGGCCGAGGAAGCGCACCCGCGGGGCCACGCCCAGGTGGTCGGCGAGCTTGCGTAGCGTCTCCAGCTGGCCGCCCATGCCCGCGAAGACCGCGTACAGCGGCGCCGAAGTGAGGGCCATGGCGCGCAGCAGCAGTTCCTGGCGCTTGGCGCTTTCCACGCGGCTGGGGAAGAACACGTAGGGCTGCGCGGCCTCGCAGTAGTGCAGGCCCGCATCCGGCGGCGGGTGGTACAGCGGCGTGGAGTCGAGGCCCAGCGAGGCCTTCAGGCGCTCCGAGACGCGCCGCGAGATCGTGCAGCGCGGCTGCACGCCGGCGAGGTGGCGGCGGTCGAACTCGGCGACCCGGACGCGCAGCGCGCGTTCCGCCTCGCTCGCCTTCGCCTCGTCGAAGAGGTCCCACGCCGCGCGGTGCTGGTGGCACAGCCACAGGGCCCTGGCCGGGTGCGCGAGCCCGTAGGCGGGGAACTTGAGGCAGATGACGTGGTGCGGCTCGTAGAGGTTCAGGCGCATGAGGTCCTCGGCCTCCCACGCGCGCATGCCGCGCTCCACCTCCTCCGGCGGAAAGAAGCGGAAGGGCAGCGTGACGATCTCCACCTCGTGCCCCTGGCGGACGAGCGTGGCCTTGAGCCCGTCGGCGAGCGCCTCGGCGCCGCCCGAGAGGAAGGGCACCTGCGTGGTGGCGATCGCGACCCTCACGCGCGCCCCCGCTCGAAGGCCCGGGCGTGGGCGACGATCGTGTCCAGGTCGGCGAAGCGCGGGCGCCAGCCCAGCAGCTCGCGGGCCGCGGCGGGGTCGGCCACGAGCACCGGCGAATCCCCCGCGCGGCGCGGTCCCACCGTGACCGGCACGGGAAGCCCCGTCACGCGCGCCACCGCGTCGAGTACCTCGCGCACCGTGTGGCCGTGGCCGGTGCCGAGGTTGAGGGCGCGGCTCTCGCCGCCGTGGACCAGGTAGTCCAGCGCCAGGCGGTGCGCGTCCGCGAGGTCGCAGACGTGGATGAAGTCGCGCACGCAGGTGCCGTCGCGGGTGGGCCAGTCGTCCCCGTTCAGGGTGAGCCCGCCGGTGCGCCCCTGCGCCGCGCGCAGCGCGAGGGGGATCAGGTGCGTCTCCGGGTCGTGGCGCTCGCCCAGCGAGCCGTCCGGGTGCGCGCCGGCGGCGTTGAAGTAGCGAAGCGCCACCCACGCCAGGCCGTGCGCGCGCGCGAAGTGCGGCAGCATCGCCTCGACCATGGCCTTGGCCTGGCCGTAGGGGCTCGCGGGCCCGAGCGGCGCGTTCTCCGGGAGCGGCGCGTCGCCCGGTGCGTAGACCGCGGCCGTGGAGGAGAACACGAAGCGCCGCGTGCCGTGGCGGCAGGCGGCGTCGAGCAGGCGGTTCGAGTTGGCCGCGATGCTCGCGAAGTAAAGGCCGGGGTCGCGCACCGACTCGCCCACCTCGATGCGCCCGGCGAGGTGGACGACGGCCTGCGGCCGCAGGCGCGCGAAGGCCGCGTCGAGCGCCGCCTCGTCCTCCAGCGCGCATTCGACGACGGCGTGGCCCTGCGTCGCGTCGCGGTGGCCGGTCGAGAAGTCGTCCAGGACGGCGACCTCGTGCCCGGCCTCGGCCAGCGCGCGCGCCACGTGCGAGCCGATGTAGCCCGCGCCGCCGACGACGAGGACGGGCTCGCTCACCGCGGGACCACGGCCTCGAGGCGGCGCGCGAGCGTGCGGCGCGCCCAGCCGGCGGTGTCGAACCCCCGGAGCAGGTCGACCATGCGGCGTGCCCCCGCGTCGGGGCTCCAGGTCGCCTCGGCGTGGCGGCGCGCCGCCTCGCCCAGCCGGGCGCGCGCGATCCCGCCCAGGGCGAGGGTCTCGAGGGCGCCGGCGAGCGCACCGACCTCCCCCTCGTCGTGCGGCACGAAATGCACGACGTCGTCCGGCAGTTCCGCGAACCACGCGTCGCGCGTGACGATGCAGGGCTTCCCGCAGCTCATCGCCTGGACCAGCGTGGCCGACGCCTCGCCCATGCTCGGGTAGCGCAGGTTCACCACCACGTCGACCGCCGCGAGCAGCGCGTCGAAACGCTCGTCGGACGTGAAGCCCAGGTGGACCACGTCCTCGGCGACGCCATGGTGGCGCGCGAGCGACATCACGTCCTCGCCCTCTCCCACGACGAGAAGCGTCGCGGGGGCCCTGCGCCGCGCGCGCGCGAACGCCTCGAGGAGGCTCGCCATGCGCTTCGTGGGGCCGAGGAAGCCGAAGCAGCCGAAGACGGTGCGCCCGTCGGGGATGCCCGCCTCGCGCAGCGCCTGGCGCGGCGGCAGCGCCTCGGCGGCGGCGCGCGCCCCCGGGTAGAAGATGAGCCTGCCCTCGCCGAGCGGGCCGGCGTAGCCGGCGGCGCGGATCGTCGCGGCGGTGGCCGCGCTGTGCACGATGATGCCGGTGGCGCGCCCGAGGACGCGCGCGAGCAGCGGGTAGCGCGCCGGATGCGGGTAGCGCAGGAGGTTGCCGTCCGGGCAGTCGGCCTCGACCTGCCACGCTTCGCGCAGCCGGGCCGCCCCGTGGTTGGCCGCGAACTCGCGCAGGAACGCGCCGCGGCCGCCGCCGGCCATGAGGAAGTAGAGCACCGAGTCGTGCAGCACCACGACGCCGGGGCGCGCGAGGAGCGCCCGGTAGATTTCGAGGTGGTAATAGGGGTTGTTGCCGAGGTGGTAGACGACCGGGTCGTAGCCCGCCAGCGCCTGCGCGAGCGCGCCTTCGCCGGTGAAGTCCACGGGCGGGGCCACGCCGGGCACCGGGTCGCAGGGTCCGGCATGGAAGGGCGTCACCTCCGCGATCCTCGCGAGCGCCGGCAGGAGGTGGCGCGAGTAGGTCGCGATGCCCGTCTTCCGCGGCGGCAGCGGGGAGAAGTACGCGATCCTCATGCGAGCAGGCTCCCGACCACGTGGTCCCAGGTCACGTTCCTCGCGACGAGCGAGCGCTTGCCCGCCGCGCCCATCTCGCGGGCGCGCGCGCGGTTGGCGTGCAGCCAGCCGAGGGCCTCGCCGAGCGCCTTCGCATCCGGCGGCACGACGAGGCCGTCGGCGCCGTCGGTCACGAACTCCAGCGGCCCGCCGGCGTCCGGGTGGATCACCACCGGCTTCTCGGCCGAGAACGCCTCGAGCGTCACGTAGCCGTAGTCCTCGTCGAACACGCCGTTGTAGGCGGCCAGGCACCGGCCGTAGAGCGAGAGCTTCTCGTCCTCGCTCACCGGGCCGCGCAGGTCGACGCGGTCGGAGAGGCCCAGCGTCTCGATGCTTGCGGCCACCTGCCGGCCGTAGTGGCTGTCCCAGGGCCCGATCAGCACCAGCCTGAGCGCCTTCGGTGCGTGCCGCATCGCCTCCACCAGCAGGTGCTGGCGCTTGATGGGGTCGAAGCGGCCGGGGTAGAGGATGAAGTCCTCCTGGGCCTCGTGGCGGTAGCGCTCCTCGCCCAGCGGCGGGTGGTAAAGCGGCGTCGAGGCGAGGCCCACGTTCCTCGCCAGGCGCTCGCTCACCGTCTTCGACAGCGTGAAGAGCCGGCGGTGGGCCGGCAGCAGCGCCTCGTCCCAGCGGCGGATCTCGGCGGCCACGAGGCGGCCCTCCTCGCTGTGGTGCAGGTCGCCGTAGGGCGTGCCGAAGAGCTCGTAGGCCTGGCGGTGCTGGTGCAGGATCCAGCCGGTCTTGTCCGGGTGGTCCGTGAAGTACATCGGAAACTTGAGCGTGACCAGCTTGTCGATGCGCTCCCCGTTGACCTCCGTGAGGTCGAGGAGCCGCGCGGCCGCCATCATGTCGAGGATCTTCGCGGGCGGGTACCACTTGAAGGGCATCGAGATGATCTCGGCGCGGTGGCCGCGGCGCTCGAGCTCGCCCTTCAGGTTGCCCGCGAGCACCTCCGCGCCACCGGAGATGAAGGGGACCTGCACCGTGGCGATGCCGACCCTCACGCGACGAGCTCCCGGAAGACCGGTTCCATGGCGCCCGCGAACGCGTCGGCCGCGGGCTCGAAGGCGAAGCGGCGCGCGACGTTCAGCCGGCCGGCCGCCACCAGGCCGGCGCGCAGGGCGGCGTCGGTGGCGAGCTCGTGGGCCGCGCGCGCGACGAACTGGAAGTCCTCGTCGTCGACGGGCGCCGGCACCACGGCCTGCCCGGGGCCGGCCGTCTCCGCGCTCGCACCCGCGTCGCAGGTGAGCACCGGCAGGCCGACGGCCTGCGCCTCGATGACCGGCACGCAGAACCCCTCGTGCAGGCTCAGGTTCACGTAGCACCCGGCGGTGGCGAGCAGGCCGTCGAGCTCCCCGTCGGTGACGTGCGTGCGGAAGTCCACGGCGTCCTGCAGGCCATGCGTCTCCACGGCGCGCCAGACGGCGACGTTGTAGCCGCCCATCGATTCGTCGACCGCGCCCACGATGGTCAGGCGCGCGCGGCGCTCGTAGTGGCGGCGGTACATCGCGAAGCACTCGACCAGCTCGCGGTGGCCCTTGTTGGGGGCCCACCGGCCGATGAAGAGCCAGTGCGCCGGATCGCGCGGCTGCGGCTCGCGGGCGAGAAGCGCATCGACGCGGGAGAAGGGCGGTGCCACCGTCGCGGCCGCGCCCGCCACGCCCTCGGCGAGGAGCTCGGCGCGGTTGAACGCGGAGTCGGCCAGCCACGCGGCGCCGGGGCGCGCGCGGGCGAGCTCGCCGGTCTGCGCGCGCCCGAGGGTGCAGCGCTCGACGTAATGCGGCGCGAAGCCCGCGAAGTATTCCGGGGGCGTGACGTTGTGGTACTTGAAGGCGACCGGCCCGCCGAAGCGGGCGAGCGCCTCGCCGCCCACAGGCCAGTGGAAGCTGTGGTGGTAGACCACGGCATCCAGGGAATCGAGCCCGCCGCCCTGCCCGAGGGACACGCGTTCGAGTTCTTCCGCCCCATCGAGCAGGAAGTGCTCGCCGGCCAGCACCGGGGAGAAGCCCATCGCCGCGAGCGTGCGGCACTGGCCGAGGATGTCGTTGCCGATCGCGTCCCCGGTGCGGATGGCGCAGTGCGCGAGGCCGATGCGCTTCACGGCACGAGCTCCAGGATCCGGCGCGAGAATTCCGCGTACTCGCCCGCGGCCTCGGCGCGCACCCTGCGCGCCGCCGCGGCGGTCACGGGCGCCGACGCGCGGCTCGCGGCGAGGGCGGACGCGATGCCGGCGAAGGAAGTCCCGGTTCCCTGCTCCCGCGAGCGGGCGAGAGCGCTGCGCCAGGGCTCCGGGAACTCGTCCGGGTCGAACCGCGGCAACGGCAGCGGCTTGGGGTTGGGGGTGGCGTGCAGTACCTCGTAGGCGAGGCTCCAGAAGGCGTCCACGGCCGAGAGCATGCCCATCACGTCCGAGCGCTCGTCGCGCGACACCTGCCCGAAGTCGATCAAGTGCGCGTGGCCGTCCTCCGCGACGATCACGTTCCAGCTGCGCAGGTCGCGATGGAACCAGCCATCCGCCTCGAGCGCCGTCAGCTCGGCCAGCACCTCCCCGAGGACGCGGCCGGCGTCGAACGCGATGCCGCGCGCCAGCAGCGTCGACAGGCGCACCCCCGGCACGGCGGGGCGCTCGCACACGAACCACTCCGGCGTCGACTCGCTGTGCATCGGGCGCGGCAGGAAGTCGAGCCGCAATGAGGCGGCCTCGAGGAACGCCGCCTCGCTCTCGCACTCGCGGCGGCTCGCCTGCGCGTGCGGCCCCTCGAAGCGCACGGTCTTCACGAGCCAGTGGTCTTCTGTGAGGAAGTAGCGCCGCGTGCCCAGGTGGACGCCGCGCTCGAACTCGTGCGAGGAGCGGAAGGTCCTGGCGATGGCGCGCATGGTCCCGCCCGCGTAGGCGTAGCGATCGCTCGCGAGGACGAGCGGGCGCTCGAGCCCGGACAGGTGCGTGGGGAAGCGTCCCAGCTCGCGCACGAAGGCGATGTCCTCGAGCAGGGCGTCGGGGCGCTCGGGAAGGCTTGCGGCCCAGTACAGGGGCTCGTCGCGCCGCGCGAGCTCGGCCACCAGCACGTGGGCGCGCTGGACCAGCCGGCGCGCGATCCGGGTGGTGCGCGGCGCCCCCAGCGAGTGGCAGAGGTGGTGGAGCACCGAGCAGGCGATGGCCAGGTCGAACGCGCCGTCGTCGAAGCGGGCGAGCCAGGACTCGTCGAGCGCCGCCTGCTCGAAGCGGGCCGGGAGCGATTGCTCGGCGGCGAGCCGGCGGCACAGCGCCACGTTGCGCGGCTCGACGTCGATGCCCGTGACTTCGTGGCCCTGGGCGGCGAGCGAGAGCGAGAAGAAGCCCTGGGCGCAGCCGGCGTCGAGGATGCGCAGCTTGCGGCCCAGGGCGAGGGACAGGGCGCCGGCCACTGCCTCGATCGGCGCGAGGCGGTCGCGGGAATCGCGCTGGGCCCGCGCGTCGAACTCGGGGTGCCCGAAGATCGGCTGGTAGACCTCGGGGAGGTCGTTCACGAGGGTGGCGACGCGGGCTGGCATCGGCGCGCTCGCGGGTCAGGTGGCGAGGCCGAACCGCGCCCCGAGATCGGCAAGCCCGACGATGCTCCTGCGGTTGAGGACTTTCACGAGCATCGCGTCGTAGCGCCGGTCGAGCGGCACCAGGTCGTCGACGCCGGGGTCGTCCGAGACGCCGACGGAAACGAGGTAGTTGGCCTGCGCGAGGGAAGCCGGGAAGGTGAACGAGGCGTGCACCACGTCTCCGGCGCGCCGGGGCTCGTGGCCGCCGCGGTCCAGCAGCAGGGAGGAGTTCGTGCCGTAGACGATCACGCCCTCCGAGGTCTTGAGCAGGAGCCCGTACACCGGCCGGGCGACGTCGGCCAGGAAGTGGACCTTCAGGAGGACCATCACCTCCGCGTGGGCGTCGACCGCGACGCGGTCGGACTCGCCGCCGGCGATCACGGCGACGTCGAGGATGCGCGCGAGGCCGTTGCCCCAGCGGTGCTCGGCGGCGTTGTAGCCGGGGCGCAGGCGCAGGCGGTCGTCCATGCCTTCCGCGAACCACGGGTTGGCGGCCTGCGGCCCGGCGTGCACGGGCACGGGGGCGCCGGCGCTTCGCGCCACGCCGAAGAGCAGGTCGAGGTAGACGTTGGAGACCTCGCGCGGCGGCCCGTCCATGACCAGGCGGCCGGCCTCGAGGAGGAGGGCGCGCGTGCAGTGCTGAAGCACCTGCTCGATGGAGTGCGTCACGAAGACGATGGTGGTGCCCTTCGCCTTGAGGTCCTCGAACTTGCGGAAGCACTTGGCCTGGAAGAGGGCGTCGCCCACGGAGAGGATCTCGTCGACGATGAGGATGTCCGGGTCGAGGTTGATCGCCACCGCGAAGGCGAGGCGCGCGAACATGCCGCTCGAGTAGGTCTTCACCGGGCGGTCGATGAAGTCGCCGATGTCGGCGAAGGCCACGATGTCGCCGCGCCGCGCCTCGATCTCGGCCTCGGTGTAGCCCAGGAGCGTCGCGTTGAGCCAGATGTTCTCCAGCCCCGTCATCTCGGGGTTGAACCCCGTGCCCAGCTCGAGCAGCGCCGACACGCGCCCGGCCACGCCCACCTCGCCCGCCGAGGGCATGGAGACGCCGGTGACGAGCTTGAGGAGCGTCGACTTGCCCGAGCCGTTGCGGCCCATGATGCCGACGACCTCCCCGGGGCGGATGTCGAACGTGACGGCGTCGAGCGCCGTGAACTCCCCGTGGCGGCGCGAGGCGCCGGGCAGCAGCGCCTCGACCAGGCGGTCGAGCGGGCTGCCGTACAGGCGGTAGCGCTTGGTGAGGCCGCGGGCGAAGATGGCCGGGGGCGTCATGCGAGCACGTCGGCGAAGTGCGGGCGCAGGCGCCGGAAGACCACCGCGCCGGCGACGAGCGTGGCGCCGGTGATGGCCCAGAAGACGAGCGTGGCCTCCGGACGCTCCCAGATCCAGCGCCCGCCGATGAGGGCGTCGCGGTATCCCTCCACGACATAGGCGAAGGGGTTCAGCGTGAAGAGCCAGCCCAGCGAGGCGGGCATCAGCTCGCGCGGCCACACGATGGGAGTCAGCCAGAAGAAGACCTGGAGACCCAGGCCGATGATCTGCTCGAGGTCCTTGAAGAAGACGACGATGGCCGAAGACGCCCAGGCGATGCCGAGCGCGAGGAGGGCGCCGGCCAGCGTGTAGTACGGGAGCTGGAACCAATGCGGGCCCGGCTCGTAGCCGTAGACCAGGAGGAACAGCGCCAGGACCACGATGAACACGAGGTGCACGGCGAGGGCCGGCAGGATCGCCGCGATGGGCAGGATGCCGGCGCGGAAGCGCACCTTGCGCACCATGTAGGCGTTCTCGGTGATCGCCGAGGAGCCGCGCGTGATCGCCTCCGCGACGAAGGTCCACGGCACCAGCGCCGTCACGAAGTAGACGATGAACGGGTGGTCGCCCGTGGGCGCCGCCTTGAACCCCACCTCGAACACGAACCAGAACACGGCGATCGTGGCGAGCGTGGGGATGATCGACCAGGCGGCGCCGAAGGTGGAGCCCAGGTAGCGGCGGCGGAAGTCGTTGGCGGCCAGGCGCAGGATCACCCCGCGCATGGCGGCCACGCTGCGCGCGAAGTCGACGGCGTAGCGGACCGGGTTCACGGGCTTCCGTCTTTCCGGAAGGTGGCGAGCGCCGCGCGCAGCCCCTCGACATCGTGCGCGATCGCGGCGGCGGCCTCGACGCGCCCGGAGAGGCGCCGCTCGAGCAGCTCGCTCTCGCGCGTGACCAGCTCGAGGAGCTTCGCCTCGAGCGCGGCGGTCGCCTGGGCGAGTTCCGTCACGCCCGCCTCGCGCACGGCCTTCATCTGCGCGTCCTGCGCGACGCCGTGCCCGATCTCGCGGTCGAGGCGCGCGACCTCCTGCTGCAGCGCCGCCTCGATGCGCACGATGGCCTCGTGGGCGCCGGCGCCCGCGCGCGCCTCGATCGCCGCCGTGGACTGGCGGGCAGCGGCGAGCTGCGCGTCGATCGCGGCGAAGCGCGCCTCGCGCGTGTCGCGGTCGCCGGACGCTTCCCGCGCGACGCCCAATGCCTGCCGTGCGGCGTGCGCGGCCTCGCGGGCGGTGTCCTGCACGCCCTGCGCGGCGGCGTTCGCGGCGGCAACCGCACCCTCGATCTCCGCCCGCAGCGTCGCCACGGCCTGGCCCAGCTCGGCCACGCCCGCGGCGCGCACCTGCTGGAGCGCCGCCTCGACGGCCGGGAGCCGGTCGAGCATGGCCTGCGACTGGTCGGCGAGGCGCGCAAGGCGGGCGCCGAGGTTGCGCGCCTGGCGCTCGTGGATGAAGGCGGTCTCCAGCCGCACGCGGTGGGCCTCGGCAGCCGCCCGCGCGGCGACATCGGCCATGCGCGCTTCCGCGATCGCGACCTGCGCGGCCAGGTAGGCCTCGGTCGCCTCGCGCTGGCGAACCGCGCGCGGCAGCATGAGGATCGACTTGGCCAGGCGCAGCAGGTAGCCCAGTACCGGGAGGCGCGCGAGTCGAAGCGACCACGTCGCCGCCTCGAGGCCGGCGATGGCCACCCCTGCCTTGCGGCCTTCGTCGGACCGCGCGAAGCCCACGGCGATCTCGACGCGGCTGCGCCCGGAGCGCACCTCGTCCAGGTAGAGCGCGAAGCCGGCCGGGTCCGGCGCGCGGCGCAGGATGGCCTCGTAGCAGGCGCGGACGAAGTCGGCGTCGCGCCAGCGCACCACGTCGGCGAGCGCGATGGCGCGCGGCCACGAGGCCGGATACCCCGGGGGCGGCCCGGCGTCCGGCCGGAACTCGGGCAAGGGCTGGCGCGCGGCCCAGGCACGGGCCTCCTCGACGATCGCGGCCATGCGCGCCTCGCGGACCTCGCGCCGCAGGCGCTCGAACAGGGCGGGAATCGTGGGGCCGCTCACGGGGCGCTCCGGCGCGGCGCGGCGGCCAGCCGCTCGACTTCGGCGCCCAACCGCCGGCGCGCGGTCTCCGCCTCGGCGCGCGCCTCGCGCAGGCGCACCGCGGCGGCGTGGTCGCGGGCGCGCTGCTCGCGCAGCGTGACGGGCAGGGCCAGCGCGGCGAACAGCCACTCCAGCGCGTAGCCCGCCACCGGCACCCGGAAGGCGAGGGCGGCGGCGAAGCGCGGCCGGAGGCCGGCGACCCGCGCGCCGTAGGTGCGCCCTTCGGGGGACAGGGCGAGGCGCCCCACGACTTCCACCGGCCGGTCGCCGGCGGCGAGCCGCGCGGCGAAGGCATCGCGGCCGCCGCGATCGGGCGGGCGGCCGAGGAGCGCGCGGTAGCACGCGTCGAGCAGCTCGTCGCCGGGCAACGCGAGGAAGTCGGCGATGTCGTAGTGGCGGTCGTCGCGGATGCGGAAGGCGGGCGCCCCCGGGGGAGGCTCGGTCAGCGCGGCGGCGGAGGCGAGCGCCGGCCACGCCGGGCGGGCGGCCGACGGCGCGCGCGTGACCCGGCGCGCGGCCTCCGCGGAGATCCGTCCGAGGAGGTCGTCGAGCGCGGGGTCCGCGGGACGGTCGGCGCTCATGCGGGCCTCACGTGCGGCCGTAGTTGTCCTGGAAGCGGACGATGTCGTCCTCCCCCAGGTACTCGCCGCTCTGCACCTCGATCATCACCAGCTCCAGGAGGCCCGGGTTCTCGAGGCGGTGCTTGTGGCCGGCCGGGATGTAGGTGGACTCGTTCGTGCGCAGCAGGATCTCCTGCTCGCCGTTCACCACCTTGGCCGTGCCGCTCACGACCACCCAGTGCTCGCTGCGGTGGTGGTGCATCTGCAGGGAGAGGGAATGGCCGGGCTTCACCACGATGCGCTTGATCTTGAACCCCTCGCCCACCTCGAGGACGGTGTAGGTGCCCCAGGGGCGCGCCACGGTGCGGTGCAGCTTCACCGTCTCGTGCTGCCTGAGCTTCAGCTGCTCGACGACCTTCTTCACGTCCTGGCTGCGGCTGCGGTCGGCGACCAGCAGGGCGTCCGGGGTGTCCACGATCACGAGGTTGTCGACGCCGACGGCGGCGACGATGCGCCCCTCGGACTGGATGTAGGTGTTGGAGACGTCGACCAGGATCGCTTCCCCGACCACGCTGTTGCCGGTGGCGTCGCTGCGCAGCACGTCGTGGATCGCGTTCCAGGAGCCGATGTCGCTCCAGTCGAAGCTCGCCTTCACCACCGCCACGTTGGCGGCCTTCTCCATGACGGCGAAGTCGATGGAGATGTCGGGCAGGTGGCCGAACGAGTCGGCGTCGATCTCGACGATGTGGGAATCGAGCTCGGCGCGGCTCGCGCAGGCCTTCCAGCATTCGCGCGCCGCCTCGAGGAGCCCCGGCTGGTGCTCGGCGATCGCGGCGAGGAGGCCGCCGACGGTCGCGCAGAACATGCCGGAGTTCCACAGGTAGTTGCCGCTCGCCACGTACTTCTCGGCGAGCTCGAGGTAGGGCTTCTCCACGAAGCGCGCGGCGCGGTAGCCGGGGCCCGCGCCGATGACCTCGCCCATCTCGATGTAGCCGTAGCCCGTCTCGGGCTGCGCGGGGAGGATGCCGAAGGTGACGAGCAGGCCCTGGCGGGCGAGCGACTCGGCGACGGCCACGTCGGCGGCGAAGGCGGCCTGGTCGTTGATGAGGTGGTCGGCCGCGAGGAGGAGCAGCACCGCGTCCGCTCCATGGCGCTCCTCGGCGTGCAGCGCCGCCATCGCGATCGCGGGGGCGGTGTTCCGGCCGAAGGGCTCGAGGAGGAACGTGCCCGGGGCCTGGCCCCGGCCGTACTCGTCGCGCGTCTTGAACAGGTACTCGCGGTTCGTCACGGTGACGACGCCGCCGGCGCCGGCCAGCGCGCAGGCGCGGTCGAAGGTCTTGCGCAGCAGGCTCTCCCCGTCGCCCACCTTCATGAACGGCTTGGGGCTCGCCTCGCGCGACACCGGCCAGAGCCGCGAGCCGGCGCCCCCCGACAGGATCACGGGAATGAGCATGGGTCAGGCCTCCCGCGAGACGCGGCGCAGGTCGGCTTCCACCATCATGGAAATGAGCGACTTCAGGTCGGTGCGCGGCGCCCAGCCCAGCTTCGCCCTGGCCTTGGCCGGGTTCCCGAGCAGGATGTCGACCTCCGCGGGGCGGTAGAACTTCGGGTCGATCACGACGTGCTTGTCGTAGTCCAGGCCGACGTGCTCGAAGGCGAGGCGGCACATCTCGCGCACGGTGGTGGTGACGCCGGTGGCGATCACGAAGTCGTCGGGAGCGTCCTGCTGCAGCATGAGCCACATCGCCTCGACGTAGTCGCCGGCGAAGCCCCAGTCGCGCTTCGAGTCGATGTTGCCCAGCGCGAGCTTCGACTGCCTGCCCAGCTTGATGCGCGCCGCGGCGTCGGTGACCTTGCGGGTGACGAACTCGATGCCGCGCAGGGGCGACTCGTGGTTGAAGAGGATGCCGCTGGAGGCGTGCAGGCCGTGGCTCTCGCGGTAGTTCACCGTCGACCAGTGCGCGAAGAGCTTGGCCACGCCGTAGGGGCTGCGCGGGTAGAACGGGGTCTTCTCGTCCTGCATCTCGGCCTGGATGAGCCCGAACATCTCGCTGGTGGAGGCCTGGTAGAAGCGCGCCTTCGGGTTCACCTGGCGGATCGCCTCCAGGCAGTTCAGCGCGCCGATGCCGCAGACCGCGGCGGTGAGGTTGGGTTGCGTCCAGGAGGTGCCCACGAAGCTCTGCGCCCCGAGGTTGTAGAGTTCCGTCGCGGCGGTCTTCTCGAGCGCGCGCACCAGCGACCCCTGGTCCGTGAGGTCGCCATCCACGAGGCGGACGTCGTCGAGGATGCCCAGCTCGCGCAGGCGCCAGAGCGTGTCGCTCGCGCGGCGCGCGATGAAGCCGTGCACCTCGTAGCCCTTGCCGAGGAGGAGCTGCGCGAGGTAGGCGCCATCCTGGCCGGTGATGCCGGTGATCAGTGCGGATCTAGTCATTGTTGCCGTGTCCTGTCTTCCCAGTCCTGGAGGATTTCGGCGAGCGCCTCGTCGATGCCACGGGTCGGCTGCCAGCCCAAACCCTTAATTTTAGCATTGGAGCCCCGCACGGCGCGCTGTTCCGCGTGGCGGTGGCGCGCGGGGTCGGGGCGGATCTCGGCCCGGACGCCGGCGAGCGCGATCATGCGCTCCAGGAGGTCGCGCACCCGCCGGTCCTGGCCGGAGGCGATGTTGTAGATCCCGCCGGGCTCTCCCGTGGCGAGCAGCGCGAGGTAGCCCTCGACCACGTCGTTCACGTGCAGGAAGTCGCGGGTGACGTCGATGTCGCCCACCTCGATCACCGGCTCGCGCCGCCCGGCCTTGATCTCGGCGATCTGCCGGGCGAAGGCCGGCAAGGCGAAGGCGTCCGACTGGCCCGCGCCGACGTGGTTGAAGGGGCGGGCGACGGTCACCCCGAGGTGCTCGGTCCGGCTCCACTGGAAGCACAGCGCCTCGGCGGCGACCTTGCTCACCGCGTAGGGGTTGCGCGGGTGCGGCACGCGCTCCTCGGTGATCGGCATTTCCGACTCAGGCACGTGCCCGTAGACGTCGCCGGAGCTCACGAAGACCACGCGCGGGGAGATGCCGGCGCGGCGAAACCCCTCGAAGAGCCGCAGCGTCCCGATGAGGTTCACCCGCAGGGTGCCCTCCGGGTCCTGGAACGAGAGGGGGACGTTGGACTGCGCAGCCAGGTGCAGGACCGCGTCAGGGCGGGCCAGGGCGAGCTGGGCGTCGACCTGGGCGGGGTCCAGCAGCTCGAAATCGACGGGCGGGATGGCGATCTCGAATCCGTGGCGCCCGGCGATGGCCGGGGCCATGCGCTGGATCGCCTGGCCCACGAAACCGTGGCCACCGGTGACGAAAAGGCTTTTCAAGGGAAGGTCGGCGCGGGGGAAAGCAAGATGCTAGCATCCGCCGCATGCGCGAGCCCGCCGGCCGGAGTTCGTGGTCGCCGTTACAACCCATACCCGAGGACAGGAAAATGACCCGGAAACCGTTCGCCTTCACGAGATTGCTCCTCCTGGCCGCGGTGCCCCTGCTCGCGGCGGGCCTTGCCCAGGCCCAGGCCACCCGCACCTGGGTGTCCGGCGTGGGCGACGACGCCAACCCCTGCAGCCGCACGGCGCCCTGCAAGACCTACGCGGGGGCCATCTCGAAGACCGCGGCCGGCGGCGAGATCAGCACCCTGGACCCCGGCGGGTTCGGCGCGGTCACCATCACGAAATCGATCACCATCAACGGCGACGGCACGCTCGCCGGCATCCTCGCCGCGGGGACGACGGGCGTCACGGTAAATGCCGGGGCGAACGACGTCGTCATCCTGCGCAACCTCTCGATCGCGGGCGCCGGCACCGGCCTGCGGGGCATCTGGTTCCGGTCGGGGAGCGAGTTGCACGTCGAGAACGTGACGATCTACGGCTTCCTGGGGCAGGGCATCCTGTTCCAGCCCTCCGTGCCGGCGGCGCTCTTCCTCACTCGCAGCTCGCTGCAGAACAGCTTCGACGCGGGCGTGCGCATCGAGCCCACGCCTGCCGGGGCGGCGCTGGCCAACCTGCGCGACGTGCAGGTCGACGGCAACGGCAGCGGCGTGACCGTCGCCGAGGGCAGCTCCGTCATCGTTCGCGACAGCACCGCCAGCGGCAACGTGGTGAACGGCTTTTCCGTCACGGGCGGCACGCGCCCGGCCTTCCTCGTGATCGAGGGCGGCATGGCGGTGGGTAATACGACGGGGGTGCTGTCGTCGGCCGCCAACGGCTCGGTGCGGATGTCGAACACGACGGTGTCGCGCAATGCGACCGGGCTGCAGTCGTCCGGCGGGGGGGCGATCCTGTCCTTCGGCAACAACCGGGTCTCCGGCAACAACCTGGACGACGGGGCGCCGACCTCGACCATCAGCCCGATGTAGGAACGGCGGCGGCGCGGGAGCGGCCCTCGCGGGCCGCCCTTCGCCCCTCGCCTATTTCTTCAGGAGCGCCTTCAGTTCCGCCAGCTCGCGCGCGAAGACCGCGTCGCGGGCCTCGGCCTCCGCCTTCAGCACCTTGATCTCGCCGTTGAGCCGCTCGATGTAGATGTGCGCCTTCTCCAGCTCCTCGAGCATCCCGTTGGCCTGGGAGAAGACGTTCACCGCGCCGCGGCCGTCCTCCGTCGTGCGGGCGGGCCCCACGGCGGGCAGGTGGCGGTTCTTCCACATGTAGGCCGCGTTCTCCTCGATCGAGGCGATCTTGAACCCCGGGGCGAAGACGTAGTCGGGCCCGCAGCAGGGGCCGGTGACCACGAGCGAGCCGTTGATCCGGGCGTTGCCCTCGACGTGCAGCCGGGCCGTCGGGCTCGCGGTGCCGATGCCGAGGTTGCCGGACGAGTCGAATCGCGCCCTCTCCACGCCGCTGATGTTGATCTCGTGCTGGGACGCTTCCCAGCGCGCCGGGATGTAGGAGGCCGACGCGCGGTTGTAGGCGATCATCCGCACCCCGCCGGCGTAGGCGATCGGGTCGACCTCGAAGCCCTCGGCGCCGCTGTTGGAGACCGCCAGGCGCTTGGCCGGGCTGCCG
>JAABQW010000284.1 GCA_011391275.1 Betaproteobacteria bacterium
CACTGCAAGGTGAAGAACCCGATCCCCCAGCCGTACTCGACCACCTCGCGCACCATCGAGGCCGACACCTGCGGCACGTGCCACAAGCAGGTCCGGAACGCCACGATGAAGCCCTCGCACCACCCGATCCTCGAAGGCAAGGTGAAGTGCTCCGACTGCCACAACCCGCACGGCGCCCTGACCCAGGCCATGGTGAAGCACGAGAGCGTGAACCAGCAGTGCTTCTCCTGCCACGCCGACAAGCGCGGCCCGTTCATGTTCGGGCACCCGCCGGTCGAGGAGAACTGCCTCTCCTGCCACACGCCGCACGGCTCGTCCCACGGCAAGCTCCTGAACGAGAAGGTCCCGAACCTCTGCCAGGACTGCCACGTGCAGGGCAAGCACCCGACCGCGTTCTACGGCCAGAACCAGGCCTGGATCGGCGGCAACGGCCAGCCCGTCACCACGCCCAGCACGCGCTTCATCTCGCGCTCGTGCCTGAACTGCCACAACTCGATCCACGGTTCCAATGCACCGACGAACCGCGGTCGTTACCTGATCCGCTAAGGGGATGACGATCATGAAAAAGAAGCTCATTTCGATCCTGATCGCGAACCTGTTCCTCGCGGCGCCGGTCTTCGCGCAAGACTCCCTGAAGATCTCCGGGTCCGTCAACCTCGGCGGCATCGCCTCCGACGACGACGACGCGGTCGACCCCTCCAGGCTCACCGACATCCGCGACCTCTCCGACGGCGTGCTCTTCGGCTGGGACATCAAGGGCCGCAGCAGCGCCCACTGGTTCGACTTCTTCGGCGAGAACATCGGCCGGGACGACCAGTACATCAACCTGCGCGGCGGCTCCTACGGCCGCTTCAAGTACCGCCTCTTCTCCGACTCGCTGACCCGCAACTTCCTCGAGGGCGGCCTCACGCCCTACGCGGGCGCCGGCACCAGCAACCACACCGCCACGGGCTGGCCGCTCCTCAACACGACCTCCTGGAATTCGGTAAACGTGGGCTACGACCGGCGCGACGACGGCGGCTACTTCGAGTTCGGCGGCCTGTCGCCCTGGTACTTCCGCGTCGACGGCAACCAGGTGACGACCAGCGGCTCGAAGATCGGCGCGGCCTCTCAGGGGATGAGCCCCGTCAACGGCTACGTCGACCTCGCCTTCCCGGTCGAGTACACGACGAAGAACTGGACCGTCGAGGGCGGCTACGCCACCAAGACGATGCACTTCTCCGCCTCGTGGATGAGCAGCAAGTTCGAGACCGACAACACTAAGGTCGACTGGACCAACGGGTTCTGGAGCAGCGGCACGGACACGACCTACCTCGGGGCCGGCAATGAGTATTCGCGCGTCGCCCTGAACGGCACGATCCGGCAGCTGCCGCTCAACTCGACGCTTGCCGCGCGCTACACGAAGGACGAACTCGAGAGCAGCTTCGCGGTCGGCACGACCGTGCTGGGGATCTCCCCCTCGGGCACCCCCGCGCGCCAGCTGCCGGTCGGCGCAAACACGCCGAACTTCGACGGCAACGTCGAGAACGAGACCTTCACGCTGGCGCTCACCTCGACGCCGATGAAGGGCCTCGACACGCGCATCTACCTGAACGAGAACGATCGCGAGGACGGCTCCACGCACATGGCGTTCAACAGCGCGCCGGTCACGACCAGCACGTACGTGAACGAGCCGTATTCCTACGAAAAGAGCAACTACGGGATCGACGCGTTCTACCGGTTCAACAAGGGCAACCGCGTCGGCGCCGGCTGGGACTACCTCGACTTCGACCGGAAGGACATGCGCTACGACTACAACCGCTCGAAGGACCGCACCTGGTGGCTCGAGTGGAAGACCAGCATGATCGAGAACGTGAGCGCGAGGGTGAAGTACTCGAACCTCGACCGTTCGTCCGACTTCAAGCTGGGCAACGCCGGCGCCAGCGCCAACAGTTCCGATTACATGTTCCGCTACCAGTCCGCCTTCGACGCGGGCGAGCTGAAGCAGGACAAGTGGAAGGTCAACTTCGACGCGACCCCCGCCGAGTTCCTCGACCTGGGCCTGGAGTTCAACTACAAGGACAACAAGTACCAGGACGTCGTCCTCGGCCGCCACTCGGACAACCGCCGCGAGGTCTACGGCAACGTGTCCTTCGGCGACCCGTCCGCCTGGCGCTTCACGCTGTTCGGCGACTACGAGAAGGTCGAGTACGAGTCGCAGCACCGCGTCGTCGGCGCTTCGGCGGCGACGACTCCGCCCGGTCCGTACGATCCGTTCATGCCGCCGACCAGCGCGAACTACAACTGGCAGGGGCTGAACGAGGAGTCGAACTACGCCTACGGCCTCGCCATCGACTGGCCGGCGTCCGAGAAGCTGAAGCTGTCGGCCTCGCTGGTGCGCTACAAGACCGACGGCTCGATGGACTTCGCGGCGCCCTCGGTCGTCGCCACGCAGCCCGCGCCCATCTCGCTGTACGACGACTCGGAGCGCACGGCGTTCAACCTGAAGGGTACCTTCGCCTTCAGCAAGGCGATCAGCTTCACCGCCGGCTGGGCCTACGAGAAGTACGAATACGCCGATGCGCAGTACGACGGGTACCGTTACACCATCCCGGCAACGAACCGCCAGGATGCCTACCTGATGGGCTACCTCAAGGACCCGAACTACAAGGCCAACATCTTCTACGGCTGGGTCACCTGGAAGTTCTGAAGAAGAAGCGAAGCCGAAGCACTGCTTGCAGGCCGCGCCCCCGGGCGCGGCCTTTTTCTTTGCTGCGCCGCCGTCTCGTATGATGCGGCCATGCCCACCCGCGAACCCGTCGCCGGCCTGCGCAAGATCCCCGAGGACATGCCGGCGCTGCTGCGCCCGCCCGGCGCGATGCCCGGCGACGAGGCGCGCGAGCGGTTCTGGAACCTGGTGGCGATCATGGGGATCGTCGCGGTCGCCCTCGCCGCGATGGGGTGGTGGTCTTACGGGCAGGTCCGCGGTTCGCTGCGGGACCTGCGAGCCGCCGGCCTCACCGCGCTGCTCGAGGCGGAGTCGGGCGCACTCGCCATCTGGATCGACGAGAAGAAGCGCGCCGCGGAGCGCTGGGCAACGGCCGAACCCGTGCAGCGGGATGCCGCGGCCCTGGTCGAACTCGCCCGCGGCGGGATGGATGCAGCCGCCGTCTGCCGCTCTCCGGCCCGCCGCGCGCTGCTGGCCCAGATCGCGCCCTTCGTCGCCCTCGAGGAGGCGGCGGCGGTCAACCTCATCGGCCGCGACGGCGCCATCATCGCCGCCCTGCACGACGACTACTGCGGTCTCACCGTCGCCGGCGGCGAGTTCGCCCGGCGCCTGGAGCCGGTGTTCTCGGGGCGGACGGTGTTCGTGCGGCCATTCGATGAGCGCGATCGGGTCGGGGCGCAGGCCCGCGTGCCCTTCGATCGTCCCCTGGTCTGGGTGGAGACGCCGGTGCGCGGCGGGGCGGGGGAGGTCATCGCGGCCCTGGGCTTCGGGCGCCTGGCGGACGAACGCTTCGGGTCGCTGCTCGTGCTGCGATCCGGGCCCACCACCCGCGAGGCCTACGCGTTCGACGGCCGCGGGATGATGCTCACGCAGAGCCGCTACGTGGGCGACCTGCGTCTCGCCGGCCGGCTGGCCGCCGGCGAATCGGGAATCCTGCGCATCCCCGTGCGCGACCCCGGGGGAGACATGATGGCCGGCTTTCGCCCGGCGACCCCCGAGTCCGAATGGCCGCTCACGAAACTGGCGCAGGCCGCGCTCGGGGCGCGCTCCTCGGGCGGGCCGTTCGACGGCGTGATCCTCGAGCCCTACCGCGACTACCGCGGCGCCCAGGTCATCGGGGCGTGGCGCTGGCTGCCCGACAAGGAGATGGCCCTCGCCGTGGAGATCGAGGCGTCGGAGGCATACGCGCCGCTCAAACACCTCGAGATCGCCTTCGGCATCCTGCTCGGCTTCTTCGCGGCGGCGCTGCTGGCGGCGGTCTCGTCCTCGCTCTGGGCCGTGCGCCTGAAGCTGCGCGAGGCCCGCCGCATCGGCCCCTACACGCTCGAGCGCGAGATCGGCGAGGGCGGCATCAGCCACGTCTATCTCGCGCGCCACTCGCACCTGAAGCGCCCCGTGGCGGTGAAGGTGCTCAAGCCCGCGCTCGCCACCGACGAGGTGACCACGCGCTTCGAGCGCGAGGTGCAGCTCTGCAGCCGGCTGTCGCACCCCAACACGATCGAGATCTACGACTACGGGCGCACGCGCGACGGCACCTTCTACTACGCGATGGAATACCTGGACGGCCTGTCGCTGGAGGACTTCGTGCGGGAGGAGGGCAGCCTGCCCGTGTCGCGCGCCGTGCACATCCTGCGGCAGGTGTGCGGCTCGCTCAAGGAGGCCCACGACCGCGGGCTGGTGCACCGCGACGTGAAGCCGCACAACCTGATGCTCTGCCGCCACGGCGGCGAGCTCGACGTGGTGAAGGTGCTCGACTTCGGCCTCGTGAAGGAACTGGAGAACCCGCACACGCGCGACATCACTCAGTTCGCGCGCGTGCTCGGCACGCCCCTCTACATGGCCCCGGAGCGCCTGCGCGACCCGGCCGACGCGGACGCGCGCGCCGACATCTACGCGCTGGGGGCCGTGGCGTTCTTCATCCTCACCGGCCGGCGCGTCTTCGAGACGCAGAGCGAGCACGACCTCGTCTACCAGGTGCTCAACGTGCCCGCCCCGTCCATCGCCGACAGCGGCGCGGCGGACGCGCCTCCCGTCCTCGCGGCCCTCGTGGCGCGCTGCCTCTCGAAGGACCGCGGAGAGCGCCCGGCCACGGTCGGCGAGGTGGCGGCCGTCCTGGCCGAGGTGGCGCGCGAGCGTCCGTGGCGGGAAGACGACGCGCGGGCGTGGTGGTCGCGCCGGCCCGGCCGGGAATCGTAGACCGCCGGCGCCTAGGTCAGGGGCGTGAGCACCACGCCACGCCCTCGAGAGCCCAGCCATGGCGCTGCATCTCGCGCCACGTGGAGTCGCTCGTGGTGAACCGGTGGTTGGAGTCGTTGCGCGGGAAGCCGACGTTGTAGGCTCTGCGCACCTGCAGCTGGCCCTCCGGGCATCGCCCCTCCGCCGTCTGGGGCTCGGCGTAGAAGCCGATGCCCTCGTAGTACCAGCCCCCGGCGCGCTTCACGGCCTCGCACTCGTCGGGGCTCGCGGTGAAGAAGTGGGAGTTCGGCCCGCCCGCGGCCGCGCCGTAGAACCGGCACACGGGCGACACGCGCGTGAAGGCATCGGGCGGGAGGCGCGAGAAGGAGTTGAAGGCCTGCCCGGTGAGCGACCAGCCGGGCCCCGCGGCACCCGACAGGATCTGGCTGACCTCGTAGCCGCTCGCGGCGATGAAATAGTGCGCGAGGATGTCGTTGTAGAACTCGACGACGGTCGTCCCGTCCGCCCCCGCTGCCGTGGGCACATGGACATCGACGCGCAGGCTGTCCGCCGGGCCGCCCGCCACGCTCCCCAGGCGGATGAGGCGCCCCATCGCGCCGGGGTCCTGGGGCACGCCCAGGTAGGCGCGCAGGAAGGTGACCGTCCACGTGAACACGTCGCCCCGGTGCTCGGCCAGGAACTCGTGCTTCACGCCTTCCATCTCCACCAGGTAGCGCGAGGAAGCGAAGCGATGGACCGCCTGCTCCACCATCCCGATGGGCGCGGTGGTGTCCGCGGAGCCGGAGATCGCGAGGTAGGGCCGCGCGACGCTTGCGGCCCCTTCCTGGTCGTCGCAGAAGGACGGCAGGAAGGTCTGGCCCGCGTAGGGCACGAGCCCCACCGCGGCCTTGACGCGTGGGTCGCGGACCGTTTCCCGGCAGGCCCCTCCCAGGCTTGCGGTGAGCCTTGCGCCCAGGAGGTTCGCGATCGCCTGGCCGCCCATGCTCGCCCCGAAGCCGCCGATGCGATCCGCGTCGATGCCCGGGGCGAAGCCGGGGTCCGCGAGCAGCACGTCGACCAGGGCCTTCAGCGACACCGGACGCATCAGCTGCATCTCGACGAACTTGTCGAAGTCGGTGAGGAGGTAGGCGAAGTCGCCCAGGTCCTCGAGGCGGATGCGGGAAAACCGCTCGTCGCCGTGGAAGACCGCGCCCACCATGAAGCCGTGCGAGGCGAGCTCCACCATCGCGTCGATGTGGCCCGAGCTGATGGGGCTGCCCCCCAGGCCGTGGGAGAACACGACGAGCGGCAGGCGGGCGGGCCCGGGCGTTGCCGCGGGGCCGGTGGCTGCGCCGAGCCCTGCCGCGTACTCATCGGCCCCGATGAGCCGGGGCCGCGCGCCCGGCGGCTGCATGTGCGGCACGACATCGCCGGACCCGGGCAGGGGGTAGTCGGGATCGCCGTTCGCCGCGGGCGTCGGGTGGCAGACGATCGCGACGTGGTCCACGGTCCCGCCCGCGTGTTGCGGATAGAGCTCGCGAAGGTCCGGCACCGGGGCGGCGAAGCGCACGGCGGCGCCGTGCGAGGCGAGAATCTGGGTGATGTAGCGTCCGCCGCTGCCTTCCCAGAAGTCGGCGGGCGGCGCACCGGACTGCGCGATGAGGGCCATGTCCTGCTCGACGTTGGAGCAGGCCACGCGGAACAGGCCGCTGGGGACGGGGGCCACGACGAGCTCGTGGTTCACGGCGACCGCCGGCAGGGCGGGCACGAGGCAGGCCGCCGCGAGCCAGGCCGCGGCGAGCCTTCGAGTAGAATCGGGTCGGATCATTCCTGCGGGCCTCTCCCATGGACGACACGACGAAGATTCGTCGCATCCTGCGCGAAAACCGCACCATCGCGGTCGTCGGGCTCTCGGCCAACTGGTACCGGCCGAGCTACTTCGCCGCCAAGTACATGCAGGAGCACGGCTACCGCATTATCCCCGTGAACCCCCAGTACGACAGCGTGCTGGGCGAGAAGTGCCACAAGTCGCTCGCCGAGGTTCCGGGCAGGGTGGACATCGTCGACTGCTTCCGCAAGAGCGGGGAGATCGACGCGATCGCCGACGAGGCCATCGCCATCGGCGCCCGCGTGCTCTGGATGCAACTCGGCGTGGCCAACCCGCAGGCGCGCCGCAAGGCCGAGGCGGCGGGCCTGGAAGTCGTCGAGGACCGCTGCGTGAAGATCGAGCACGGCCGGCTCTTCGGCGGGCTGGGCTGGGCGGGCGTGGACACGAAGGTGATCTCCGCGAAGCGCCCCGCCTGACCCGCCGCCCCGCATCGCCCTTAGAATAGGTCCACCCACCGCCGCCGTTCGAGGAAAGTACGCCATGGAAACGCATCTCGCCTGGATCATCGCGGGCTTCGTGCTGGTCATCATCGAGCTCCTGACGGGCACGTTCTACCTGCTGGTGATCGGCGTGGGCGCCTTCGCCGGCGCGGCGGTCGCCTGGGCGGGTGGCGGCTACCTCGCGCAGGCCGTCGGCGCCTGCGCGGTGGCGCTGGCCGGCACCTGGCTCGTCAATCGCTGGCACCGCGGGCGCACGCAGGGCAGCGCGAAGGACAACTTCCTGGACCTCGGGCAGGCCGTGGTCCTGGAGTCGTGGGTCGACGCGGCCTCGGGGACGGCCCGCGTGAAGTACCGGGGCACGACGTGGGACGCGCGGGTGTCCGCGGGCGCGCGCCCCGAGCCGGGCGCGACCCTCGTCATCCACGGGCAGGACGGCAGCACGCTCCTCGTGGGCACCGCACCGCCATCGAACTGAACGTTGCACATACCAGGGAGGCTGCCATGTTCTGGAAGGTACTCGTCGCCGCCGTCGTCGCGATCGCCGCCGCATTCCTCACGCAGAGCGTCGGCATCACGGTCGCCACGTTCCTCATCGCGCTGGGCGTCGTGCTCATCGTGGAGGGCATTCGCGTGGTGCCCCAGCAGCAGGCGTGGGTGATCGAGCGCCTGGGCAAGTTCCACGAGGTACTGCCGCCGGGCCTCAACGTGATCGTGCCCTTCATCGACCGCGTGGCCTACCGCCACTCGCTCAAGGAGGTGCCGCTGGACATCCCCGAGCAGGTCTGCATCACCAAGGACAACACGCAGCTCGCGGTGGACGGGATCATCTACTACCAGGTGGCCGATCCGAAGCTCGCTTCCTACGGCTCCTCGGACTACGTGCTCGCGATCTCGCAGCTCGCCCAGACGGCGCTGCGCAGCGAGGTGGGCAAGATGGAGCTGGACAAGACCTTCGAGAGCCGCAGCGAGATCAACCACATGGTCGTCTCCGTCCTCGACGAGGCGGGGCGCACCTGGGGAATCAAGGTGCTGCGCTACGAGATCAAGAGCCTCACGCCGCCCGAGGCGATCCTGCGCTCGATGCAGGCGCAGATCACCGCGGAGCGCGAGAAGCGCGCGCTCATCGCGAAGAGCGAGGGCCAGCGCCAGCAGGAGATCAACATCGCCGACGGCGCGAAGCAGGCGAAGGTGCTGGAATCCGAGGGCGACAAGACCGCCGCGATCAACAAGGCGCAGGGCGAGGCCCTGGCGCTCACGACCGTGGCCGAGGCGACGGCGAACGCGGTTCGCCAGGTGGCGGCCGCCATCAATTCCGAGGGCGGGATGCTCGCCGCGAACCTGAAAGTGGCCGAGAAGTATGTCGAGGCCTTCGCCGGCCTGGCGAAGACCGGCAACACGCTGATCGTGCCCGCGAACCTCACCGACGTGTCGACGTTCGTCTCGACCGCGATGACCGTGCTGGACAGGACGAAGGTGTCCTCCGAGGCGCCGAAATAGGCGATGGCCGACCGCGAGTTCGGCTTCGAGACGCTGGCGCTGCACGCGGGCCAGATCCCCGACCGGGAGACGGGCGCGCGCGCGGCGCCCATCTACCAGACGACGTCCTTCGTCTTCGACAGCGCCGACCACGCCGCGAGCCTCTTCAACCTGCAGACCTTCGGCAACGTCTACACGCGGCTGTCGAACCCCACGACCGCGATGTTCGAGCAGCGCATGGCGGCCCTCGAGGGCGGTCGCGCGGCGGTCGCCACGGCTTCCGGCCAGGCTGCCGAGATGGTGGCGCTCCTGAACATCTGCCAGGCGGGCGACCACATCGTGTCGTCGTCGAAGCTCTACGGCGGTACGCACACGATGCTCTCGGTCAGCTTCCCGAAGCTGGGCATCGAGGCGACCCTCGTCGACCCCGACGACCCGGAGAACTTCCGCCGCGCCATCCGCCCCAACACGAAGGCGGTCTTCTCCGAGACGCTGGGCAACCCCGCGATCAACATGATCGACATCGCCGCGGTGGGCGCCGTCGCGCGCGAGGCGGGCGTGCCGTTCGTGGTGGACAACACCGCCGCCTCGCCCTACCTGTGCCAGCCCCTGAAGCACGGCGCCGACATCGTGGTGCACTCGGCCACGAAGTTCATCGGCGGCCACGGCACGACCATGGGGGGCGTGGTGGTGGAAAGCGGCAAGTTCCCCTGGGACAACGGGCGCTTCCCGTCGATGACGGAGCCTTCGGCCGGCTATCACGGCGTGCGCTTCCACGAGACCTTCGGCGACTTCGCGTTCACGATGAAGGCGCGCATGGAGGTGCTGCGCGTGTTCGGGCCGGCCATCGCGCCCTTCAACGCCTGGCTGCTGCTGCAGGGGCTGGAGACGCTGCCGGTGCGAATGGAGCGGCACTGCGCCAACACGATGGGCGTGGCGATGTTCCTGCGCGACCATCCGAAGGTCGCGTGGGTGAACTACCCCGGCCTTCCCGACAACCCGTACCACGCTCTCACGACGCGCTACATGCCCAAGGGGGCGGGGGCTTTGCTCTCCTTCGGGATCCGGGGCGGCTACGGGGCGGGAGTCAAGTTCATCGAGGGGCTGCAGTTCGTGAGCCACCTCGCCAACATCGGCGACGCGAAGTCGCTGGTGATCCACCCGGCGTCGACCACGCACCGCCAGCTCTCCGAAGCCGACCAGGTGAAGGCGGGCGTGCCGCCCGACATGGTGCGCCTGTCGATCGGCCTCGAGACGCTCGACGACATCCTCTGGGACCTGGACCAGGCCCTCTCCGGCACCTAGCCGGGGCGCCCTGCGTCCGCGGCGTCAAAGCGCGCCCACAGGGCGAGCGCCTGCCGGCGCGCGGAGGCGATCTCCTCCTCCCGGCGCAGCTTCGCGGTCCGGGCGTAGGCACGGAACACCGCCTCCTTGTCGCGCCGGCCCAGGCGTTCGGCGAGCTCCGCATTGAGCAGGTGGCAATCCACCCGTGCCGGTACCGCACGGTCGTCGCGGCAGGTTGCGGCAGCGGTCTCCAGGTCGGCCGCCGCGCCCTCCAGGTCATCGAGGGCGAGCCGAACCCGCGCGCTGCGCAAGTACGATTCCGCCGCGAGCCACGGGAGGCTCTCCGGCGTGAGGAGTCGCACGGACTCCTCGACCAGCGGCAGGGCGCGGCGGGCCTGCCCCAGCCGCTCGAGCACCGCGCCGAGGCTCCCCTTCACGATGAGCTGGTCGCCGCTCGTGGCCGGGATGCGGGCGGCCACCGCGAAAAGCCGCGCGGCATGGCGCCAGGAGCGCCGCGCATCCGCCGCCCGTCCCGCCGACGCAGCCGCTTCGCCACGGTCGTGCCGGATGCGCGCGAGGTTGCCCACCGCCTTCATCGCGAGCGCACGGTCGCCGTGGCCGCGCAGCAGGCGGCACGACTTGCGCAGCTCGGCGGCCGCTTCCTCGTGCGACCCTTCCTCGTTGGCCGCGAAACCCAGGGCGAAGTGCGCGCGGGCGAGGAGTGCCGCGTCGGCGGCCGCTTCGGCGCGGTCGCGCGAGCGGTGCGCGCAGGCCCGGGCGACGTCGCCGGCCCCGAGGGCGAGGAAGGCGAGGCTCGCGGCGGCCAGGGCGCCGGCCGATTCCTCGAGCCGCCCGAGCCGGCGGGCCATCCCGGAGGCGCGCTTCGCCTCTTCCAGCGACTGCCGCGCCTCGTAGGCGCTCGCGTTGGCGAGCGCGCGGCCCGACGCCTCGCGCACCGCGTCGAGCGGCCCGTCCGGCCAGGCGTCTTCCCGGGCCGTCACGGCCGCCGACCCGTGCCGGCCCCGGGCTTCACCACCTCGCGTGCCGCCTCGGCGACGGCCGCCTTCGCCATCGCCTCGTCGATCCAGTCGGCAAACGCGGAGACGCGCACGTAGGTTTCCCAGTCGCCCACGCGGGCGGCGCTGCCGTCCCGGTTCGCGGCCTCGGTACGGGACGCGATGCCCCCGAGCAGGATGCGCCCGCCCATCTCGAAGAAGGCCGGGGCGCCCAGGTCGTCCGGGGCCAGGGCGCCCTGCAGGTCGGAGGCGTCCTCGGGACCCTTGAGGCGAAGCCCCAGCGTGCGGGGGGCCACGCGGTCGACGGTGTTGATGGCCGCTCGCAGCGCGCCGGCCGGTTCCCGGGCAGGGCCGCCGATCCGGCCCGACGCGCCGCGGCCCACGATGCGGGCAGCCTGCCCGGCCTCGTCGGCCTGCCGGTAGACCGGGACGGGCTCCACGCCCGCCACCGGCGCGCGCAGGAAGACGAGCGCGATGTCGGCCTCCCCGCCGGGCTTCCAGTCGGGGTGGACGAAGATCTCCTGGACCTCGTTCGGCTGCCCCGCGATGGCGACGGCGCCCTTGATCGAGCGCAGCGCCTGCGCGGCGCCCGCGGTGGTGAGGATCCAGCGCGGCGCCACGAGGGCGCCGGTCGCGGCGGGCGAGCCCAGCGCGACGGCGGCGGGGTAGCGCGTGGCGAGCTCGCGGTATTCCTCGTCGTCGCGGTCGGCACGCGTCAGGATCGCGGCCGCGGGGAGGGCGAACGCGGCAGCGGCCAGGGCGGCGGCGAGGATCGGGGCTTTCATGGTGGGCCGCGAGTGTAGCCCATGGCACGGCCACCGGGAATTTGACAATGGCCGGGGGCGCGCCCTAGGATGGATTCAAACGGGCGTTTGAATCGAGCGTTTAACGCGGTTCCGGCGCCCTTCCTACTTCCCGGGAGCCCCGCTTTCCATGCCTGCGCCGCGCACTGGCCGCCGAACGCCCGCGATGGATGCCCTGTCGCAGGACACCAAGACCCGCATCCTGGACGCGGCGGAGACGCTTTTCACGGAGCACGGGTTCGAGGCGACGAGCCTGCGCAGCCTCACCTCGGCCGCCGGGGTGAACCTGGCGGCGGTGAACTACCACTTCGGCTCCAAGGAGGAGCTGTTCCAGGCCGTGCTCACCCGCCGGCTGGACCCGATGAACCAGGAGCGCATCGACCTCCTGGCGCAGTACGAGCGCGAGGCCGGGGGCAAGCCGCTCGCCTGCGAGAAGATCCTCTCGGCGATGCTCATCCCGGCCCTCAAGCTCTCGCGCGACCCGCGCCGCGGCGGCAAGGACTTCCTGCGCGTGCTGGGCCGCGCCTACGCCGACCCGGCGCCCTTCATCCGCAACTTCCTGTCGGCGCAGTACGCCGAGATGATCTCGCGGTTCAAGGATGCCTTCCTCAAGGCGCTGCCGCACCTCACGAAGCAGGAGCTCACCTGGCGCCTGCACTTCGTCATGGGCGCGCTCTCCTACACGCTCGCGGGCACCGACGCGCTCAAGCTGATGGCGCAGGTGATGCCGCAGGACAAGGACAACGACGAGATGCTGCTGCAGCGCCTGGCGCCGTTCCTCGCGGCCGGCCTCAAGGCGCCGCTGGGCGACACGAAGAAGCTCGAGCTGGTCGCGGGCGACTGACGACAAGAAGCCCCGGAAGGGGCCGCATGGAGCAACCCCCACCCGCCCTGCGGGAGGGTTCTTTCGGGAAGGAGAACGACGATGCTCACCCTCATCCTTGGTGTCCTGCTGGCGATTGCCATCGCCTGGGCGCTCGCCTACCACCGCGCGAACGGCGCCGCCTGGTCGCTGGCACTTGCCGCGGGCGCCGTGTCCCTGCCGGGGTTCGGCGAGGTGCCCGCGGGCGTCCTCGCCGCGGCCTGGGTCGCGGCGGCCGTCTTCGCGGCGTTCGCGGTGGTGAAGCCCCTGCGCCGCGCGGTCGTCACGCGCCCGCTCTTCGGCGTCTTCAAGCGCGTGCTCCCGCAGATGTCGCAGACGGAGCAGGAGGCGCTCGATGCCGGCAGCGTCTGGTGGGACGCGGACCTCTTCTCCGGCCGGCCCGACTGGAAGAAGCTCCTCGCCTACCCGGCCGCGAAGCTCACGGCCGAGGAGCAGGCCTACATCGACGGGCCGGTGGAGGAACTCTGCGGCATGCTCGACGAGTGGGACATCAACCACGAGCGCATGGACCTGCCGCCCGAGGTGTGGAAGTTCATCCGCGACAAGGGCTTCCTCGGCATCATCATCCCGAAGTCCCATGGCGGCCTGGGCTTCTCGGCCTTCGCGCACTCCGAGATCGTCACCAAGATCTCGACCAGGAGCGGGGCCGCGGCCGTCACGGTCATGGTGCCCAACTCGCTGGGCCCCGCCGAGCTTCTCATGCACTACGGCACCGAGGCGCAGAAGGACCACTACCTGCCGCGCCTCGCGCGCGGGCAGGAGATCCCGTGCTTCGCGCTCACCAACCCGGACGCGGGGTCGGACGCGGCCTCCATCCCCGACTTCGGCATCGTGTGCAAGGGCCAGCACGACGGGCGCGAGACGCTCGGCATCCGGCTCACCTGGGAGAAGCGCTACATCACGCTGGCGCCCGTGGCCACGCTGCTCGGGCTCGCGTTCAAGCTCTACGACCCCGACCGGCTGCTCGGCGCCGAGGAGGACATCGGCATCACGCTGGCGCTCGTGCCCACCGCGCACCCGGGCGTCATCATCGGGCGTCGCCACAACCCGCTGGGCTGCGCGTTCATGAACGGTCCGACGACCGGCAAGGACGTCTTCATCCCCCTCGACTGGGTGATCGGCGGGGCCGCGCAGGTCGGCACGGGCTGGCGCATGCTCATGGAGTGCCTGGCCGCCGGTCGCTCGATCTCGCTGCCGTCGATGTCGATGGCCGCGGGCAAGCTCGGCACGCGCGTCACCGGCGCCTACGCGCGCATCCGCTCGCAGTTCAAGACGCCCATCGGCCGGTTCGAAGGCATCGAGGAGGCCCTCGCGCGCATCGGCGGCACGACCTACCTCATGGACGCCATGCGCCGCCTGACGATGGCCGCGCTCGACATGGGGGAGAAGCCCAGCGTCATTTCGGCCATCTGCAAGTACCACATGACCGAGCGCATGCGCTCCGTCATCAACGACGCCATGGACGTGCACGGCGGCAAGGGGATCTGCATGGGGCCGAACAACTACCTCGGCCGCGCCTACCAGACGGTGCCCATCGCGATCACGGTGGAGGGCGCCAACATCCTCACGCGCTCGCTCATCATCTTCGGCCAGGGCGCCATCCGCTGCCATCCCTGGGTGCTCAAGGAGATCCGCGCGGCAGGCGCGAACGACCTCGCGGCCTTCGATGCCGCGTTCTGGGGCCACGCGTCATTCACCGTCGCCAACGCCGCGCGCGCCCTCTGGCTCGGGCTCACGGGCGGCAAGGGCATCCCGGTGCCGGGTTCTCCGCGCACGGCGCGCTACCTGCAGATCCTCACGCGCTTCTCGTCGGCCTACGCGCTGCTCGCGGACATGTCGATGTTCGTGATCGGCGGCAGCCTCAAGCGCAAGGAGATGCTCTCGGCGCGGCTGGGCGACATCCTGTCGCACCTCTACATGATGTCGGCCACGGTCAAGCGCTTCCACGACGACGGCTGCCCGGACGAGGACGTGCCGCTGCTCACCTGGGCCATGTACGACAGCTCGTTCAGGCTCCAGGTGGCCATGGACGGCGTGCTCGCCAACTTCCCCAGCCGGCCCATCGCCTGGCTGCTGCGCCGCATCGCGTTCCCGAAGGGGCTCACGCTCACGGCGCCGCACGACAAGTGGGCCTCGCGCGTGGCGCGCCTGCTCATCGAGCCGGGCCCCGTGCGCGACCGTCTCACCGCCGGCATCTACCTGCCGCGCCGGGAGGACGACGTCGTCGGCCGGCTCGAGTTCGCCATGGAGGCCGTCATCAAGGCCGACCCGATCGAGGCGAAGCTGCGCGCCGCGCAGAAGGAAGGCCGGCTGCCGCAGCGCACGCTCGCCGGGCGCCGTGACGCCGCCGTGAAGGAAGGCATCATCGCGCCGGCGGAGCTCGAGCACCTCGTGCGCACCGACCGCCTCAAGCGCGCGGTCATCATGGTCGACGACTTCCCCAACGACCTTTCGCGAAATTCGTCCCAGGAGAACACCCGATGGCCGCTCGCCGCGTCTATGTAGTCGACGGGTCCCGCACCCCGTTCCTCAAGGCGAAGAAGGGGCTGGGGCCGTTCTCGGGTGCCGACCTCGCCGTGGCGGCCGGGCGGCCGCTCCTCGCGCGCCAGCCCTTCGACGCGACGGCCTTCGACGAGGTGATCGTCGGCGCCGCGATGCCCTCGGCCGACGAGGCCAACATCGGCCGCGTGGTGTCGCTGCGCCTGGGCTGCGGCGAGAAGGTCCCCGCCTGGACGGTGATGCGCAACTGCGCCTCGGGCATGCAGGCGATCGACACCGCGTGCCTCAACATCCAGGCGGGCCGCTCGAGCCTGGTGCTCGCCGGCGGCACCGACGCGATGAGCCACGCCCCCCTCATGTTCGGGCCGGCGATGGTGAACTGGCTGGCCGACTGGTACGCGGCGAAGTCCCTCGGGGCA
>JAABQW010000285.1 GCA_011391275.1 Betaproteobacteria bacterium
CCCGGGCACGCCGGAGAGAGAGGCCACCAGCGCCTCCTCCACGGCCGGGCCCAGGTCCGCCACGCGCTTCACCTGCTTCACCAGCTTCACGTGCGGCTCCACGAGCGGCGCCTGCTCGATGTCCTGGAGCGCGCCGCGCCCCTGCAGCGCCGTCGGCGCCGCGCCGCCCAGCAGCAGCACCGGCGACTGCGCGAGCTGGGCGTTCTTGAGCGCGGTGATCGTGTTGGTGATCCCGGGGCCCGCCGTGACGGCGGCCACCCCCGGCGTTCCCGTGAGCCTCGCGGCCGCGTCCGCCGCGAACACGGCGGTCACCTCGTCGCGCGTGTCGACGATCCGGATGCCGCGCTTCTTCGCGGCCACGAGGATGGGCGAGATGTGCCCGCCGCAGAGCGTGAATATCCAGCGCACGCCCCAGGCTTCGAGCGCCGCCGCGACGCGCTCCCCTCCATGCGCCGGTGCGGCGGGGTGCTTCGGCTTGCCTTTGCGGGACCTGACCATCGCTTCAGCCTTTCTCGTCCTGCGAGCCGCCTTCGCCATGCCGGCGCGAGAGCTCGCGATAATCGACCTTGCCCACCCGCGTGAGCGGCAGTTCGTCGACGAACTCCACCTCGCGCGGGCACGACCACTTGATGAGGCGCTCGCGGCAGTGCGCGATGATCGCCTCCTGCATCGCCGGCCCGGCCTGCGCGCGGTCGCGCAGCACCACGCAGGCCTTCACGCGCTCCACCTGCGCGGGGTCGGGCACGCCGATCACGCACGTCTCGGCCACCGCCGGGTGCTCGCGGATCACCGCCTCCACCTGCGCGGGGTACACGTTGAAGCCGGAGGACTTGATCATGCGCTTGAGCCGCACCGAGAAATAGGTGAAACCGTCGGCATCCATCTTCCCGAGGTCGCCCGTGTGCAGCCACGTGCGGCCGTCGGCGTGCCGGCGCAGCGCCTGCGCCGTGGCCTCGGGGTCGTCGAGGTAGCCGATCATCACCGCCGGGCCCGCGATGCAGATCTCGCCCTCCTCCCCGGTCGCCGCTTCCTCGGTGGAGCCCGGCTTCACGATCTTCGCCAGCATGTCGGGGAACGGGATGCCGACGGAGCCTTCGCGGTACTCCGCGAGCGGCGTGGCCATGATGCCCGTGACCGCCTCCGTGAGGCCGTAGCCTTCCAGCAGCTTCACCCGGCCGCCGCCGGCCGCGACCATCGCCTCGAAGCGCTCCTTGACCGCGCGCGGCAGGGTATCGGCGCCGCAGAAGCACGCGGTCAGGCAGGAGAGGTCCGCCCGCGCGAGCGTTGCGTCCCGGGTGAGCGCGTCGAAGAGCGTCGGCACGCCCACGAGCACGTTGGGCCGGTCCTTGCGCAGCACGCGGGAGACGATCTCGGCGCTGAACTGCGGCACGAGGATGGACGTGCCGCCGGCCATGAAGGCCGCGTTCACGCAGACCCCGAGCCCGAAGCCGTGGAAGAGGGGCAGCACCGCGAGGATCGCGTCCTTCTCGCCCATGCCGCACCACGACGCCGCCTGCATGCCCTCGGCGATGAAGTTGCGGTTGGAGAGCACGATGCCCTTGGGCAGCCCGGTGGTGCCGCCCGAGAAGAGGATCGCCGCGGCGTCGTCGGTCCTGCCGACGGGCGCCTGCGTCGCGGGATGCGCACCGGCGAGCAGCGCCGACCACGAACGGATGCGCGCGTCCGCCGGAAGCGGCGGGATCTTTCGCCCCTTGGTCGCCCAGAACCCCAGGCGCTTCAGCGGCGGGAGGTACTCGGGGATGCGCGCCACGACGATCTTCTCCAGGGGAGTCCCGGGTGTGGCGGCCGCGAGCGTGCCGAAGAAGGCATCCAGCACCAGCGCCATGCGCGCCCCCGTTGCGTCGAGGTAGTGGGTGATCTCGGGCGCCGTGGACAGCGGGTGGATGAGCGCCGGTACCGCGCCCACGCGGTTGGCCGCGTAGAAGGCGATGACGCCCTGTGGCGTCGTGGGCATGGAAACGAGGAACCGGTCGCCGGCGCGAAGCCCTTCCGCGGCCAGCGCCGCGGCGCAACGGTCCACGGCGGCAAGGAACTCGCCGTAGGTCGCCTTCGTGCCGAGGAAGTCCCAGGCGATCGAACCCGGCACGCGGCGGGCCGTCGCCGCGAGCGCCTCGTACAACGTGACCTTCGGGTAGTCGATCGAGGCCGGCACGCTCCCGTAGAAACGCAGCCACGGCCGTTCGGCGGTCATCCCGGCACGCACCGGCAGTCCACCGCGAGCAGTTCCTTCCAGCCTTCGCCCTCGCGCCGCTCGCGCACCACGGACGCTACTCCGGCAGCGCCTGGATCTCGAAGGCCGTGCGCAGCGTCGGCGTGATCGGCGCGCCCAGCGGGTCGAACCACTTCGCGTAGATCTTCTCGATCTCGCCCGTGCGCATGAGGCCCGAGAGCGTGCGGTTCACGACGAGCTTGAAGTCGGCGTCGTTCCTGCGCAGCATCAGGCCGAAGGGCTCGTAGGAGAGGAGCCGGCCGGTGACCACGTAGTCGTTCGGGTTGCGCGCCTTGGAACGCAGGCCCATGAGCTGGATGTCGTCGCTCACGTTCGCGTCCACGCGCCCGCTCTCGAGCACCAGGAAGCCCTCGCCGTGGTCCTTCACGTTGAGGATCTTGATGCCGAGGTTCAGCTTGTCGGAGAGGTTCTTGATCACGCGCTCGTTGGTGGTGCCCTGCGACACCGAGATCGACTTGCCGCGGAGGTCCTCGACCTCCTTGATGCCCGACTTCGCCTTCACCAGCAGGCGCGTGCCGCCGATGAAGGTGACGTGCGAGAAGTCCGCCTGCTTCTGGCGCGTCAGCGTGTTGGTGGTCGAGCCGCACTCGAGGTCCACCGTGCCGTTGGCCACCAGCGGGATGCGCGTCTGCGGCGTCACGGGGTTGTACTTCACCGCGAGCTGCGCGAGGCCCAGTTCCTTCTTCACCTCCTCCACGATGGCGGCGCATATGTCCATCGAGTAGCCGATGGGCTGCTGCTTCTCGTCGAGGTAGGAGAACGGTATCGAGGTCTCGCGGTGGCCGATGGTGATGGAGCCCGAGTCCTTGATCTTCTTGAGCGTGCCCGTGAGGTCCTGGGCGATCGCCGGGGTGGCGGCGAGCAGGGCGAGGGCCGCTACGGCGGCGAGCGACTTGCGGATCATCGTGATTCCTCCTGGATTGTTGTCGGTGCCCGGATGCCGGACCGCATCTTGCGACGCGGGGGCTAGGATACTTCACCTGCGTCACGCCGTGGCAAGCCACATGCAAGCCGCGTGCCCGCGAGTCCCTCCCCGGGGGCCGGTCCTCCGGCGCACCCCGGCGCACCGCGATGGCGCGTCGCGCGCCCCTTATCGGCGCAGCGAGAAGTCCACGAGGGCCCCGGCCAGCGCCCGGCTCGCGTCGAGGACCGGGACGGGGCAGGCGGCGCCCTCGGCGGCGATCGGGAGTTCCGTGCAGGCGAGCAGGATCAGGTCGGCGCCGCGGCCGGCCAGGGCCTTCGCCGCCGCCTCGAAGGGCGCGCGGGCGCCGGCAGCGTCCCCGGCCTTCACGCGCGCGATGGCCTCGTCGACGAGGCGGGCCTGCTCGTCCCCGGTGGGCGCGATCCACTGGAAGCCGCGCCGGGCGAGCCTTTCGCCGTAGAACGCCGCCGCGAGCGTGCCCCGCGTGGCGAGGATTCCCACCCGCATCGGCGGCACCGGGCGGCGCGCCATGGCCCCGATCGCGGCGTCCGCGATGTGCAGGAGCGGGATGCGCACGCTCGCGGCGAGTTCGTCCGCCCAGTGGTGCGCGGTATTGCAGGCCACGGCGAATGCCTCGCAGCCGGCCGCCTCGAGCGCGCGGGCGCCCTCGACCATGGCCGGCAGGGGCGAGGGACCGGCGCCGAGCACGGCGGCGACGCGGTCGGGCACCTGGGGCACGTTCCAGACGACGACGGGCAGGTGGTCGCGGTCGGTCGCCGCCGGGGTGGCGGCCAGGACCTTCGCCTGCAGGTCGAGGGCGGCGGCGGGCCCCATGCCGCCCAGGATTCCGATGCGGCGGGGGGTGTTTTCGGCGGGCTTCATTGCGCCATCGTAAACAAGGCCGCGCGACTTGGGCGAAAATGGCGCTTCCCGGCCGGCCCCCGGCCAGTTCCCACGAGGAGCGGGCTGCGGTGCCGCGCCAGCCACGACAACAACGAGGTTCCCATGCCTTCCGCCCCGGACTCAAAGCAAGACATCCTCGATCCCGTCATCCGCCTGGCAGGCCAGCGCCTGACCGGTGCGGCCGCGAAGCAGGCCCGCGAGTTCCTCGCGCTCTACTACGACCAGGTCGACGCCGAGGACCTCGGCGCCCGCGCCCCCGAGGACCTCTACGGCGCCGCCATGGCGCATCTCGCCTTCGCGCGCCGCTTCGCCACGGGAACGCCGAAGCTGCGCGTGTACAACCCGCGAGTCGACGAGCACGGCTGGGCGAGTCCGCACACCGTGGTCGAGATCGTGAACGACGACATGCCCTTCCTCGTCGATTCGGTGACCATGGAGCTGAACCGCCAGGGCCACACGCTGCACCTGCTCCTGCATCCGCTCGTCATGACCGTCCGCGACGCCGCGGGCGAGCTCGCCTCGTTCGCGCCCGCCGGCCGCGACGGCGCGCGCGAGTCGCTCATCCACGTGGAGGTGGACCGCGAGAGCGACCCGGAGCGGCTGCGCTCGCTCGAGCAGGGGCTCCTCGCCGCGCTCGCCGACGTGCGGGCTGCCGTGCAGGACTGGAAGCCGATGCGCGAGGCCATGGGCGCCATCGTCGACGAACTCGCGAAGCCGCCGAAGGGGCTCGATGCCGACGACGTGGAGGAGACGCGCGCCTTCCTCGCCTGGGCCGTGGACGAGAACTTCACCTTCATCGGGTTCCGGGAGTACGAGCTCGCCGCCGAGGGCGGCGAGGACCGGCTGAGGATCGTGCCGGGCTCCGGCCTCGGGGTCCTGCGCGAGCCGCGGCTCGGGGGCGAGTCGCAGAGCTTCCGCGAGCTGCCGGCGGCGATCCGCGCGCTTGCCCGCGAGCCGCGCCTGCTGGTGCTCACCAAGGCCAACGCGCGCGCCACGGTGCACCGGCCGGGCTACCTCGACTACGTGGGCGTCAAGAAGTTCGACGCCTCGGGGCGGGTGGCCGGCGAGCGGCGCTTCGTGGGCCTGTACACGAGTGCCGCCTACCACGCCGACCCGGGCGACATCCCGCTGCTGCGCCGCAAGGTGGCGCGCATCCTCGACCGCGCCGGCTTCCCCGCCGCGAGCCACGGCTACAAGAACCTGCGCGCGCTGCTGCACGCCTACCCGCGCGACGAGCTCTTCCAGGTCGACGAGGCCTCGCTATACGAGATCGCCATGGGCGTGCTGCGCCTGGGCGACCGGCGGCGCACGCGGCTCTTCCTGCGCCGCGACCTCTACGGCCGCTTCTTCTCCTGCCTCGTCTACCTGCCGCGCGAGAACTTCAACACCGACGTTCGCGTGCGCATCCAGGAGATACTGAAGCGCCGGCTCTCGGGCACGAGCGTGGAGTACACCGTGCAGCTCACCGACGCGGTGCTCGCGCGCATGCACATCCTGGTGCGCACGCACCCGCGCGACGAGCCGACCGTGGACGCGGCGGCCCTCGAGGAGGAGATCGTGACGGCGGCCCGGCGCTGGGACGACGACCTCAAGCTCGCCCTCGTGCAGTCGCGCGGCGAGGAGCGCGCCAACCCGCTCCTGCGCCGCTACGCCCCGGCCTTCCCCGCGGCCTACCGCGACACCGTCCCGGCGCGCACCGCGGTGCGCGACATCGCGGTCATCGAGACGCTAGCCGCGGCCAACCCGTTCGCCGTGAGCCTGTACCGGCCGGTCGAGGCCGACTCGCGCACGCTGCGCCTGCGCGTCTACCGCCTCGGCGAGAAGCTGGCGCTGTCGGCGAGCCTGCCCATCCTCGAGAACATGGGGCTGGAGGCGATGGACGAGGCCGGCTGGGAGGTGGGGCTCGAGGGCGCCCCGCCGGTCTTCATCCACGACTTCGGGCTGAGGAGCGCGCGCGAGATCGAGCGCGTCGAGGCGGTCAAGGCGATCACCGAGGAGGCGCTCCTCGAGGTCGCGCGCGGCGCGATCGAGAACGACGCGTTCAACCGCCTCACGCCCCAGGCCGCGATCGCGCCCGCGGACGTGGTGGTGCTGCGCGCCTACGCGCGCTACCTGCGCCAGACGGGCTTCACCTTCAGCCAGGCCTACATGGCGCAGACGCTCGCCGCGCACCCCGCGATCGTCGCGAAGCTGGTGGAGATCTTCCACGCGCGCTTCGACCCGGCCGCGAAGGGCGACCGCGACGCCGCGCAGCAGCGCCTGCACGACGAGGTGAAGGCGGCGCTGAACGCGGTGGCGAACCTGGACGAGGACCGGATTCTCCGCCGCTTCCTGTACACGATCCGCGCGACGCTCCGCACCAACCACTGGGTGCGCGGCGCGGGCGGGGAGCGCAAGCACTTCCTCGCCCTCAAGCTCGACAGCGCGAAGGTCCCCGACCTGCCCGAGCCGCGGCCGCTCTTCGAGATCTTCGTCTACTCGCCGCGCTTCGAGGCGATCCACCTGCGCGGCGGCAAGGTGGCGCGCGGGGGGCTGCGCTGGTCGGACCGGCCCGAGGACTTCCGCACCGAGATCCTCGGCCTGATGAAGGCGCAGATGGTGAAGAACGCGGTCATCGTGCCGGTGGGCTCCAAGGGCGGCTTCGTGCTCAAGGCCGCCCCTCCCGCCAGCGATCGCGAGGCGTACCTGAAGGAGGGTGTGGCCTGCTACCAGGATTTCCTGCGCGGCCTCCTCGACGTCACCGACAACCTCAAGGGCGGCACGGTGGTCCCGCCGCGCGACGTCGTGCGCCACGACCCCGACGACCCCTACCTCGTGGTGGCGGCCGACAAGGGCACCGCGTCCTTCTCCGACTACGCCAACGCGGTGAGCGCCGAGTACGGCCACTGGCTCGCCGACGCGTTCGCCTCCGGCGGCAGCGCCGGCTACGACCACAAGAAGATGGGCATCACGGCCCGCGGCGCGTGGGAGAGCGTGAAGCGCCACTTCCGTGAGACGGGCGTGGACACGCAGTCGCAGGACTTCACCGTCGTGGGCATCGGCGACATGTCCGGCGACGTGTTCGGCAACGGCATGCTGCTGTCGCGCCACATCCGGCTCGTGGCCGCCTTCGACCACCGGCACATCTTCCTCGACCCGGGGGCGGACACGGAGAAGAGCTTCCGCGAACGCGAGCGGCTGTTCGCGTTGCCGCGCTCCTCCTGGGAGGACTACGACAGGGCACTCATCTCGAAGGGCGGCGGCATCTGGCCCCGGTCGGCCAAGTCGATCCCGGTCTCGCCCGAGGCGCGCCGCGTCCTGGGGCTGGCCGACGAGACCCTCACGCCGGCCGAGCTCATGAAGGCGATCCTCAAGGCGCCCGTGGACCTCCTCTACAACGGCGGCATCGGCACCTACGTGAAGGCGACCCGCCAGACGCACGCCGACGTGGGCGACCGCGCCAACGACGCGATCCGCGTGAACGGCTCGGAGCTGCGTTGCAAGGTGGTGGGCGAGGGCGGCAACCTCGGATTCACGCAGCTCGGGCGCGTGGAGTTCGCGCGGGCCGGCGGGCGCATGTGCACCGACGCCATCGACAACTCGGCGGGGGTGGACTGCTCCGACCACGAGGTGAACATCAAGATCCTGCTGGGTCTCGTGACCGCCGACGGCGAGCTCACCGAGAAGCAGCGGAACAAGCTGCTCGCGGAGATGACCGACGAGGTGGGCCGGCTCGTGCTCGCCGACAACTACTTCCAGACGCAGTCGCTGTCGGTCTCCGGCATGCGCGGCGACAAGCTCCTCGACGCCCAGGCCTCCCTCATCCGCTCGCTGGAGAAGGCGGGGCGGCTCAATCGTGCCGTGGAGTTCCTGCCGTCGGACGACGAGATCGCCGAGCGGCGGGCCGCCCGCGAGGGGCTCACGACGCCCGAGCGCGCGGTGCTGCTGGCCTACTCGAAGATGGTCCTCTTCGACGACCTCCTGAAGGGCTCTCTCATCGACGACGGGTACGTCTCGCGGGCGCTCGTCGAGTATTTCCCGGCCGAGCTCGAGAAGCGCTACGCCGCCCTGATGCCGCGCCACCCGCTCAAGCGCGAGATCATCGCGACGGTCGTGGCCAACGCCATGATCAACCGGACGGGGCCGGTGTTCGTGCACCGCATGCAAGAGGAGACGGGCGCCACCCCCGACGAGGTCACGCGCGCCTTCATCCTGGTGCGCGACATCTACGGCTTCGACGCGCTCTGGAGCGCCATCGACGCGCTGGACAACCGCGTGGACGCGGCGGTGCAGTCGGAGATGTTCATCGAGACGGGCCGGCTCGTGGTCCGGGCGACGCTGTGGTTCCTGCGCCGGCGCCGCGAGACGCTGCCCATTGCCGAGGTGCTCGCGATCTTCCAGCCGGGCCTCGAGGCATTCCGGCGCCAGCTGCCCGCGGTGCTCTCGACCGCAGACCGCGATACCTTCGAGGCGGCCGCCGCGCGCCTCGCCGCCAAGGGGGTGCCGCAGGAGCTCGCCCGTGAACTGGCGGGGCTGGACGCGCTCTACGCCGTGCTCGACGCGACCGAGGTGGCCCGGGAGACGGGGCGGCCGCTGGAAGCCGTGGCACGGCTCTACTTCGCGCTGGCGGGCGACCTCGAGCTGCGCTGGTTCGGCGAGCGCATCACGGCGCTGCCCACCGACACGACGTGGCAGGCGCTCGCGCGCAACACCCTTCGCGACGACCTCGCCAGCCAGCAGCGCACCCTCACGACCGCCGTGGCGAAGCTCGCCCCGGAGAGCGCCGAGCCGGAAATGATGATCGCGGCGTGGAAGGAGCGCTACGCGCAGCCCATCGCGCGGCTTTCGGGCATGCGCGAGGAGCTGAAGCGGGCCGGCGCGCTGGACCTCGCGGTGCTCTCGGTCCTGCTGCGGGAGCTTCGCGGGCTTGCCTGAGGCGGACGCCGCCGAGGGCCGGCGCTGGCGCGTGGTCGCCGCGCTGGGCGTCACCCAGATCGTCTCCTGGGGCAGCGTCTATTACGCCTTCGCCGTGGTGATGGACGCCGCCGGGCGCGACCTCGGCGCCTCGCCCCCCGCCGTCGTCGGGGCCTACTCGGCCGCTCTCCTCGTTTCCGGGCTCGTGGCGGCCCCGGTGGGACGGCACATCGACCGCCACGGCGCGCGCCTGGCGATGACGGCGGGCTCGCTGGGGGCGGCGCTGCTCCTTGCCGCGTTTTCGCAGGTGACCTCCGTGTGGGCGCTCTACGCGGTGTGGGCGGGGCTGGGCGCGGTGATGGGGCTCGTGCTCTACGAGCCCGCCTTCGCGAGCCTCGCCCTCGTCTTCCGTGCCGACCTGCGCAAGGCGATCACCGTCCTCACGCTGGCCGGGGGGTTCGCGAGCACCGTCTTCTGGCCGCTCACGCAGTGGCTCGCCACGGAAATGGGATGGCGCGAGGCGGTTCTGGTGCTCGCTGCGATCAACCTCGCGCTGTGCGTGCCGCTGCACGCGCTCTTCCTGCCGGCGAAGGGCCGGCCCGCCGACGCGCCGGCCGGCGCGGCCGACGACGCCGCGGGCAGGGCGCGGCTCGTCGCGGACCGGCGCTTCCGCTGGCTCGCCGTCGCCTTCACGCTGAACATGCTCGCCTTCGCGGCCATGGGCCTGCACCTCCTCGCGATGCTGAAGGAGCAGGGCTTCACGCCCGAGAAGGCCGCCTGGCTCGCCGCCCTCGTGGGGCCCATGCAGGTGGCCGGGCGCATCGCGGAGTTCGCCTTCGCCCACCGTGCGAGCCCGGCCAGGGTGGGGGAGATCGCGCTCTTCGTGTTCCCGGTGTCGCTCGCGATCCTCGCCTTTGCCGGGGGCGGCACCTGGGCCGTCGTGGCCTTCGCCATCCTCTACGGCGCGAGCAACGGCGTGATGACGATCGTGCGCGGCACGGTGCCCGCGGAGATCTGGGGCCGCGACGGCTATGGCGGCCTCACCGGCCTCATGGCGACTCCCGTCCTGCTGGCGCGCGCGGCCGGCCCGTTCGCGGGGGCAGGCATCCTCGTCGCCGCGGGCGGCTACCGGACGGTGAGCCTCGCCCTCGCGGCCGTGGGTGTGGCCTCCTGGGCCGCGTTCGCCATGGCCGTGCGCCCCGCGCGCAAGGGCTGACCGCACGGCGGCGGGGCTCCACGGCGCGCTTTTCCGGTGCTAGTCTCGCGCGATGCGACGACTGTCCCTGCTTGCCACCGGTCTCCTGGCTTGCTGCCTCGCCTTCGAGGGAAGCGCGTGCCGCGAGGACGCGCACGCCGGGGCGAAACGCGACCGGCACGCTATCCCGGGAAAGGCGATCGCGGGCAAGGCGATCGCCCCGCTGTGGGTGGGGCCGGCGTTCTCCGGATCGTGGTACACCGCCGCGCGCAACGGCGAGGGATTCACGCTGCAGGTCCTCGACCGCGGCACCGCACTCGTGGTGTGGTTCACCTACCCGCCGGACGGCAGCCCCGCGCAGCAGGCCTGGATCCTCGCTCAGGACGGGCGCATCGAGGGCGACCGTATCCGCTTCGAGGGCGCATTCACGACGCGGGGCCCGCGCTTCGGCGCGGCGTTCGAACCGGCGGCGTTGCAGATCCTGCCGTGGGGAACGATCGAGTTCCGCTTCCTCGACTGCAACCGCGGCGAGGTGAGCTACTCGGGCCCGCCCGGCTGGGGCTCGGGCACGCGCGAGATCGTGCGGCTCACCGCGCTCTCGGAGCTTGAGTGCGGCGGCAAGCGGCGGCTCACCGCGGCCGGTTCCCGCGCGATGGACGGGCTGCGCAGCCGCAGCGGGTCGTGGTTCGATCCCGCCCACAACGGCGAGGGCTGGCAGGTGGAAGAACTGCCCGACGGCCGCAACCAGGTGTACTGGTTCACCTACGACGAGCGCGGCGAGCAGGCCTGGACGATCGGCGTGTCGGCGACGGGGGGCAGCCGCTTCGAGCTCGAGAACAACCTGAGGCCGGTCGGGGCGCGCTTCGGTTCTTCCTTCAACCCGGCGGCGGTGTCGCTCGTCGACTGGGGGCGCGTGCAGTTCGATTTCGCCGGCTGCGAGCGCGGCTCGGTCCAGTGGGAATCCAGGCTGCCCGCCTTTGGCAGCGGCACCCTCGCCCCCGTGCGCCTGTCGCGCCTGGCCGGCGCCGCGTGCCACGAGGTGCAGCCGGCGGTGCCCACCGCGGGCACCTGGCGCAAGGGCCCGCCGATGCCGTCCGCGCAGTCCGAGGTCGCCACGGCGACTGCAGGGTCGCGCACCTGCGTGGCGGGCGGCTACGTCGCGCAGCGCGACGTGCAGTGCTTCGACGCGGCGGCGTCCCGCTGGACGACGCTTCCGCCCCTGCCGGCGGGCCGCGACCACGCGGCCGCGGTCGCCATCGAGGGCGAGCTGCTGGTCGCGGGCGGCAACCGCGACGGCCTGGATCCGGGGGACACCGTGAACGGCTGGCGCTACCGATTCGCCGGCGGTTCGTGGGAGCCCCTCGCACAACTGCCGGACGTGATTGCGAGCAGTGCGGCGGTGCTCGACGGGTTCGCGTATTTCGCGGACCGTGGAGGCGACCTCCACCAGGTGAACCCGGTGACGCTGCAGTCGCGCGTGATCCGCGGCGACCGCGCCGTGGCGCGGGACCATTCGCAGCTCGTGGCGTTCCAGGGCGAGCTGTGGCTCATCGGGGGCCGCAGCGCGCTGGGCTCCACCTACGCGAACGTCTCCATCTTCGACCCGGCGAGCGAGACGTGGCGTTCGGGCCCCAGCCTGGGCGCGCGGCGCTCCGGGTTCGCGGCCGCCGCCTCGCCCACCCACCTGTTCGTGGCCGGTGGCGAACGGCTGGGCAGTCCCATGACCGTCATCGGCAGCGCCGAGGCCATCGCCGCGGGCGAGGGCGATTGGACCGCGATCCCTTCGCCGCTCCAGGCGGTGCACGGCGTGGGCGGGGCCGTGCACGGCCCGGCGTTTCACTTGTACGGCGGCTCGGGCGTGGCCGGCGTGGCGGTCAACACCGGGGACGTGCAGATCTACTCGTTCGCCCCGTAGGCGCTCAGCCCCCGGCGCGCTGGTAGCCGAGGAGGAAGCGCGCCACGAACGAGTGCGCCGTCTCCTCCGGCGCGCCCTCGATGTAGAGCGTCACAGCGAGCACGGGGATCGCCACCGGCCCGAACGCGCGCGCGGGCCGTTCCTCCAGGCGGATGCGCCACGCGGGCGAGCTGCCGTTGGAGGCGATCTCCTCGCCCTGCACGCGGTACGGCGCGTTGCCGACCGCCACGGGCAACAGTCGCAGGAAATCGCCGCGCGTCAGCGCCATCTCCCAGAAAAAGGGGTCAGATCCCTTTTCCTGAATTTCGGAAAAGGGATCTGACCCCTTTTTTTGTGGGGGGTCAGCCACCGGCGATGGGCGGCCAGATGGCGAGCACATCGCCTTCGCGCAGCGCCCGCGTGCCCCGCTCCCCGGGCGGCACGAACACGCCGTTCACGAGCACGAGGTGGGTGAGCCGCGGCGGCAATCCGAAGGGCGCGATGGCCGCTTCGATGCTGGCTGCCTCGTCGACGTCGAGCTCGAGGATGTTGTCGTGGCGCGCGGCCGGGGGCAGGTAGTCGGTGAGCGTCGCGTAGAGCTTGAGCGTGATGCGCATCGGCCGCTTCAGGACGCCGCCTGCGCGCGCGCGAGGTAGGCCTCCATGAGACGGCTCGGGTCGGCCAGGAGCTTCTGCTTCCATTCGCCCAGCGGGACTCGCCCCTGGATGAGCCCGCGGATCACGCCGACGTGCTCGGTGAGGCCCACGCTGGTGGCGCCGATGAGGCGGTCGTCCTTGAACTCCAGGCGCAGGTAGCGGAAACGATCCACGTCGCGCTCCTCCACCCAGGCGCCGCCTTGCGCGTGCGGGACGCCGTGCCACTGCCCGAAGGACGCCGAGACGAGCCCGAGCGTGTCGAGGACGTTCATGGCGAGCGCGCCGGGGGAAACGGCGTCGAGCCCGGCCATGTTGAGCGCCGCGATGCGCGCCTGCTCGACCGCGGTGGGCTGGATCGCGTAGGAGATCTTGCGGTCCGTGTCGAATTCCGGCGCGCGCGACACGTCCCCGGCCGCGTAGATTCCCTTCACGCTGGATTCCATGCGCTCGTCCACGAGGACGCCCTGGTCGCAGTCCACGCCGCTGCCTTCGAGAAAGCCCGTGTTGGGCGTGACGCCGGTGGCCGAGATGACGAGGTCGGCCGGGAACGACTGGCCGTCGGTGAGGCTCACCGCGAGGTGCTCGCCCGACGGGCGGATCTCGGCGACCCGCGCCCCGGTGATCACGCGCACGCCCTGGCGCGCGCACCAGGCCTGCATGAGCTCGCTCGCCCGCGGCGGCATCATGCGCGGCACCATCCGGTCGCCCATCTCCACCACGGCGAGATCGACGCCGCGGGCGGCGAGCGCTTCCATGATGATGCAGCCGATGAAGCCCGCGCCCATCTGCACCACGCGGCTGCCCTTGCGGGCCCGCGCGGCGATCGCGTGCGCGTCCGCGAGCGTCCAGCAGGGATGCACGCCGGGCAGGTCGATGCCCGGTATCGGGGGGCGGTTCGGCCGCGAGCCGGTCGCGACGAGGAGCCGGTCCCAGGCGAGCGTCTCTCCGGACTCGAGGCGGACCTCGCGGCGTGCCGTATCGACCGACACCGCGCGCCCCGCCTTGAGCGCGATGCCCAGCCGCTCGAAGTGCGACGGGTCCTTGCGCAGCCACGTTCCCGGCTCCTCGATGTTGCCCATGAGGAGGTAGGGGATGGCCATGCGCGAGTAGGGCGGGCCGGGCTCGTCGCCCAGGAGCGTGATGGCGTCGCCGGGCGCAAGCTTCCGCAGCGTTTCGGCCGCGACGACGCCCGCGGGCCCGTTGCCGAGGATGAGGTGCTTCACGCTACTTCAGCGCGGACGTGCCGAGGCGCTTTCGGGTCTCGGCGCTGGGTATCCCCTCGGCGTTCCAGCCGCGAAGCTGGTAGTACTCGGGGAGCATCTTGTCGAGGCCGCTGACGAGCCCCTTGGCCGGGCCGGTCTTCGCGGCCTCGGTCTTCAGGCGCTTGGGCAGGTCGTCGTCCTTCTTGGTGAGCCCGGCGGCGAGGTTGAATTCCTTCTCCAGGTTCCAGATGCGCTCGCCGACGAGGTTGAGGTTGTCGATCGACCAGTCGCCCTCGCAGGCCGCCTGCAGCTGCGGGGCGACGTCCTGCAGCGTCCAGGCGAACGAGGTGAAGAGGCACAACCCCGAGGAATCGAACACCGCGGTGGCGTCCTGGAACGCCTTCACGAGCCCCGCCTTGCCCTCGGTCGCGAGTGGATCGGTCTTCACCGGGATGCCCAGCACCTCGCTCGCGACGGTGTAGCCGCGCAGGTGGCAGGCGCCGCGATTCGAAGTCGCATAGGCGAGCCCCATGCCCTGGATGCCGCGCGAGTCGTAGGCGGGAAACTCCTGGCCCTTCACGGTCATCGAGAGGTCCGGGTGGCCGTACTTGGCGGTGAGGCGCTTCGAGCCCAGCGCGATCTCCTTGCCGAAGCCCTGGCCCTTGCCCACCTGCTCCGCGAAGAACGTGAGGGCCTTCGCGGAACCGAAGGGCGCCTCGATGCCCAGCTGCTCCTTCTTCAGCACGCCCATGTCGTAGAGCTCCATCACCGCCCCCACGGTCGCGCCGAAGGAGATCGGGTCCCAGCCGTCCTCGTTGGCGAGGAAGTTGGCGTAGGTGAGCGCCTCGAGGTCGTTCACGCCGTTGGCCGCGCCCAGCGCCCAGGCCGCCTCGTACTCCAGGCCCCCCGAGGCGGCCCAGTACTGCGGCTTGTTGACCACGGTGTAGTGCGACTCGTCGATCTTGGAAATGCGCCCGCAGGCGATGGTGCAGCCGAAGCAGGCCTGGTTGGTGACGAGGTTCGCCTTGCCGTCGGTCTTGCGCGGCGCGTGCATCGCCTCCGCCGAGATGTCCTTGGCGCCATCGAACTGCACGTCGCGGTGGTTGCGCGTGGGCAGCGCCCCGATCTCGTTGATCACGTTCATGAGCACCTGCGTGCCGTACTTGGGCAGGCCCTGCCCGGTGACCGCGTTGTCGGCCAGGACCTTCTTGGCGGCCGTGGTGGCCTTCATGAAGGCGGCCGGGTCCTTGATGTTGCCCACGCCCTTCGTGCCGCGCACCGCGATGGCCTTGAGGTTCTTCGAGCCCATCACCGTGCCCACCCCTGAGCGCCCGGCGGCACGGTGCAGGTCGTTCACCACGGCGGCGTAGAGGCAGCCCGTCTCTCCGGCCGGGCCGATGCTCGAGACACGGACCTGCGGGTCCTGGAAGCGGTTCTTGAGGTACGCCTCGGTGTCCCAGGTGGACTTGCCCCAGATCTCGTCCGCGTCGAGGAGCTCGGCCTTGTCGTTCTCGATGTGCAGGAACACCGGCTTGGCACTCCTGCCCTCGACGATGATCATGTCCCAGCCGGCCATCTTGATCTCTGCGCCGACGTAGCCGCCGGAATTCGAGCAGGCGATGGCGCCCGTGAGCGGGCCCTTGGTGATGACGGAGTAGCGCC
>JAABQW010000298.1 GCA_011391275.1 Betaproteobacteria bacterium
CGGGTAGCTAAATGCGGAAGAGATAACCGCTGAAAGCATCTAAGCGGGAAACTTGCCTGAAGATGAGATCTCCCGGGGGTTCAACCCCCCTGAAGGGTCGTCCGAGACCAGGACGTTGATAGGCTGGGTGTGCAAGGGCGGCAACGCCTTGAGCTAACCAGTACTAATTGCCCGTGCGGCTTGACTCTATAACTCTGCTTGAAAAGCCTGTGCGCGCCACCAAAACGGCGCCGAGGCACTACTACCCAACCTTCATGTACCCCCCGAACAAGCGCGTGGCCGCCCGCCCAGAACACAGGCGACCACGACACAGAATTCCTGGCGACCATAGCGCGTTGGCCCCACCCCTTCCCATCCCGAACAGGACCGTGAAACGACGTCGCGCCGATGATATTGCGGATTGCCCGTGAGAAAGTAGGTCATCGCCAGGGCCTTACCAGAAAGGGCCACCCCGAACGGGGTGGCCCTTTCGTTTTTTGCGCGCCCGCCTTGCGCGCGCACCGCTGCGGGCGATAACCTCGTTGCGAGCACCGCCGAGGAGAGAGCCTTGAAAGCCCGCGCAGCCGTCCTTCACGTCGTCGGAGCGCCGCAGCCCTACGAGCAGAGCCGGCCGCTGCGGATCGAGGAAATCGACATCGCCCCGCCCGGCCCCGGGGAAGTGCTGGTGCGAGTCCGTGCCGCCGGCCTGTGCCACTCGGACCTCTCGGTCATCAACGGCGACCGCCCCCGCCCCGTACCGATGGCGCTGGGCCACGAAGCGGCCGGCGAAGTGGTCGAGTGCGGTCCCTTCGTCGCGGACCTCGAGCCGGGTGACCACGTCGTGATGGTGTTCGTCCCGAGCTGCGGGCACTGCGTGCCCTGCATGGAAGGCCGGCCCGCGCTCTGCGAGCCCGGCGCTGCCGCCAACACCGCGGGAACGCTCCTCGGCGGCGGCCGGCGCCTGTCGATGGGCGGCAAGCCCGTCAACCACCACATGGGCGTCTCCGCGTTCGCCGACTACGCGGTGGTCTCGCGCCGCTCCCTCGTGAAGGTCGACCCGACGCTCGCGTTCGACGAGGCCGCGCTCTTCGGATGCGCCGTCCTCACCGGCGTCGGGGCGGTGGTCAACACCGCCCGCATGACTCCCGGCACCACCGCCGCCGTCGTCGGCCTCGGCGGCGTTGGGATGAACAGCATCCTCGCGGCGGTTCTCTCCGGGGCGAGGGCCGTCGTCGCCGTGGACCTGTTCGACGACAAGCTCGACCTCGCGCGCTCCCTGGGCGCCACTCACTGCGTCAACGCCAGGGCGCCCGACGCCATCCAGCAGGTGAGGGACGCAACCGGCGGCGGCGTCGACTTCGCCTTCGAGATGGCGGGATCGGTGCAGGCCATGGAACTCGCCTACCGCATCACGCGGCGGGGAGGCACCACGGTGACCGCCGGCCTTCCGCATCCGGACCACCGCTGGCCCCTGCAGCACGTGAACCTCACCGCGGAGGAGCGCACTGTCAAGGGCAGCTACGTGGGCTCGTGCGTGCCGGTGCGCGACCTGCCCCGGTACATCGCCCTCTACAAGGAGGGAAAGCTCCCCGTCGACCGGCTGATGAGCGATCACCTGAAGCTGGAGGACATCAACGCGGGGTTCGACAGGCTGGCGAGCGGTCGCGTCGTCCGCCAGGTCGTGATTCCCTAGGCCCGCCGCCCCCGCGAGAATCGCCATTGATGGCGACGCCCAGCGCACCCACCCCCGACAAGAAGGCACGCGGACCGGCCCTCGCCGCGATCGCACGCCGGCTGTGGAGCCAGCCCCGGTCGCGAAGCGTGGTTCTCTACCTGCTCGTGGCGGTCTTCCTCGTCGCGGCGAGCCGGCTGCCAAACCGCGAGGACGCGCCGCTCGCGATCCTCGAGCGCCTCGCTTTCGACTACCAGATGCAGGTCCTGCGCGACCACTGGCCGCACCCCATCGAGAACGACGTGGTCCTGGTCGGCATCGACGAGGGCAGCGAGGAGGTCTTCACGGAGCCCGTGGCGCTCTGGCACAGGCACTTCGCGCGGCTCTTCGTCGCCCTCGCCGAAGCCCGGCCCCGCGCGGTGGGGGTCGACGTGGTGCCCCCGGAGCGCTCGTACGACGACATCGTGCCGGGTTACGACCTCGCGCTCTTCCGTTCCATCCGCGACCTTCGCCAGAAGACCGTCGCCGTCTTCGCGCTTACCGTCGACCGGGAGGGACGCGCGGCGCGCATGCACCCGACGTTCGCGCGCGTGATCGGCGAAGAGGGCCTGGGCATCGACCAGCAGTTGCGGGACCCGGACTCGGTCTCGCGCCGCTTCGACGAGGCGGCCCTCGGCACCGAGCGGACCGCCCGCACGCTCGTCGGGCAGATGCTCCGCGGCCTGGGCCTTCCGGTGGAGGCGGGCTACATCGACTACAGCGTCGGCGCGCGGATGGAGTACATCCCCATGCAGGACGTCATCGCCTGGAAGGAGCAGGGCCAGTCCGAGCGGCTCCGGGCGGCCTTCGCCGGCCGCATCGTGCTCGTGGGTTACGTGCTCAAGCGTGCCGACCGCTGGGAGCTGCCGGTGCGCCTGATCGACGTCGACCGGGCCGACGGGCGCGCGCGACTCAGCCAGCCAGGCGTCATCACCCACCTGCAGGTGATGCGCAGCCACCTGGCGAGCGGCCTGCTGCAGCCGATGGGGGAGGCGCTGCGCTGGTCCCTGTGCCTGCTCGCCGCCGGCCTCGTCTTCTTCCACTTCCGCCTCGCGACTGCCCTCGCGATCGTCCTCGGCCTCACCGCCGTCGTGGGCGGCGCCGGCCTCTACGCCATCCGCGCGCACCAGGTCCTGGTGCCCGTCGCCTCCATCGCCTTCACGATCTGGGCCGGCTTCGTCACGCGGGCGATCGTGGACGGCATAGAGAACACCGTCGAACGCGGCCGCCTGCGGCGGACCTTCGCGGGGCAGGTGAGCCCCGCGGTGATGAACGAGATGCTCGCGGGGAGCCTCTCCCCCGGCGTGAGCGGCCAGCTCGCCGACGTGTGCATCCTCTTCAGCGACATCCGGGCGTTCACGACGCTCTCGGAGCGCATGCCCCCGGTCGTCGTGACCACCGTCCTGCAGCGGTACTTCGACCGCATGGTGCACGCCGTCCACCGCCACGAGGGCACCGTCGACAAGTTCATCGGCGACGGCCTGATGGTCCTGTTCGGGGCGCCCCGGAAGTCGGACGATCCCTGCGGCGACGCGGTGAAGTGCGCGCTGGACATGATGTCCGAGCTCGACGAGCTCAACGCGGAGTTCGAGAAGGAGGGCCTGCCGACGCTCGTCATAGGCATCGGCATCAACTTCGGCACCGTCACCGTCGGCAACATAGGATCGTCGGAGCGGCACAATTATTCGGCCATCGGGGACGCGGTCAACGTGGCCGCGCGGCTGGAGGGGCTGACCAAGGAGCTCGGGCGTAAGATACTCATTACCGAGTCCGTGGTGAGCCGGATGGGGGAAGGGTTTCACTTCGACCCGCTGGGCACCCACCAGATCAAGGGACACAGCCCCGTGGGCATCTGGGGCATCCGCACGGCGCGGCCGGCGCCTGCGGCGACATGAAGGAGGTCCACATGAAAACGACACTTCGCGCACTCCTCGCCACGGCGGCGGCCCTTGCGGCGATCACGGCGCTGGCCGCCGACGGCATCGCGTTCATCACCAACCTCAAGGGCGAGGCTTCCGTCGACGGCGCCCCGCGCCCGCTGCTCATGAGCGAGCTGGCCAGGGGCCAGAAGATCGCCGTGGGCAAGGAGGGCCAGGTGACCGTGATGTACATCCAGTCGGGCAAGGAATACCAGCTGAAGGGCCCAGGCGACTACTCGGTGGGCGAGCGCGGCATCGACGCCGCCCACGGCATCCCCCCGGCGGCCCGCGAGACGCCGTGGCGCGCGAACAGCGAGGTCCTCGTGAAGGTCGCGCAGTCGTCGTCGGCCAGCATCCGCATGCGCTCGATCGCCCCAGCGAAGCCCGCGGCGAAGGCGAGGCTCGACTTCCCGACCCGCGGCGCGGTGACGCAGTTGCAGCCGACCCTTCGCTGGACGGCGCCGGACGCGAAGGCGCAGGCCGACGTCGCGATCGCCGTCGCGGGCAGGGAGGACAAGCCGGTCGCCAAGGCGCGCGTTGCGGCCACGAGCCACCGCTTCCCGGTGAAGCTGCAGCCCGACACGGAATACGCCTGGACGGTTTCCGTGGCCGGCGAGGAGATCGGGGCCGCGCGGTTCCGCACGCTTCCCGCGGCGGCCATCCAGGGCGCGGAGAAGCGGCGCCCCCCCGAGAGGGCGGAGTTCACCGATCGCCTGATGTACGCGCTCCTGCTGCAGGAAATGGGTGCGGAGCAGGAGGCGCAGGAAGCCTGGGGCAAGCTGGCCCAGGAGCGAACCGACCTTCCGGAGCTCGAGAGCCTCGCGAAGTAGGAACGCGCCGGGGATACGACCATGAGACCCGTCGATCGCGCTCTTTGCATCGGCCTTTTTTTCCTCGTTTCGCTGGCTGCGCGTGGGGCCGACCCCGTCGCGTTCGTCTCGGACTTCCGGGGCGAGGTCGCGGTGAACGGCGCCGGCCGCCCGGCCTTCCTCGCCGAGCTGCTCCCCGGCACGCGGCTCGTGCTGGGCCGGGACGCCAGCGCGTCGGTGATGTACGTCGTGGCCGGGGAAGAATTCTCCCTGAAGGGACCGGGCGAGTTCGTCGTGACCCGGCAGGGGGTAAAGGCCGAAAAGGGGAGCGCGCCTGCCAGCCGCATCCCCGCGGTCAAGGCGAACATGGCGATCCTGGTGCAGACGTCGCGGGCGGCCACCGCCAGCCTGCGGATGCGCAGCGCCCCGGCACCCAGGAGCGAGAAGGCCGGGCCGGCCTATCCCGTGGGCGCGAAGATCGCCACGCTCCAGCCGACCCTGCGATGCGCAGGCGACGCGAACGCCAGCCACGCGGTGGTCGTGACCACGGCGGCGGGAAAGGAGGTGTTCCGCGGCGGCACCAAGGGGACATCGATCCGCCTGCCCGTGCGCCTCGCGGCCGGCCAGGGTTATGCGTGGACCTGTGCCACGGGCACGGGCGAGCCGGCCGAGGCCCGGTTCGAGACGCTGCCGGCGGAGGCGATCGCGACGGCCGAAAAGGCGCGCGCGGCCGCCCGGACGTTCCCCGACCGCGTCCTCCTGGCGATGCTCCTCCAGGAACTCGGCGCGGCGCAGGATTCGCGGGAGGCGTGGGCGCAGCTCGCCGGGGAGCGCCCCGACATTCCCGAACTCGCGGGGCTGGCACGCTGAGCTTGCCGTCGGGCATGGCGTCTTGAGCGATAATCCGCGGTCCGGCCCCGGGCTTCGCGCCCCGGGCCCGCCAAGACGATGACGACAGGAATTCCCGCCACCCGCCTGCGCACGATCGCCGCCCTCGCCGCGCTGGCGATCCTCGTGGCCTTCGCGCCGGCCGCGATGGCCAACGGTCGCGTGGCGCTCCTCATCGGCAACAACGCCTACCCGTCCTCGCCGCTTCGCAACGCGGGGAACGACGCGCGCGACCTGGGCGCGGCGCTCCGGGAGATGGGCTTCAAGACGATCGTCAAGGAGAACACGTCGCGCGCGCAGATGATCGCGGCGCTGCAGGAGTTCGGCAAGGCGCTCGACGGCGCCGAGGCGGCGCTCTTCTTCTATGCGGGCCACGCGATGCAGTTCAAGGACCGCAACTACCTCATCCCCATCGACGCGGTCATGGGATCCGAGGACGACGTCACGTTCTTTTCCGTGGAGGTCTCGCAGGTCTTCGACCGCATGGAGCGTGCCCGGACGCGCTTCAACTTCGTCATCCTGGACGCCTGCCGCGACAACCCCTTCCGCGACACCTTCAAGGTCTCCGCCACCGGTCTTGCGCAGATGGGCGGGCCTTCCGGCACCCTGATCGCATACGCGACCGCGCCAGGCGCCACGGCCGCCGACGGCTTCGGCCGGAACGGCATCTACACGGGCCACATCCTGCAGAACATCAAGGTCCCGGACATGCCGGTGGAAGTCCTCTTCCGCAAGGTCCGCGAAGGAGTGGAACGCGACACCAAGCGCCTGCAGACGCCGTGGGAACTCTCGTCGATCAAGGGGGACTTCGTCTTCAACGCGACGGGGCGCCAGCCCGCCGCGGGCACCGGCCAGGCGGGCGCCGGCCCGTCGGCCGACATGGCCGCGCAGCTCGAGCTCCAGTTCTGGAAGAGCGTGCAGGACTCCAGCAACGCCAACGACATCCAGGCCTACCTCGAGAAGTATCCCAACGGCGTCTTCGCGTCGCTGGCGCGCAATCGCGTCGATTCGATGCTGGGGCGCGGGCGCGCGGCAGCGGCGGCGGCGCCTGCCGCATCGCCCGCCGTGGTGCCTCCCCCCGCGACGGCGGCAACGTCGGCCACTTCGCCGCCGGCGACCGCCGCGAAGGAGGAGCCGGCACCCGCCGTGGCGGCGGCAAGGGTGGCGACCGCGCCGCCCTCCGTCACTGCCGCCTCGCCATCGGCGGCCCCGGCGGCAGCCGCGGCGCCGGCTGCCCCTCCAGCGCCCAAGCCCAAGGACGACCAGCCCGGCCGGGAGATCGCCCCCGGGATACGCGAAGTGACCTTCGCCGACGGTTCGGTCTACGTGGGCGGGATGCGCGGCATCCAGTTGCACGGCAAGGGGCAGTACACCTCCAAGGTCTTCAAGTACCAGGGCGAGTTCCTGGACGGGCTCAAGCACGGCACGGGCAAGTACGAATGGGAGAACGGCGATCGCTACGAAGGCACCTTCGCCGACGACCGCCCGAACGGCAGCGGCAAGTACCAGTTCGCCAACGGCGACACCTACGAAGGCGAAGTGAAGGCGGGCGTGGTGGCCGGCCGCGGCACGTACGTGACGAAATCCGGGGACCGCATCGAGGGGTCCTTCGTCGGGGGGCTCGCCAACGGGACGGGCATCTACCGCTTCGCGAGCGGCGATCGCTACGAGGGCGAGCTTGCCGGTGGCAAGCCCCACGGCAAGGGGCGCTACTTCGCGAAGGGCGGCGACCGGATCGAGGCTCCGTTCGTGGACGGGCTGGCGCACGGCAAGGGCGTCTACTACTTCTCCAACAACGACCGCTACGAGGGCGACATCCGCGAGGGGGCGCTCACGGGCACGGGGGCCTACTTCCATGCCTCCGGCCAGAAGTACGAGGGCGAGATGGTCAACGGGGTGCCGCAGGGCAAGGGGACCTTCTGGTTCGCCGACGGCTCGCGCTTCGAGGGGGTCTTCGAACGCGGGCTCGCCCGGGCCAAGGGGGCGCTGGTCAGGCCCGACGGCAGCCGGACGGACGCCGAGATCATCGACGGCGGGGTGCGCCTGCCGGGATGAGGGCCCGCCCGTCGACAGGGTGCGCCGGCGCCGGGGCTACGGTATAATCGCAGGTTCCGCTACAAGGAGCTGGCCATGGCCGAACGCAAACGTACCCGTCGCAACACCCTCGAGCGCCGTTGCCTGTCCAAGGCCTTCAAGCGCCTGTTTCACGGCGCGTCGAAGTCCACCTTCAAGGTGCTGGAGCAGATCAAGAAGAACTGACCGCGACCGCGGTCGTTGTTCGCCGACGGGGCCGCGGATGCGGCCCTCGTCGTTTGCGCGCCGCCGTCAGGCGAGCGCGCGCCCCACGACTTCGGAGACGTCGGCCGAGACCGACGGCGAGCCCGCGACGGACTCGAGGGCGGCGCGGGCGTTGCGCTGGCGCCCCTCGTCGAGCTTGCGCCAGCGGTCGAACGCGCGCGCGAGCCGGGATGCGACCTGCGGGTTGAGGCGGTCGAGCTCGACGGTCCATTTCGCGACGAGCGCGTATCCGGAACCGTCGGCGGCGTGGAAGTGCGTGGGATTGTCCATCGCGAACGCGTGCAGGACGGAACGGGCGCGGTTGGGGTTGCGCAGGTCGAAGGCGGGGTGCGCGAGCAGCGCCTCGACGCGGGCAGCCGCCCCCGGCAGGTCCGAGGTCGCCTGCACGCGGAACCACTTGTCGACGACGAGCGCCTCGTCCTTCCACCGGTCGTGGAACATGGCGAGCGAGCGGTCGCGCTCCGCCCCCGCCGAGTTCGCCAGGCAGGCGAGGGCGGCCATCGCATCCGTCATGTTCTCGGCGCGGCGGAACTCGAGGAACGTGAGCGCGCGCGCCGTCGAGTCGTCGATCGCCATGATGTAGCCGAGCGCCGCGTTGCGCAGCGCGCGGCGGCCAGCGGCGGCTGCGTCGGGCGAGTAGGCGCCGGGCACGGTGAAGTGGCGGAACGCGCCCTCGAAGCGCGTGCGGTAGCGCTGCGCCACGGCGAGGATGAGATGCTTCCTCGCAGCGTGGATCGCGTCCGGGTCGGCTACGGCCATCTGCTCCGCGATCAGGCCCTCGCCGGGCAGCTGCAGGCACTCCGCGGCGAACGCCGGGTCGCGCGCGCCGTCGGTGAGCACCCGGCCGAGCGCCTCGACGTAGGCGGGCGGCACTTCCATCGCGCGGCCGGCACGAAGGGCATCGACGCCCGCGAGCAGGATCCGCGTGGCGAGCACCTGGCCCGCCTCCCAGCGGTTGAACGGGTTGGCGTCGTGCGCCATCAGGTGCGTGAGCTCGGCGTCGGCGTAGTCGTGACGCAGCACCGCCGGCGCCGAGTAGTCGCGAAGAATCGACGGGACCGGCGGTTCGGCGACGTCGGTGAAGACCAGCGACGCGCTCGCCTGCGTGAGGGAAAAGACCCGCGTGATCTCGCCCGTCTTGGGGTCGGGGGACGCGTGCGCGGCATCCTCGCCCTCCAGGCGCAGCGGCATGTCGCGGCCCTGCGGTCCCACGAGGCCCACGGCCACCGGGAGGTGGAAGGGCAGCTTCTCCTCCTGCCCCGGCGTCGGCGGGCAGGACTGCGCGAGGGTGAGCGTGTAGGTGCGCGCGGCCGGGTCGTACACGCCGCGGCTTTCGATCACGGGCGTGCCGGCCTGCGAGTACCAGCGGCCGAACTGCTCCAGGTCGGCGCCGTTGGCGTCCGCCATCGCCGCCCGGAAGTCGTCGCAGGCCACGGCCTGCCCGTCGTGACGCTCGAAGTAGAGGTCCATGCCGCGGCGGAAGCCTTCCCGGCCGAGCAGGGTCTGGTACATGCGCACGACCTCGGCGCCCTTGTCGTACACCGTGGCAGTGTAGAAGTTGTTGATCTCGACGTAGGACTCGGGGCGCACGGGGTGGGCCATCGGGCCCGCGTCCTCGGGAAACTGCCGTTCGCGCAGGTCGCGCACGTCCTGGATGCGGGAGACGGCCCGCGAATACTCGTCGCCGCCGTACTCCTGGTCGCGGAAGACGGTGAGGCCTTCCTTGAGCGACAGCTGGAACCAGTCGCGGCAGGTCACGCGGTTGCCGGTCCAGTTGTGGAAGTACTCGTGGGCGACCACGCGGTCGATCATCATGAAGTCGGAGTCGGTCGCGGTGTCGGCGCGCGCCAGCACGAACTTCGTGTTGAAGATGTTGAGGCCCTTGTTCTCCATGGCCCCCATGTTGAAGTCGCCGACGGCGACGATCATGAACCGGTCGAGGTCCAGCTCGAGCCCGTAGCGTTCCTCGTCCCAGCGCATCGCGCGCTTGAGGCACTGCATCGCGAAGCCCGCCTGGTCGAGCTTGCCCGGCTCGACGTAGACCTGCAGGAGCGCCTGCTTGCCGGATCCCGTGACGAAGCGGTCCTCCAGGAGGTCCAGCTTCGCCGCCACCATCGCGAAGAGGTAGCAGGGCTTCGGGAACGGGTCCTCCCAGGTGGCGGCATGGCGACCGCCGGCCTCCTCCGCCGAGGCGACGAGGTTGCCGTTGGCCAGCAGCTGCGGGAACTCGTCGCGCGCCGCGTGCAACGTCACCGTGTAGGTGGCCATCACGTCCGGGCGGTCGGGGAAGTAGGTGATGCAGCGGAAGCCCTCGGCCTCGCACTGCGTGAAGAGGCCGTCACGCGACGCGTAGAAGCCCTCGAGCCGCGTGTTCTTCCACGGGTCGAAGCGCACCGCCGTCTCCAGCGTGAACGCCCCGGGCACGCCGGGGACCGTCAGAACGCCGTCGGCCAGGGCGTATCCCGATGCGTCCAGCGGCTGGCCGTCGATCGCGACGGAGAGCAGTTTGAGGTGGGCGCCGTCCAGCACCAGCGCGCCGCCGGGCCCCTCGGGGTTGCGGCGCACGGAGAGCTTCGCGCGCACGGTCGCCCACGGCCTCGCGATGTCGACGTCCAGGACGACGGTATCGACGAGGTACGCGGGCGGCGCGTAGTCCCGTGCCCGCACGATACGCGCAGCAGGGTCGCGCAGCGTGCTGCCCTCCATGGCGGCCGCTCAGGCCGCCTTGCGGCGGAAGAGCGCCGGGACGGCGTGCGTCGAGCGCTTGCGCCCCGGGGCCTCGTCGGGCTGCTCGATGGGCTTGGCGTCCGCCGCGGGCTCGTAGGGCTTGGAGAAGTCCATGTCGCCAGCCCCCGGCTTCGGGGCGGATCTGGGCGGGCGCTCCTCGGCGCGCTTCCCGGAGCGCGGCGGGCGATCATCGGCCTGCCTTTCCGTGCGCGGCGGGCGATCATCGGCCTGCCTTTCCGTGCGCGGCGGGCGATCATCGGCCTGCCTTTCCGCACGGGGAGGGCGCACCTCGGTCTGCTTGTCCGCGCGGGGAGGGCGTTCCTCCGTCCGCTTGTCGTCGCGGGGCGGCCGGCTGCTGCGCTCGGCGCCTCGTTCCGCGCCTCGTCCGCCGCGGGCCCTGCCACGGCCGCGCTCGCCGCGCGAGTCCTCCGGGATCTCGCCGGGATAGGTCGCCGCGCGCGTGCCGTCGAAGCCGGGCACGGGCCGGACCTCGATCTTCTTCTTGATGAGCGCCTCGACGGCCGCGAACATGGGGCGGTCCTCGGCGCAGACGATGGTGATGGCCTCGCCTTCCATCCCGGCCCGGCCGGTGCGGCCGATGCGATGCACGTAGTCCTCGGCCACGGTGGGCAGGTCGAAGTTCACGACGTGCGGCAGGGCCTCGATGTCGAGGCCGCGCGCGGCGATGTCGGTGGCCACGAGCACGCGCACCTTGTTCTGCTTGAAGCTCTCCAGCGCCTCGATGCGGGCGTTCTGGCTCTTGTTGCCGTGGATCGCCGCGGCGTTGATGCCGTCGCGCTCGAGCTGGTAGGCGAGGCGGTTGGCGCCGTGCTTGGTCTTGCAGAAGACGAGCACCTGCTCCCAGTTGTTGGTCTTGACGAGGTGGGCGAGGAGCTCGCGCTTCCTCTTCGACTCGACCATGTGCGCCCACTGCGTCACGGACTCGGCCGGCGTGTTCCGGCGGGCCACCTCGACGGTGGCCGGGTCCTTCAGGAACTGCGCGGAGAGCTTGCGGATCTCGTCCGAGAAAGTGGCGGAGAAGAGCAGCGTCTGCCGCGAGCCCGGGATCGTGTTGATGATGCGCTTGATGTCCGGGATGAAGCCCATGTCCAGCATGCGGTCGGCTTCGTCGAGCACGAGGATCTGCACGTGGCGCAGGTCCACGGCCTTCTGTCCCATGAGGTCCAGCAGGCGGCCGGGCGTGGCGACGAGGATCTCGACGCCCTTGCGCATCTCGGCGATCTGCGGGTTGATGTTGACGCCGCCGTAGACCACGAAGGGCTTGAGCGCGATGTGCTTGCCGTAGGTCTTGACGCTTTCGTAGACCTGGATCGCGAGTTCGCGCGTCGGCGTGAGGATGAGGCAGCGCACCGGGTGCAGCGCGGGCGAGAAGCTCTTGCTCGCGTACGGGGCGAGGCGCTGCAGCAGGGGCAGGGTGAAGCCGGCCGTCTTGCCGGTACCCGTCTGGGCCGCGCCGAGCAGGTCGCGCCCGGCAAGGACCACGGGAATTGCCTGCGTCTGGATGGGCGTGGGTTCTGTGTAGCCTTGTTCCGCGACGGCGCGGAGCAGCTCGGGCAGAAGCCCGAGACTTTCGAAAGCCTGACTGATGGTTATCTCCTGAATGATCGGCCTGGGAGGGTTTTGACGCCCTCGACCGGTTCAGGCAGACAAACTTGCATCGTCGGAAATCCGCGCCCGGTGGGCTGGCGGAGGGGCTTGGAGGTGCTAACCGGTTGAAGCGCCTCGTAAACCTTGGACGAGCATTGTACGGTAATCAGGTCACTTTCGGGGTTTTGCGCCCGAAAGTAATCTGATTGCGAGGGTTAGTAGGCCCTTACACCGAACAGCCAGGGGTGGGTGGCCAGGAAGATTGCGTAGGCCGCGAGTCCCGCCGCGACCCGCTTCGCGCCGATCTCGCCCCCCGAGAAGCGGTTCCGCCCCTCGACGATCGCCGAGAAGGGGACGTTGGAGGTGACGGCCGCGAAGCGCGCCCATTCCTCGCCCAGGGCGTCCGCCTTGCGGGCGTCGATGAGCGCGGTGCCCGCCAGGGCCAGGATCAGGAAGCCCCCGAAGAAGACCAGCGACGCCACGTCGCCGCGGGCTGCCAGGTGGACCGCGGCCCACAGCGCGATGCCCCACATCACCGGGTGGCGGGTGACGCGCAGGATGCCGCGAGCCGGGTCGCCGGCCGTGAGCGCCGCGGCCTGCCCCACCGCCGAGGGGTTCCTCGTCATGACGCCCGCGGCCACCAGGACCAGCGAGAAGGGCATGACGACCAGGGGCCAGAGCTTCACGCCGGGGACCTGCCACAGCGGCTGGTAGGGGGCGCGCAGGTACGCCCACGCCATCCACCCGATGGTGAGGAGCGACACGAGCGAATAGGCGCCGACGTAGGCCCTCTCGCCGATCGCCTCCACCAGCGAACCGCGGACGGGCGTGCTCGCCACGAAGTGCGTGGCGAGGAAGACGAGCGTGGCGAGGGCGAGGTGGGCGACGGGATCCATCGGGGCTGTCTTTCAGTGCGCGGCGGCGAGGGCGAGCGTGGGGAAGGGGCGGCGAGTCATGTTGCGTGCATTATCCCCCGGCTTGCCGCACCGAAGACGAAACGGCAGTCCGGGTCAACTTCGAAATCGCGGAAGCCCGGATTGGAAATCGGCTTGGGGGCGGGTCGCATGCCCTGCTATTGAGTGGGTCGTCCCATTTCACCGTGCTCCTCTCCCGGGGGCCGGCGGGGCAATCGGAGGCGACATGGATGATCCCAAGGCCACGTTCGAGAAGGCCATGGCTTCCCTCATCGAAGGCAAGCGTGGCCTGGGAAGTGCGCCTGCCGATGCGCGAAGCGCGCTGGTGGGCGCTTGCCTCCTCGCCCTGGAGCGAATGCTGTCCGAAGCGATCCGCGTGAAGTCGGTGGACGCGTTCGTGGATGTCCTCGCCTGGCAACTGGCGGTGATGGGAACCCAGGGAGGCCCGGCGGCCATTGCCGACGTGGTGGGCCGGCTGGAATGGCACCTGGGCAATCTGGCGGATGCAGACGGCGAGGAGGGCGGGCAGGAGTCGGCCGGGAGCCCGGACTCGCGCTCGCACTGACGCAGTCCGCGCCCGTCGAGCTGACCGGCTCCATCCAGGGCCTCGTGCTCGTGGTGCGCTTCCGGGACCGTGCGAGCGGTCGCCTCAATACGGATCGAACGCGTTGCCGTCCCGCGTGAGCAAGTTCATCAGCTTAGGGTGAACGAAGAGTTTTTCCTTCCCGAAGGCCTGCTCGACGAGCACACCGATCGAAACGAGCGCCTTGAGATAGCGCGCGGCCGCCTGGCGCTCAGCAATCCCGGCCTGCACGAGATTGGCGATGCGACAGTAGGGCTGCTCGAAGATCACGTTCACGAGTTCGTGGCTGTAGATCTTCGGGAGCTTCGCGCGCACGTGCCCGGCGGTCTCATCGGCCAGGCTGCGGACCGCGCCGATCTTGGCTGTGGTCCACGCGGCGGTGTCTTCCACGGCGCGGAGCATGTAGAGCAGCCACGGTTCCCAGGCGCCGTCGCGCGTGACGGCGAGCAGCAGGCGGTAGTAGTCCGCCTTGTTCGCGATGATGTAGCGGCTGAGGTAGAGAATCGGGAGCGGCAGCAGGCCTTGCTCGACCAGGAAAAGGCTGTTCAACACGCGACCGGTTCGCCCATTGCCATCGGTGAACGGATGAATCGCTTCGAACTGGTAGTGCGCGGCAGCCATCCGCACGAGCGGCTCGATCGCATCTTCCTCGTGCAGGAAGCGCTCCCAATTGGCGAGCAGGTCGCGGATGCGCCCCTCGCCTTCGGGCGGCGTGTAGACCACCTCGCCGGTGGTGTCGTTGACAAGCGCGGTGCCCGGCACCTTGCGCACGCTCATCTCCACGCCCTTGATCTGCGTGCAGATCGACTCCGCGGTCCGTGTCGTCAAGGGCCGGTTCTTCAGCGCCGCGACACCTTCGAGCAGGGCGCGCCGGTAGCGTAGCGCCTCCCGGGTGGCGGAGTCGGCGCCACTGTCGGACTGCAGGTGCCGGAACAGCCTGTCGGCCGTGGTGACGATGTTTTCGATTTCCGAACTCGCCCGGGCCTCCAGCAGGGGAAGGGTGTTGATCAGCATCGCGGGATTGGGGATCAGTTCCGCAGCCTTCTTCAATTCCGCGAGCGCCGCGCGCGCGCCGATGCATTGCTTCAATACCCGCTTCGTCTCGAGTTCGACGGTGGGAGGGAGACGCGGCAGATCGTTGTAGGGCTTGTCCGGCTGCCGGCCCGTGGGTGAGCTCATGTCGCCAGAAGTCACTTTTTGCGCCATGTGAGGAGCTTATGTCGCTGGCGGCGACACGTCAAGAGAACGTGTCGCAAAAAGCATATTCTGACGACATGACTGGCCGCTCCATTGCCTTCGAGGGTGAGAGTCGTCTCCAGCGCCAAGCCCTTATCCCGCTCTCTTGAGCGCGACCAGGTGAACCTCGTCGTACAGGCCGTCTTCGCGCAGGAGGTCATCGCGGCATGATCGCCGGTACGCCCAATTGGGACCGCTAGGGTGACGCGATCCTCTTGATCGAGCCCAGCCGGCTGCCGATCGACCGCTCCGCCTTCATCAGGTCGAACTGCGCCTGGAGATTCAACCAGTATTGTGGCGACTGCCCGAAGGCCTTTCCGAAGAGAAGCGCCAGTTCCGCCGTCATCGGCCGCGAGCCCTTGATCACGTGGGATATGCGCATGGGAGACACGCCGATCGCCCGGGAGAATTCCGCCTGCGACGTGTTCAGCTCCGCCAGCGCCTCGGCGAGAAAGGCGCCAGGGTGAACGGCAGGAAGCCCGACTTGCACGCTCTTCTTCCTCCGGCTAGTGGTAGTCGACGATTTCGACGTCGTGCGCATGGCCAGCCTCGAAGCGGAAACAGATCCGCCATTGGTCGTTGATCCGGATGCTCCACTGCCCCTCGCGATCATTCCGGAGCGGCTCCAGCCGGTTCGACGGCGGTAAGCGCAGGTCCTCGAGCGTCGTTGCCGCGTGAAGCTGGAGCAACCGTATCCCGGCACGGGGCAGGATGGCCGGTGGAAAGCGGCGGGAGCGACCCGTGCTGAAAAAGCGCTCCGTTTCCGCGGAGGCGAAGGAACGAATCACCGGCGTCGAGTATAAACAAATTGTTTAACGCGGGCAATGGCGCCCGCTCTCAATCAACGCGCCGATGGGACGGTGGGATGACCGTCCGATCCACTTCACCTTCTACAAGGCAAGGCCGGGGACGGCTTGTCGCCGCAAGCAACTATTGCTCAGGCGCATGAGATCGGCAAATGAAGTGGCAATGCCGCAGGTTCTCTTCATGCCTGCCTGAGGCGATCATGGCGTTAGGCTGCTCTATGGCGGAATGCCGACCGCTAAAGCACGAATCAAGCTCGGACTGAAGTGCCCGACTTACTCCGATGCCAATACAGAGGATGTGAGCGGGGTCGGCGGCCATGAGCTCCCCTCGCCAGTAGCCATGCCACGAGGCGAGTATCGACTTGCGAATCTCTTCAAAAGGCAGCTTTTCACCGCCCGGGATGTAGACGCCGACAAGACTTGCATCGACCAACCAGATCCCACGGCGCCGCATCGCCTCAAGGACCCGAAGCTTGTTGCCAACACGCGTCGAAAGCTCGGGCGTACCGCCCTTCTGAAGCGCCGTCACGGGCGGCGGCCCGTCGGGTCCGTGAACACACGCGTGAAAGAGCTTCCAGAACTGCGGGGTACCCCGGTTCTTCGAGATCGCCCCCCTTACGATTCCGTCCTCGCCGTAGCCCAGGCAGTAAACGAATCGCGTGTAGGCAGCGGGTGCTGCCGGATGACCGAATCGGGATAAATCGACGCTTGCCTCCAGCTCCTCCTCGGGTGTGTGGAGGTGAGATTCGGCGAGCAGCACTACCCGGACCTTTTCAGGGCGCCAGTACGCACGCTGGGCGATTACGGCCTCGACCGAGTGCAACGATTCAATTGACGTGCCGGGTGAGGCGTTCGCCACAATTCGTTCGTACGCTTGGCGAACGTGGGACACGGTCATTCCTTCAAGCGGGCTTTTTCGCGCAATAAGCTTCCTAGTGGATCTTGAGAAACCCCCGCATCGCCTCCGCCGTATGCGATCCCTTAGCCGACGGCGAGAGGAACTCCTCCGGCACCCCCGCCATTACCACCTTCCCGCCGCCGTCTCCCCCCTCCGGCCCCAGGTCCACGATCCAGTCGGCCTCCGCGATAACGTCCAGATTGTGTTCGATGAGCACGACCGTGTTCCCCGCATCGACCAGTCGATGAAGCACGCGGATCAGCTTCTCCACGTCGGCCATGTGCAGGCCGACGGTGGGTTCGTCGAGGACGTAAAGGGTGTGTTGCATTGATCGGCGACCCTCACCCCGACCCTCTCCCAAGGGAGAGGGAGAAGACCGCACCTTCGCAAGCTCCGTCACCAGCTTGATGCGTTGAGCCTCCCCGCCTGAAAGCGTCGGACTCTGCTGCCCCAGCGTGAGATAGCCCAGCCCCACGTCCTGCAGCAGCCGCAGCGCATGGTGGATGGACGCATGCGCGGTAAAGAATTCCACCGCCTCGTCCACGCTCATCGCCAGCACCTCCCCGACCGACTTCCCCCGCATCTGCACCGCCAGCGTCTCGGGATTGAATCGAGCCCCCCCGCACGCCTCGCACAGCACCTTCACGTCCGGCAGGAAGCTCATCTCGATGGTCTTGATGCCCTGGCCCTCGCACGCGGCGCAGCGCCCGGCATCCGTCGCCGCCTTGCCGCGCCCCTTGCCCTTGGCCTTGGCGCCGCCGCCCGCATTGAACGAGAACCGACTCGCCGTGTAGCCGCGGATGCGCGCTTCCTGCGTGTCCGCGAACAACTTCCGGATCGTGTCGAAGAAGCCCACGTAGGTCGCGGGACACGAGCGCGGCGTCTTGCCGATGGGCGTCTGGTCCACCTCCAGAACGCGCGACACGCCTTCCCAGCCGTAAACCGACTTGCAGCCGAACACGGAGGGAGAAGCCTTCCGATCCCGCGCCGCCCCTACCAGCCGCTCCAGGTTCTCCCGCAGCACATCGCGCGCGAGCGTGGACTTGCCCGAGCCCGACACACCCGTCACCACCGTGAGCCGCCCCAGCGGAAAGCGCACGGCGATGCCCTGGAGGTTGTGCAGGTTCGCGCCAGCGACCTCGATGGACGGCGTCTTCCGGTTCACCGGCCGCCGCGGCTGCACGGGGTGCTTGAGTGGCTCGCGAAGGAATTTGCCCGTAATCGACTTGGGATTGCGCGATAGCTCGTCGGCCGTCCCCTCCGCCACCACCCACCCGCCGAGCCTTCCCGCCCCCGGCCCCAGGTCGATCACGTGCTGTGCGTGGCGGATCGTGTCCTCGTCGTGCTCCACCACCACCAGGGTGTTGCCCTTGGCGTTGAGCTTGGCCAGTGTGTCGAGGAGGATGCGGTTGTCGCGCGGGTGCAGGCCGATGGTGGGCTCGTCGAGGATGTAGCACACGCCGCGCAGGTTGGAACCGAGTTGCGCCGCGAGCCGGATGCGCTGCGCCTCGCCCCCGGAGAGCGTGGGCGCGCCGCGGTCCAGCGACAGGTACCCCAGCCCCACCTGCTCCAGGAAATCGAGCCGCGTGGAAAGCTCGGCGAGGATGTCGCGGGAGATCTCGGTCTCGCGTGCGGAAAGACCCTCATCCCCAGCCCTTCTCCCAAGGGAGAAGGGAGCCTGTAGTTTGTCGAAGAAGCGGTGCGCGTCCGAGATGGGCTGCGCGCTCATCGTGGCGATCGACTGGTCGCGGAAGCGCACGGCCAGCGCCTCGCGGTTCAGGCGCTTGCCCTCGCACGCGGGGCAGGCCTCGTCGAGCTGCAGCCACTCCACCCACGAGTCGAGCACATGGTCCTCGGTGCCGGTCTTGGCGCGCTCGTCGTTCCAGTCGACGCCCTCCAGCTTCACCCCCGTGCCGTAGCACGCGGGGCACCAGCCGTGCTTGGAGTTGTAGGAGAAGAGGCGGGGATCGAGTTCGGGGAAGCTACGCGCGCACGAAGGGCAGGCGCGCTTGGTCGAGAACACCTGCACCTCGGCCGCGCCCCATCCGCCCGCGAGCAGGTGCACCACGCCCTTGCCCGCATCCGCCGCCTGCGCGAGCGCGTCGCGCAAGACGTCCTCGTTCGCCGCATCCACCTTGAGTTCCGCCACCGGCAGTTCCAGTGTGTGTTCGCGGAAGCGGTCCAGCCGAGGCCAGCGCTCCGTCGGCAGCCACTCGCCGTCCACGCGCAGGTGCGAAACGCCTTTGCCGCGCGCCCACTTGGCGAGGTCCGTGTAGAGGCCCTTCCGGTTGACCACCAGCGGGGCGAGGAGGGCCACACGCATCCCGCGATGCTCCTTGAAGATTCGCGCCGCGATCGACTCCAGGCTCTGCGGCTCGATGGGCACGTCGCACTCGGGGCAATACTGCGTGCCCAGCTTCACGAAGAGCAGGCGGAGAAAGTGGTGGATCTCCGTCTGCGTCGCCACCGTGCTCTTCGAGCCCCCGCGCGAGGTGCGCTGCTCGATGGCCACGGTGGGCGGGATGCCGAAGATCGCGTCCACGTCGGGCTTCGAGGCCGGCTGCACGAACTGGCGCGCGTAGGCGTTGAGCGACTCTAGGTAGCGCCGCTGCCCTTCGTTGAACAGGATGTCGAAGGCGAGGGTGGACTTGCCCGAGCCCGAGACGCCCGTGATCACGGTGAACTTGCCACGCGGCACCTCGACGTCGATGCCCTTCAGGTTGTGCTCGCGAGCGTGGCGCACGACGATGTTGGGGGAGACGGCGGCGCGGGCCGGAAGCACCCGCGGTTCCGCAGCGAGGAGCTTTCCCGAAGGCCTCGCCAATGCCGCCTCGTAATCCTTCAGGGCCCGGCCTGTGTGCGAGGCCGCCATCGCCATCATCTGCGTGGGCGTGCCGGCACCGACCACCTCGCCCCCCGCATCTCCCCCTTCCGGCCCCAGGTCCACGATCCAGTCCGCGGCGCGGATCACGTCGAGGTTGTGCTCGATGACGACGAGCGAATTTCCCGCGGCGATGAGGCGGCGGAAGGCCGTGAGGAGCTTGGCCACGTCCTCGAAGTGAAGCCCGGTCGTCGGCTCGTCGAAGAGGAAGAGCCGCGTGCGGGCGGTTGCCAGGGGAGGATGGAGCGCGGCAGATACGACTTCCGCCGGCCGCTTGGGCAGCATCTTCACCGAACCGCCCCCCACCTCGACCAGGTGCCCGGCGAGCTTCAGGCGCTGCGCCTCGCCCCCGGAGAGCGTGGGCACGGGCTGCCCGAGGCGCAGGTAGTCGAGGCCCACGTCCGCCAGCGGCCTCAGGCGCGCCACCACGTCCTTCTCGCCCGAGAAGAAGGCGAGCGCCTCGTTCACCGTGAGCTCCAGCATCTCCGCGATGGAGCGCCCGGCCACCTTCACCTCGAGAATCTCGTCGCGGTAGCGCCTGCCGTTGCAGTCCGGGCAGCGCAGGTACACGTCGGAGAGGAACTGCATCTCCACGTGCTCGAAGCCGTTGCCGCTGCAGGTGGGGCAGCGCCCGTTTCCGGAGTTGAAGCTGAAGGTGCCGGCCGTGTAGCCGCGCGTCTTGGATTCCGGCGAGCGGGCGAAGATCTCGCGGATGGCGTCGAACGCGCCCACGTAGCTTGCGGGGTTGGATCGCGTGGTGCGGCCGATGGGAGACTGGTCCACGAACACCACGTCGTTGATTCGCGCCGCGCCGTGCACCTCGCGGAAGGCGCCGGGCGATTCCGTCGGCTTGCCCAGGTGCTTGAGGAGCGCCGGGTGAAGCACGTCCTGGATGAGGGTGGATTTCCCCGATCCCGAGACGCCCGTCACGCACACGAGGCGGTTGAGGGGGAACTCGACGTCGACGTCCTTGAGGTTGTGCTCGGTGACGCCGCGGATCGCGAGCCGCGGCGTATCGGCGGCTGGTGGCCGGGAAGCCACCCCCGCGTCCGCCCGCTTCCGGCCCGAGAGGTACTCCGCCGTCACCGTCTTCGCCTGCTTCAACTCGTCCGGTGAACCGAAGAACACGATCTCGCCGCCGCGCTCGCCCGGCCCCGGTCCCATGTCGAGCAGGCGGTCGGCCTCCAGCATGATCTGCGGGTCGTGCTCCACCACCACGAGCGAATTGCCCGCGTCGCGCAGCCGCTTCATCACGCCGATCACGCGGCCCATGTCGCGCGGATGCAGGCCGATGGAGGGCTCGTCCAGCACGAATAGCGTGTTCACGAGCGAGGTGCCCAGCGCCGTGGTGAGGTTGATGCGCTGCACCTCGCCGCCGGAGAGCGTTCGCGACTGCCGGTCCAGGGTCAGGTAGCCCAGGCCCACCTCGCACACGAAGCGAAGCCGCGCGTTGACTCCCTCCAGCAGCAATTCCGTCGCTTCGTCCAGCGGGGCGGGCAGGGCGAGGCGCTCGAAGAAGGTCCGCGCCCGCTCGATGGGCAGCAGCATCACGTCGTGCAGGGACAGTCCCGGGAGCGCCGCCAGCTCGTCGAGGCTCCACTGCGTGCCGCGCGGGGGATAGCGCTTCCCGGGGGCGAGCACCGCGTCCGCCTCGGCCTTCGTGCCCACGCGCCAGAGCATGGACTCGGGCTTGAGGCGCGCGCCGTCGCAGTCCGCGCAGGGCGTGTAGGCGCGGTACTTGGAGAGGAGGACCCGGATATGCATCTTGTAGGCCTTCGTCTCCAGCCACTCGAAGAAGCGCGCCACTCCGTACCAGTGCGTCTTGCCGGTCTTGTGCCAGCTCACCCAGTCCGCGTCGCCTTCGATCACCCAGCGGCGGTGCTCCGCCGGCAGGTCGCGCCAGGCGATGTCCAGGGCCACGCCGCGGCGCTTCGCGTACTTCTCCAGGTCGTCCTGGCACTCGTCGAAGCTCGCCGTCTGGAAAGGCTTCACCGCGCCGGCGCCCAGCGGTTTCGACTCGTCCGGGATCACCAGTCCGTAGTCGACGCCTATCACGCGGCCGAAGCCGCGGCACTTCTCGCAGGCGCCGACGGGAGAGTTGAAGGAGAACCGCGCGGGACTGGGGTCCGCGTAGTGGATGTCGCAGTCGGGGCAATGCAGGTCGTTGGAGAAGCGCCAAGCGGCCGGCGACTCCTCCACGAACACGTCGACCCTTCCCGCCCCCACCCGCAGCGCCGACTCGATGGCCTCCACCACCCGCGCCTTCTCGGCCGAGCCCATGCGGATGCGGTCCTGCACCACTTCCAGCCGCGAGCCCTTGCGCGAGTGCACGCGCGCGTAGCCCTGCGCCTCGAGGTGCTGCAGGATCTCGGCCTCGGTGAAGTTCTTCGGCACGTCGATGGGGAAGGTGATGGAAAGCCGCGGGTCGCCCGCCGCCTTCGCCCGCGCGTCCATCTCCGCGAAGATCGACTCGGGACTGTCCCGCCGCACCGGCCGCGCGCACTTCCGGCACGAAAGCCGCCCCGCCCGCGCGAAGAGGAGCTTCAGGTGGTCGTTGATCTCCGTCATCGTCCCCACCGTCGAGCGCGAGGTGCGCACGGGGTTGGTCTGGTCGATGGCGATGGCGGGCGGGATTCCGTCGATCGAATCCACCTGCGGCTTGTCCATGCGATCCAGGAACTGTCGCGCGTAGGGCGAGAAGGTCTCCACGTAGCGCCGCTGCCCCTCTGCATAGAGCGTGTCGAAGACGAGCGAGCTCTTGCCCGAGCCCGAGGGCCCCGTCACCACCACCAGCTCGCCCATGGGGATGTCCACGTCGAGGTTCTTGAGGTTGTTCTGGCGGGCTCCGCGGATGGCGATGCACTCGCCGGCATTGGCGTCGGCAGGGATGGGGGGCTTGGAGAGGTCGTTCATGGTTCCGGGATCGGCGGCGGCCACGGGGCCGGGCTTTGGAAGGGGCAAACGACCATTCTAGGCACGGAAGGAGACCGCCGTGGCGTCTATCGGCCTTGGGGACAAGGAATGTGGATAACTACGCGTGAAATGGGGTCAGGTTACATTGCACAAAAATTGTGCAAAGTAACCTGACCCCATTTCACACATTTCCCCTTGATCACGGTCAGCCGTCCGGGGCGCCGCGGTAGCATGCTGGACTTGCCGCAGTCCCCGCGATGAGCCCGATGCCCGATCCCATCTTCCGCATGCGCGACGTCTCGAAGGTCTACCACGTCGGCGACCTGGAAGTGGTCGCGCTGCGCGACGTCTCGCTGGAGCTCTACGCCGGCGAGTTCGTCGTGCTGCTGGGCCCCTCGGGCAGCGGCAAGTCGACGCTCCTCAACCTGCTGGGCGGCCTGGACACGCCGACGAAGGGGCAGGTGGATTACCTCGACCACGACCTCTCCGAGGGCGGCGACGAGAAGCTCACCGCCTTCCGGCGCGAGCACGTGGGCTTCGTCTTCCAGTTCTACAACCTGATCCCCAGCCTCACCGCCGCAGAGAACGTGGCGCTCGTCACCGACATCGCCGACAGGCCGCTGGACCCGCGCGAGGCCCTCGCGCTCGTGGGCCTTGCAGAGCGCGCCGACCACTTCCCGGCCCAGCTCTCCGGCGGCGAGCAGCAGCGCGTCGCCATCGCGCGCGCCGTGGCCAAGCGCCCCGACGTGCTGCTTTGCGACGAGCCCACCGGCGCCCTGGACGTAGAGACCGGCCGCCTCGTGCTGGAAGTGCTCGAGCGCGTGAACCGGGAGCTGGGCACCATCACCGCGGTCATCACGCACAACGCCTCGATCGCTGCGATGGGCGATCGCGTGATCCGCATGTCCAGCGGGCACATCGTCGACATCGCCGCCAACGCGAAGCGCCTGCCGGCCTCGGAGCTCGTCTGGTGAGGATCGGCGCCCTCGACCGCAAGATCCTGCGCGACGCCTGGCACATCCGCGCGCAGATCATCGCCTGCGCGCTGGTGGTGGCCGGCGGCATCAACTCCTTCGTCTCGCTCTCCTCGCTCAACCGCTCCCTCGCCGCCTCGCAGGCCTCCTTCTACGAGGAGTACCGCTTCGCCGACGTCTTCGCAGGCGCCGTGCGGGCGCCGGAGCACGTGGCGCAGCGGCTCGCCGAGATCCCCGGCGTGGCGGTGCTGGAAACCCGCGTCGTCGCGCGCGTGAACCTCGACGTGCCGGGCCTGGACGAGCCGGCGCGCGGGCGCATCGTCTCGATCTCGCGCGACCCCACGGGAGGCCTCAACGCCCTCTACATCCGGCGCGGCCGCATGCCCGCGGCCGCGAGCCAGGACGAGGTGCTGGTCGCCGAAGCCTTCGCCATCGCCAACCGGCTGGAACCCGGCGACTCGATCCGCGCCGTGGTGAACGGCCGCTACAAGAGCCTTCGCATCGTCGGCGTGGCCATCTCGCCGGAGTACATCTACGCGCTGGGCCCCGGCCAGCTCGTCCCCGACAACCGCCGCTACGGCATCCTGTGGATGGACCGCAAGGGGCTCGCCACCGCCTACGACATGGAGGGCGCCTTCAACGACGTGACCGCCAAGGTGAGCCCGGGCGCGACCGTCGAGCCGGTGCTGGGGGAGATGGACCGCATCCTGGGCGCGTACGGGGGCGTCGGCGCCTACGACCGCGAGGACCAGCTTTCGCACCGTTTCCTCTCGGACGAGATCGCGCAGAACCGCACGATGTCGCGCATCACGCCGACGATCTTCCTCGCGGTGGGCGCCTTCCTCCTCTACACCATCCTCACGCGGCTGGTGCAGATGCAGCGCTCGCAGGTGGGGCTGCTCAAGGCGTTCGGCTACTCCGGGGGCGAGATCTCGCTGCACTACCTCAAGCTCGCCTTGGTGATCTCGCTGCTGGGCGCGGCGATGGGCGTGGCGACGGGGATCCCGTTCGCCAACGCGATGCTCGACCTCTACGCGGAGTTCTACTTCTTCCCGATGTACGCGAGCGACCAGGTGTGGCCCGTGGCGGCGGCGGGCGTCTCGCTCGCGGTGGCGGCCGCGGCCCTCGGGGCGGTGCCGGCGGCCCTGCGGGCAGCGAGGCTCGCTCCGGCGGAATCGATGCACCCCGAGCCCCCGCCGCGCTTCCACGCCGGGGTGTTCGAGCGCTGGGGCATCCGGCACGCGCTCAGGCCCGCGGGGCGCATGCTGGTGCGCAACCTCGCGCGCCGGCCGCTGCGTTTCGTCGCCAACGTCGCCGGCATCGCCATCGCGGTGGCGCTCCTCGTGATGATGACGGCGATGATGGACGGCGTGCGCTACCTCATGGAGTGGCAGTTCACCGTCGTGCAGCACGAGGACGTGCAAGTGCTGCTCACGGAGCCGCGCTCCCGCGAGGCGCTGGATTCGCTGCGGGCGATGCGCGGCGTGGTGGAGGTGGAGCCCTTCCGCTTCGCCTCCGGGCGCTTCCACGCGGGGCACCGCATGAAGCGCGGCCTCGTCTTCGGCATCGAGGATTCGCCCACGCTTCGCCGGGTCGTGGCGGCTGACGGCCACGCCCCGGCCATCCCCCCCGATGGAGTGCTCCTCACCGGGATCTTCGCGAGCGCGCTCCAGGTGCGCGCGGGCGACACGATCGAGGTCGAGGTCATGGAGGGCAAGCGCCCGCGCGTGCCGATGCTGGTGGTGGGCGTGGTGGAGGAGCCCATCGGGTTCTCCGCCTACGTCTCGCGCGCCACCGCCAACCGGCTCATGGGCGAGGGCGATGTGCTCACCGGCGCCTACCTGCGCGTGGACGCGAACGAGCGCGCGAAGGTGTTCGCGGACCTCAAGGCGATGCCGCAGGTCGCCGGCGCCAACCTGCGCGAGGCGGCCTACGCCCAGTTCAGGGAGATGATCGACCGCAGCGTGGGCATCATGATCACCGTGAACCTCGTCTTCGCGTGGATCATCGCCTTCGGGCTGGTGTACAACGGCGCGCGCATCGCGCTCTCGGAGCGCGGCTACGAGCTGGCGACGCTGCGCGTGCTGGGCTTCACGCAGCGCGAGTCGGCCGCGCTCCTGCTGGGCGAGCAGGGCGTCATCACGGGCGTGGGGCTTCCGGCCGGGCTTGCGCTGGGCATCGCGCTCACGCTCTACTTCGTCTGGATGCTCTCGACGGACATGTGGCGCATGCCGTTCGTGGTCACCGGGCTCAACCTCGTCGGGGCCATGGCGGCGGTGGGATTCGCCGCGGCGGCCTCGGGCGCGGCGGTGGCCTGGCGCCTGCGGCGCCTGGACCTGGTGGGCGCCCTCAAGGCGCGGGAATGAGGCGGGACGGTAAATGAAACTCACGAAGAGGACCCTGGGCTACGCGATCTTCACGGTCGCGGCGGTGGCGCTGCTCGCGTGGTGGGCGTGGCCCTCGCCGCGGCTCGTCGAGACGGCGCGCGTGGGGCGCGGACCGGTCCAGGTCGCCATCGAGGAGGACGGCGAGACGCGCGCCGTGGACCGCTATGGCGTGGCGGCGCCCGTGGCCGGGCGGCTGCTGCGCGTGGTGCTGCGCGAGGGCGACGCGGTGCAGGCGGGGCAGGTGGTGGCGGAGATCGCGCCGCTGCCGCTCTCGGAGGCCGATCGCGACATGCTGGAGGCGAAGCTCGAGTCGGCCAAGGCGCTCAAGCTCGAGGCGGACGAGCGCGTGCGGCGGGCGGAAACCGATGCGGCGCAGGCCGAACGCGAGCGCGTGCGCGTGGCCGACCTCGTCGCGAAGAAGTTCATGTCGGACCAGGCGCTGGAGCAGGCGCTGGTGGCGGTGCAGACGAAAGCGGCGGACCTGAAAGCGGCACGCGCGCGCGTCATCGCAGCCGCGGCCGACGTGGAGGCGGCGCGGGCGACGCTCGTCGCGGTGCGCGCCAAGGCGCCCATGGTGCGCGTCACCTCGCCCGTGAACGGGCGGGTGCTGCGCATCGTCGAGAAGAGCGAGCGGGTGCTCCAGCCCGGCACCGTGCTCGTGACGGTCGGCGATCCGCAGGCGCTCGAAATCGTCGTCGACGTCCTCTCCAACGACGCGGTGCGCCTGAGGCCGGGCATGCGCATGCTCATCACGGGCTGGGGCGGGCCGGAGATCGAGGCGGCCGTGCGCCTGGTGGAGCCGGCGGCGTTCAGGAAGATCTCGGCGCTGGGCGTGGAGGAGCAGCGCGTCAACGTGATCGGCGACTTCAAGGCGGTGCCGGCGGGGATCGGGGACGCCTACCGGCTGGACGCGCGCATCATCATGGCCGAGAAGCCCGACGCCCTTCGCGTGCCCGTGGGCGCACTCTTCCGCCGCAACGGCAAGTGGACCGTCTTCGTCGTCGACGGCGGCCGCCTCGCGGCCCGCGGTGTCGAGCTGGGCCTTCGCGGCGCCCGCGACGCCGAGATCGTCGCCGGCCTCTCCGACAAGGAGCAGGTGGTCCTCTACCCCGGCAACGACCTCGCCGACGGCGCCCGCGTCGCCGCCCGCCAGTAATCCTGAAATGGGGTCAGGTTACTTTGCACAAAATTGTGCAAAGTAACCTGACCCCATTTCAGGATAGGAAGCGCTTCGGCGAGATCGCGCCGGCGAGGTCGCGCGGCAGGGGGGAGGGTTCGCCCTCGAGCTTCGACGCGATGAGTTCGGCGCCGATGGGTGCCCAGAGCAGCCCGCGCGAGCCCAGCCCGGTGGCGGTCCAGACGCCGGGAACCTGCGTGGCGCCGACGATCGGCAGCCGGTCGGGGACGGTGGCGCGGAAGCCCGCGAGCCCGTCGAGCTCCAGCGGGTCGACGCCGTCGGCGAACCCGGGAAGCATCGACCCGGCGCGCGCCAGGTTCTCGCCGTGGTCCGCCGCGCGGATGTCTTCACCCGCGTCGTCGTGCTGGTAAGTGGCGCCGACGACGTGCCCGCCGTCGGGAAGGGGAGCCACGTAGCCGCTTCCGCTCACCACGATGTCTAGCGAACGTTCCGTCGCGGGCGGCAGGAAGGTCACCTGGCCGCGGACGCTGGCGAGGCGCAGGCGCGCCTCGGGCAGCAGGCGCTTCGCGTCGAAGGCGTTCGCCAGGACGATCGTGGGAGCCTCGGCGATCACCGATCCGCCGGCATCCAGGGCGCGCCAGTCGGCGCCCTCCCGCTCGAGGCGCTCGACGCGACGCCCGAGGTAACGGCGCACGCCCTGCCCGGCGCGAGCGAGGAGTGCGACGGCGAGGCTGCCGGGCGACACCCACGACCCCGAGGGCATCCACCACCCGGGGCCGCGCACCTTCCGGCCGGCGAGGGCGCCCGCCTCGGCGGCGTCGACGAAGCGCAGGAACGCAGGGTCGTGTTCCTGCGCGGCGATGATGGCGGCCATGCGCGCTGCCTCGTCGTCGCCGTCGGCCAGCTGGAGCACGCCGCAGCGCCGCCACACGAGGTGGTAGCCGTCGTGCTGCAGCGCGCGGAAGTGCTGCAGCGCGTACAGGAAGGCGGGCCGCGACGCCTGCGCGTTCACCGCGTCGCGCAGGTTGGCGATGGGGCGCACGAGGCCGACGGTGGCACCCGTGCGCTTCTCGTGCACGTCGATGATGTCGACGCCCCAGCCCCGCGAGGCCAGCCGCTCGGCGACCATCGTGCCGGCGAGGCCGCCTCCCACGACGACGGCGCGGCGCGACCGGCGGTCCGGCGCGGGCGGCTCCCCGTCGCGCACGCCGGCGAGCATCTCGCGCTTGTGCGCGAAGCCCTCGCGCTTCTCGACGCGGAACCCGGCGTCGGAAAGCGCGGTGCGCACGCCGCCGGCCACGGTCCAGGTGGCGAGCGTGGCGCCGGGCACGGCCAGGCGCGCGAGTTCGCGCACCACTTCGGGCGACCACATGTCCGGGTTGCGCGCCGGCGAGAAGCCGTCGAGGAAGAGCGCATCGGCGCGCGCTTCGAGCTGCGGCAGCAGTTCGCGCGCGTCGCCCGCCAGGAGCGTGAGCTGGACCCTCCCGCCGTCGAACTGCAGGCGGTGGAAGCCTGCGATCGGCGGCGGCCAGGTCGCCACGAGCGCGGCCGCGAGCGGGCGCAGCTCCTCGAACGGCGCCAGGGCGTCGGCCAGGTCGGTTGCCGGGAAGGGGTGGCTCTCCACCGACACGAAGTGCAGCCGCGCAGGCCCGCGGGGATCGCTTCGCAGCGCGTCCCAGGTGGCCAGGAAGTTCAGGCCCAGACCGAATCCCGTCTCGAGGATGGTGAACGCGTCGCGGTCGCGCCACCGCTCCGGCAGCGCGTTGCCGGAGAGGAAAACGTGGCGGGCCTGGGCGAGGCCCCCTGCGGCGGGATGGTAGGAGTCCTGGAACCCGGGGGCATAGGGCGCGCCCAGCGGCGTGCGCTCGAGCCGCGCGGGGGTGAGGCAGACGGGTCGGCCAGCCATCCCCGGATCATACCGTCACTGTCCGCCTGGCCCGGCGCGGGCTCCCAGTGGCGCGCCCGAAAAGGAGTAAACGGGCACGCCGCCCGCGCCGGCTGCGGAAACCTAGTAGAGCACCCCCGACAGGCGCCGACGGTAGTCGGACACGAGGTCGGGCTCGGCCGCGGCCATCTCGAACACGGCGAGCATCTTGCGCCGGCCGATGTCCTCGCCGAAGGCGCGGTCGCGCTTCACGATCTCGAGGAGCTGCTCGAGGGCGGCGCCGAACTCGCGGTTGGCGATGTGCACCTCCGCCAGGTCGAGGCGCGCGGCCAGGTCGCCGGGGTCGGCCTCGAGGCGGCGCGCGAGGTCGCCCGCGGCCGGCAGCGTCGCCGCGCGTTCCGCGGCCTCCAGGCGCGCGGAAATGGTCGCCCATGCGGAGGCCTGCTGCGCCTTGGGCGAGAGCGACGCCCAGTGCTCGCGCGCGCCGGCGAGGTCGCCGCGGTCCAGGAGAATCGCGACCGCATCGAGGCGGGCCGCGTCGTTGGAGGGGTCGAGCGCGATCGCGTTGCGCAGGTGATCCTCCGCAAGCGCCGCCTGCCCGGCCGCGAGCGCCGCGCGCGCCTGCCGCAGCTCCAGTTCGCTCGGGTCCGGCACGAGCTGCGCGAGGAACGCCTTGATGGCGCCCTCGGGCTGCGCGCCGAGGAATTGCGAGACGGGCTTGCCGTCCACGAAGGCCACCACGAACGGGATCGAGCGCACGCCGAACTGCGTGGAGAGCTCGGGGTTCTCGTCGGAGTTCACCTTCACGAGGCGCCACCGGCCGCCGGACTCGCGCTCGAGCTTCTCGAGCATCGGGCCGAGAGCGCGGCACGGGCCGCACCACGGCGCCCAGAAGTCCACGACCACGGGCAACTCGCGGGAGGCCTCGAGCACGTCGCGCTCGAAGGAGGCGAGGGAAGCGTCGATCATCGATTCTCTCCGGACAGGGGGGGCACGCAAGGTTAGATGGCGACGGCCTTCCCGAGTTCAAGGCGCCTGCCGGCGGTCGGTCGGCCGCTTCTTGATGAATAATGGCCCCTGCGCTCCATCGGGGCGGAAAGGAAGCGGCAATGGCACTGAAGCTGGACCTTCCGGCCGGGCTCACCGGCACGGCCGAGCTCGTGGTGGGCGAGCAGCACACGGCGCCCCGCGTGGGCAGCGGGCGCATCCGCGTGCTCGCCACGCCGGTCATGATCAACCTCATCGAGGCGGCGGCGCTCGCGGCCGTGGAGCAGTCGCTGCCGGAGCAGCACCAGAGCCTGGGCACGCGGCTCGACGTCTCCCATGTCGCGGCAACCCCCGTGGGCATGCGGGTGCGGGCGACGGCCGAGGTGGTCGGGGTGGAGGGGCGCACGATCCGCTTCCGCGTGCGCGCCGAGGACGAGCTCGACCTCATCGGCGAGGGCACGCACGAGCGTGTCGTGGTGAACCTCGAGCGCTTCGACGAACGCGTCAGGGAAAAGGCGGCCCGGGGAGTCCGGGAAAAGGGCTGAGGCGGGTGCCGGGCCCGCTCAGCCGGGAAGATTCCGCGGCAGCGGGGCGGCCTCGAAGAACTTGAGCGCCTGGTAGAGGATGGGGTCGCCCGGCCCGCCGCTGGGCGAGACGATGTCCACGGCGATCGCCGGGCGCGTGGCTTCCCGGGGCGTCCCGTCGGCGCGCAGGACGCGGACCGCGGGATAGCGAAGAACGATTCCCGATGCGGGGAGGCGCAGGGCGCGTGCCTGGCCGCGCAGCCCCGCCATGGGCGTGCCGATCAGCGTGGCCCGGGCCGCGGACTCCAGGCCCACGGCGAGCGACTCGCCCTCGCCGGCGGTCCAGCGGTCGATGAGCACCGCCGTGCGCCCGGCGTAGGCGAACGGCCCGCGGGGCGCCACGCTCTCGGCCGGCGCTTCCGGGGCGCCGCGCGCGGCGCGCGCGACCCAGGGCGAGTCTGCCGTGACGAAGCGCCCGAGCAGGGCGCGGGCCACCTCGGGCAAGCCGCCGGAAGGCGTTTCGCGCAGGTCGAGGATCAGGCCCCGCGATGCCCGCAGGTGCTGGAGGGCGGCGTCGAAGTGCTGCACGAGGCCCGGTTCGCCCAGGTTGTCCTTCAGGCGCACGTAGGCGAGCGCCCTGTCCTCGCCGACGCGGCGCACCACGAGCGGCGGGGTGCCGGCCGGCGGGCGGTCCACGCGCTCGATCGCGAGCCGGCTCCTGCGGCCGCCGAACTCGACCTCGACGGCGAGCGCGCCCGACCACGGCCCGGCGAGCAGGCGCCGCAACGCCCAGTCGCGCGCGCGCGGGTCGGCCTGGCGGCCGCGGCGCAGGAGCTTGCGCACGGCCTGGTCCACCGCCGTGCCCTGGATCGCCAGGACGCGCATCCCCGGCACGGCGCCGGCCACGTCGGCGATGCTGCCGGCGCGCACCGCCGCGATCGTCGCGTCCTTGCCGACCCACTCGGCCCACAGGTCGCTCGCCACCGGCACGGGCCGCGCCGAGCCGGGCAGGTGCGCGTCCAGCGTGACGTGCTCGTCGTTCAGCTCGGCAACGGCGCCCTCGAGCGCGACCACGAGTTCCTCGCGCGTGCGGGCCCCGGCGGCGCGTTGGCGCCAGCGCCCGGCGGCTCCCCGCCAGTCGTGTCCGCGCTCGAGGTACGCATAGTCGCGGTCGATGGCCTGCCACAGGGCGTCGAAGTCCGCGGCGAAGGGGGAGGGCGCGCGTGCAGCCAGCGCGAGGGAGGGCCCCGTTGCGAGGACGGCCAGGGCGTCGCGCAGGAAGCGGCGGCGCGCGTGCATGCAGCCCGCCTACGTCGCGAGGGGCGGCTCGACCCCTTCGGGCAGCGGCGTGCGCGCCACGTTCATCACCATCGCGAGCGTGGAGTAGTAGCCGCAGATGCCGCACAGGTCGATGACGCCGCGTTCGCCGAAGAGCTCGACGGCGCGGCCGTATGTGACGTCGCTCACCGACCGGTTCGCCTGCAACTCCTGGAGGAAGTCGTGCACCACCGCCTGGTCCGGTGCCATGCCGTCCGGGCGCCGTCCCTCGGCCACCGCCTGCACGTGGTCGGCGGGGACGCCGGCGCGCTCCGCGATCGGCCGGTGGACGTGCCACTCGTACTGCTGGTTCCAGCGGCGCGCCACCACGAGGATCGCGAACTCCGAGAGCCGCGGCGGCAGCGCGCTCTTGTAGCGCAGGTACTCGCCGGTCTTCTGCAGGGGCGAGAGGAAGTCGGGGCTGCGCAGCAGCGGGACGAAGGGGCCGAACACCGCCCCGCGCGGCCCCGTGGCCAGTTCCGCGGCGGCGCGCTTCTGCGCGGGAGACAGGCTTGACTCGGGGAGGGGGGGCAGGCGGTCGGTTCCCATGGCTCGATGTCGCTCGGATCGATGAGGCAGATCCTAGCCCATCCGCGGGCGTTCGCCGATGACCGCGGTCAAACGGGGCGCTGCGGCGCCGCGCGGCTAGTCGATCTGCGCGATCGCGTGGATGCGCTCGAGCCGGTCGGCGATCTCGGCGGCCCGGGCGAATCCCGCGGTCACGAGGAAGAACCGCTGCGGCGGGTAGCCCGCGGCGAGCGTCGGGAAGCCGGTCACGCCCGTCTTCTGGGTGGCGGAGAAATCGTTACGAACCGCCTCCCTCGCCGCCTCCGACGCGTGGGCGGAATGGAACTCGGCGCGGTCCAGCCCGACGTCGGCGGCGAGGTCGGCGAGGACGTCGGCGCTCGTCACGTCGCGCCCCTCGACGTAGAACGCCTGCTGCACGCGCCTGAGGTAGGGCAGCGCGCAGGCGGGATCGCGGGTGCGCGCGACGACCACCGCGCGGCACGCGGGCTCGGTGTCGTAGACGAATCCGTCGCGGGCGAGCGCGGCGTCGTTGAACGGCAGGCCCGACTCCTGAGCCACCTGCGCCCAGTGGGCGGCGATAGACTCGCGGAAGGCCGGCGTGGCCGCCTCGGTCGTGTCGGGTCGCAGGCCGCCCATCACGAGATCGACGCGAAGCTGCGGGCGATCGCGCAGCAGCGAGTCGAGCTCGGGCCCGAAGCCGTAGCACCACGAGCACATCGGGTCGGCGAAGTAGACCAGGTACGGATCGCTCATGCGGCGCGCGACCTTCCCAGGGACACGGCCGCGACGCGGTTGCGGCCGCGGCTCTTCGCGATGTAGAGGGCCTCGTCGGCGCGCGCGATGAGCGCGTCGAGCTCGTCGGGGCCCTCGTCGATTCGCGCCGCGACGCCCGCGCTCACGGTGAGCGAGATTCCCTTCCCGTCTACCGCGAAGGAGGTCTTGGCCACGGCCTTGCGGATGCGCCCGGCGAGCGCCACGGCGCCGGGCCCCGGGACGTCGGGCAGGAGCAGGCAGAACTCCTCGCCGCCGTAGCGCACGAAGACGTCCTCCGTGCGCAGCTGGTCGCGCACGACCTCGGCGAAGCGGCGCAGCGCCTCGTCGCCGGCCAGGTGGCCGTGCGTGTCGTTCACGTTCTTGAAGTGGTCCACGTCCAGCAGCACGAGCGACAGCGGGCCGTCCACGCGGCGCGCGCGCGAAAGCTGCTTCCGTGCGAGGTCGACGAAGGTGCGCCGGTTGAGGGCGCCGGTGAGCGGGTCGGTCGCCGCGAGCTGTCCGGAGACGAAGTCGGCGCGCTCCTTCTGCATGAGCAGGAACGACACGGACGAGAGGAGGACGACGGTGTAGGCCGCCATGAGGCCGAAGGTCTGGATGGCGGAGGGCGCGAGGAATCCCTGGATCGACCCGGGGACGAGGACCGCGCCCGCCGACCGCGCGGCCAGGCTCACGGCGCCGAGGGCGAAGCTCGCGACGAAGAGGCCGTGCGCTCCGCGGCTCACGCCCTCGACGGGCTTCCAGGCGAGTGCCAGGAGCGCCAGGTGGGCGGCGGCGAAGAGCGCGTTTCCGACGATCAGCCGGGCGCCGAGGTCGTGCACCACCGCGCCGACGGCGAAGGCCGGGACGAGGCCGGCAGCCACGTGGGCGAATGCGGGCAGCGAGGAGCCGCGGAACGCGAGGATGGCAGCCGCGATGAGCGAGAAGGAAGCTCCGACCAGGCCGTTGGCGACGACGACCGAGGCCCAGTCGGGGATCTCGCCGCGGAAGGCGAACAGCGCGAAGGCCACTGCCTGCGCGAGGAGCGAAAGCGTCCACGGCGCCAGCCCGCCGCCCAGGCGACGGCTGGTGCCGACCCAGAGCGAGAGGGCGAGGACCAGGTTGGTCGCCACCATCACGACGAAGAGGGAGCGGATGTCGAACATGGCGGCAGGTTATGCGAGGGAGGCGGCGAAAGCCGTGCGGTGCGTCACAGAGGATGCCCGCTGGCGGTGACGCCTGTAACCTGTAATCTTTCACCTGCACCCGGCCCTCGCCGGGCCCCTCCCGCGGAGACCCCATGAAGCTCTACTACTTCCCCGGCGCATGCTCCATCGCGCCGCACATCGTCGCCCGCGAGGCGGGCATTCCCCTCGAGCTGGAAAAGGTGGACCTCGGCTCGAAGCGAACCGCCACCGGCGAGGACTATCTCGCGGTCAACCCCAAGGGTTACGTGCCGGCTCTGCGCCTGGAAGACGGGTCGGTGCTCACCGAGGTGTCCGCGCTCGTCCAGTACCTCGCCGACCGGGCGCCGGGCTCGGGCCTCATCCCGCCCGCGGGATCGATGGAGCGCTACCGGGTCCTCGAATGGATCGGCTACGTCTCCACCGAGATCCACAAGGGCTTCGGCCCCCTGTGGAACGCGAAGCTCGCGCCCGAGGCGCGCGCGGCGGCGGTGGCGGCGCTCGCGCACCGGCTCGATCTCGTCGAGAAGACGCTCGAGAAGCAGCCGTTCCTCACCGGCGAGCGCTTCACCGTGGCGGATGCCTACCTGTTCGCCGTGGCGAGCTGGGCGCCGTGGGTCAAGCTGGACATGGCGCCCTGGCCGAAGCTGCGGGACTTCGTCGCCCGCGTCGCGGCGCGACCGAAGGTGCAGGAGGCCCTCGTGGCCGAGGGGCTCGTCGAGTAGGGCCGGGGAGCCGGTACCGCCCTCAGGGCGCATTTTTCAGCAGGTTCATCGCCACCATCTCGGCGAACTTGCGCGGCGGGATGAAGCCCTTGCCCCACACCCCGTCGAAGTCGGCCGTCACCTTCGAGTCGGTGATTTCCTCCAGCTTCTTCCCCTCGCGGATCATCGTCCTGATGCGCTCCGCGATGGCGGCGAGCATGTCGCGGTAGGCCTGCAGGTCGTCGCGGGTCCCGAGCGGCCCGTGGCCCGGGATGATCCGCGTCCTTGCCGACGCGAGACCCAGGGCGCGGTCGCACGCGGCGATCATGCCGTCGATGGTCCCGCCGCTGCCGGTGTCGATCAGCGGGTAGAGGCGGTTCCAGAAGACGTCCCCCATGTGGATCACGTCGCTTCCCTCGAAGTGGACGATGACGTCCCCGTCCGTGTGGGCCCGCGGCACATGAAAGGCGCGGATTTCCTCGCCGTTCAGGTGGAAGGTCGTGTCCTGCGAGAAGGTCACCACGGGCAGCCCGGCTTTCGGCAGGGGCTTCACCGTGGCGCGCCACATCTCCAGGAACTGCTCCGTGCTCAGGCGCTTCCTCGTGTTGTCATGGGCGACGATGACGGCGCCGGCCTTGCCGAGGGCCTCGTTGCCGCCCACGTGATCGCCGTGCCAGTGCGTGTTGAGGATGAACCGCACGGGCCTGGGCGAGATCCGGCCGATCTCCGCCACGATCCTCTCGGTGAGCGGCGCGTACTGGTCGTCCACGAGGAAGACGGCATCCTCGCCCGCCGAGACGGCGAGGTTGCCGCCGGCGCCCGTGAGCATCCAGACCGTTTCGGCGAGCTTTTCGGAGCGGATCGCGACCTTCGAGAAGTCCTGCTGCGCCGGCGCGGGAAGCGCGAAGGCGAGGGCGAGGGCGGCGCATGCGGCGCCCGCGAAACGGCGGATCATGGTTCCTCCTGGCGTGGTGGCTTGCTGCTTTCCTGCCATCCTAACGCCGTTCCGCCGGAGGCGATGCCCGCATGATCGCCGGAGGCGATTGAACTTCGAGATTCGCCGGCCCTCTGACACGCGTCCAAACCGGGAGAAGACCATGACCACCGCGGAGCAGGAAGCCATCCTCTTCATCGCCTTGCGTGCCGCCTTCGCCGATGGGGCGAAGGACGAGCGCGAGCGCGCCGAGATCCGGCGCATCACCGAGGCCATGTCCGCCGGGCCGAACGTGGCCGCGCTCTACCAGGACGCGCTGCTGGGCCGCCGGACGCTCGCGCAGGCCGCCGCCGCGCTGCCGACGCCGGAGCTGCGCCAGTACGCCTTCGAGATGGCGGTCTGCGTATGCGACGCCGACGGCGCGCACTCGGCGCCCGAAAAGGCATTCCTGGACGAGCTCCGGGCGACGCTGGGGCTGGACGAGGCGCGCGGCGAGGCGTTCGCGGCGCAGGCGGCCGCGGTGGCGGGCGCACCCCTCGGGCCCGTGTCCGCCGTCGAGCCCCCCTATGCCGCGACGATGACCGGCGCGGAGATGGACAAGATGGTGCTCAACTACGCCATCCTCAACGGGGCCCTCGAGCTGCTGCCGCAGAACCTCGCCTCGATGGCGATCATTCCCCTGCAGATGAAGATGGTCTACCGCATCGGCAAGGCGCACGGCTTCGAGCTCGACCGCGGCCACGTGAAGGACTTCCTCGCGACCGTGGGGGTGGGGCTCACCTCGCAGTACCTCGAGCAGTTCGGCCGCAAGCTCGTGGGCGGGCTGCTCGGGAAGCTCGCGGGCGGCATCGGTCGCTCGCTCGGATCGGCCGCGACCGGGGCGGGCTTCTCCTTCGCCTCCACGTACGCGCTGGGGCAGGTGGCGAAGCGCTACTACGCCGGCGGGCGCGCGCTCTCGACCGACATGCTGCGCCAGGCGTTCGCGGACATGCTGGGCGAAGCGAAGGGCCTGCAGTCGCGCTACCTGCCGGAGATCGAGCAGCGCGCGCGCACGCTCGACGTGGCCGAGGTGGTGCGCTCCGTGCGCGCCTAGAGCGCCCGGATGGAGCGCGGGAGCTCGCGGGCCGGCGCGAGCTCAAGCTCCTCGGCGATGGGCCGCGCCGGGAAGTGGAAGGGCACCGGGCCGTCGGGCTGGGCGTGCAGGAACTGGCGCACGAAGGGGTCCTGCGAGTCGAGCATCTCCTGCGTGGGGCCGTGCCCGACGATCCGCCCGTTGCCCATCACGTACAGGTAGTCGGCGAGCTTCACCGCCTCCGGCACGTCGTAGGTGACGACCACCGAGGTGCTGCCGAGCGAGTCGTTGAGGGTGCGGATGAGGTTGCAGATCACGTTGAGCGTGATCGGGTCGAGCCCCGCGAAGGGCTCGTCGTAGATGAGGAGGTCGGGGTCGAGCGCGATGGCGCGGGCGAGCGCCACCCGCCTCGCCATGCCGCCGGAGAGCTCGGTCGGGTAGAGCCGCAGCGCGCCGCGCAGGCCCACTGCGTGCAGCTTCATCTTCACGAGGTCGGAGATGACCGCCTCGGGCAGCGACGTGTGCTCGCGCATCGGGAAGGCGATGTTCTCGAAGACCGTGAGGTCGCTGAAGAGGCCGCCCTTCTGGAACATCATGCCGATCTGGCGCCGCAGCCGGTAGAGGCTGTCGTGGTCGAGCGCGTGCACCTCGTGGCCGCACACCTTCACGGCTCCGCGCGCCGGCCGCAGCGCCCCGCCCATCAGCTGCAGGAGCGTGGACTTGCCGCAGCCGCTCGCGCCGAGGATGGCGACGACCTTCCCCTTCGGGATGTCGAGGTCGAGCCCCTCGAGCACGCGGCGCTTGCCGTACGCGAAGTGCAGGTCGCGGATCTCGATCAGGTTGTCGCAATCGGCGGAGAGCATGCCGGCATTGTAAGCTAGGGGTCATTCCGGGGAGAACACCATGGCGGAAATCCGCAACCTTGCCGTCTTCTGCGACTTCGAGAACGTCGCGCTGGGCGTGCGCGAGGCGAAGTACGACCGTTTCGACATCAGCAAGGTGCTCGAGCGGCTGCTGGTCAAGGGCAGCATCGTCGTGAAGAAGGCGTACTGCGACTGGGAGCGCTACAAGGAGTTCAAGGCGCCCATGCACCAGGCCTCGTTCGAGCTGATCGAGATCCCGCACGTGCGCATGTCGGGCAAGAACTCGGCCGACATCCGCATGGTGGTCGACGCCCTCGACCTCTGCTACACCAAGAGCCACGTCGACACCTTCGTGATCGTGAGCGGCGACTCCGACTTCTCGCCGCTCGTCTCGAAGCTGCGCGAGAACGCCAAGACGGTGATCGGCATCGGCGTGAAGAAGAGCACCTCCGACCTCCTCATCGCCAACTGCGACGAGTTCATCTACTACGACGACCTCGTGCGCGAGATCCCCAAGCGCCAGCCCTCGCGCAGGGCCGAGGGCAAGGGGGAGGCCAAGGGCGACGTCAAGGGCGACGTCAAGGGCGAGGGCAAGGCCGCCGCCCCGGCGAAGGACAAGGAAAAGGACAAGGACCGCGACACCGGCGGCACGGGCAAGAGGCAGGAGGCCTACGACCTCGTCCTCGAGACGATCGACGACCTCGTGGACGAGCGCGGGCTGGAGGAGACGCTGTGGGGCTCGATGGTGAAGCAGGCCATCAAGCGCCGGAAGCCCGGCTTCAGCGAGAGCTACTACGGCTACCGCTCGTTCAACCAGCTCCTGGAGGAGCTCCAGGACAGGGGCCTGCTCGAGCTCGAGCGCGACGACAAGAGCGGCGGCTACACCATCCGCTCGGTGGCGCCGGACGAGGACTAGCGCGGCGCGGGAACGCGCCCGCGCGCCGCAAGCGCGCGCCCGATGGCCTCGTCGATGCGCGCGGCCCACCCGGCATCCATCTCGAACGGCGCCGCGGGAAGCGCGGTCCACCGGCGCGCCTGCGCGCCGCCCCCCGGAGCGTCCTTGGCCGCGGCCGCGGCGCGCGCGAGGAAGACGTCGGTGCGGTTGGCCGTATCGCCCGTGGTCCGCACGAAGAGCGAGAGGAAGTCCGCGCCGCTTCCCGCGAGCGCCATGTAGTCCCCCAGGAAAAGCCCGTTCGCGTTCGGGGCGCTCGCCAGGTCGAAGGGGCCCGCCAGCCGCGTCTCCGTCCAGGTGACGCCGTCGGCGGAACGCGCAAGCCAGTAGCCCGCGGGCAGCGTGCGCGTGTCAGGCGTGTTGTCGCGCAGGTCGAAGTACGTGACGCCGATCGTGCCGTCGGCCAGCACGTGCACGGCCGGCGTGAAGGCGGCCACGGCCGGATCCGGGTTGACGCGCACGGGCGCCGACCACGTGAGCCCGCCGTCGAGGGAACGCGAGTAGGCGATGGCGTCGCGCAGCCCCGACGAGAAGCGCGAGTCCTGCCAGGCGACGTGCACGGCGCCACCCGGCCCCGTGGCGGCGGCCGGGATGATAGAGCCGTCGCGGATCGCGGTTCCCGTCTCGGGGTCGCGGGCGCCGAGGCCGAGGTGCGCCGCGATGCGCACCGGCGCGGACCAGCTCAGCCCGCGGTCCGCCGAGCGCAGGGCGAACACGGAGGCCGACCGTCCGGTGCCGTCGGCCGCGTAGTCGATGCGCAGCCCCACGTTCAGGAGCGCGCCGGGGGCGGGGACGACGATCACGTTGCCGATCGTCTGGCTCGCCGTGCCGGGGTCGAAGATGGCGCGCGCCGGTTCCCAGGTGGCGCCGCCGTCGGCCGTGCGCGCGAACATCGCCGGTCCGCCGCCGGTGTTGAGCAGGCGGTCCCAGGCGGCGTACGCGTAGCGCGCATCGGCCGGGTCCGCGGTGATCGTGTTCTTGTCGTTGAAGTACGGCCCCGTGTCCGCGATGAGCGGCACCGCGGGGCCCCAGGTGAGCCCCCCGTCCCCGGACCGGGAGACGAGCATCGCGTTCGCGGAGCCCGGCGCGAACGAGCCTCCCGTGGTGGAGAGCGACATCGCCCACGCGGTGCCGTCGGGGCCGATCGAGACCCACGGATCCGTGGCGCGGTCGAAGTCCCCGCCGTTGGCGGCGCTACCGCCGCCGCAGCGCGAGAACGCCATGGGGCGCGTGGCCCAGGTGGCGCCGCCGTCGAAGGAAACCGCGGCTACCAGCCCGCGCGCGGACCCGTTGGACCACCGGTCCTGCTGCCACATGGCGACCAGGTGGCCAGGGTTGGAAGGGTTCGCCGCGAGGCTGGGCTCGACTTCCGCATTCACGTAGGCCACGCCGGTGCCCGCCCCGCACGAGACGGGGAACGGCGAGGGCCCCGACAACAGGCGCGCCGGAACCGCGTCGACGCAGGCGTGGCCGGTGAGCGGGCCGACCAGCCGCGAGAGGTCGAACGCGAAGGACTGCGTTCCCGAGTAGGTGAGCCGCATCGCGGAGCAGGACAGGAAATCCAGCCGCGCGGAACCGCCCGCTGCCGGGACGAAATCCGCGGGCCGGAACCCGGCGCCGAAGCTCGGGCCCGCCCCGGTGATGAGCGGGATCGTGACGCTGGTGGCGCCCGCGGGATGGTCCGCGCTGCCGACCAGCCAGTTCGCCCGCCCCTCGGCGGTGTAGGTGAAGTAGGCGAGGTAGGCGACGTTGCGCCCGCCCACCGTTTCGAAGGTGACGAACTGGCCCTCGCCCGCGCGCGCGGCGTTCCACCAGTGGCCGCTCATCGGGCCCGCGAACGCCGCCGCGGGGGCCACCGGGGCCGGTGCGGCGCACCCCGCGCCGCCCAGGGGGCCCACGAGCCGCGTGAGCTCCAGCGTGACGCCGGCCATTGCGGAGTGGCGCATGCGCATCCGGTTGCACGTGACGAACTCGAGGGTCGCGGTGCCCGCGCCCGCGGCCGCGAAGTCGGCCGGCCTGTAGCCGGCGCCGAAGCTCGGGCCATCCCCGGTGACGAGCGGGATGTCGATGCGGGTGGCGCCCGGCGCGTAGTCCGCGCTGCCGACGTGCCAGGTGGCCGTGCCGCCGGCGGTGTACGTGAAATAGGCGAGGTAGGCGACGTTGCGCGCGCCCGCGGATTCGAATGTGACGAACTGGCCCTCGCCCGCGCGCGAGGCGTCCCACCACGAGCCGGACATGAGGCCGGAGAAGGTCTGCGCAAAGGCAGGGACCCACGCCATCGCGAGCAATGCCACGGCGAGGAGCGGCGTGCGAAGGCGGATGCGTGAACCCATGCGTTCTCCCGATGCGGCATTGCGGTTCGAGGCCATTGCGGCGACGGGTCGCCGCTTGCCGCGTTCCTGTGTGTTACGGCGCGCGCACCGTGCGGGGACGCGGCGTAAAATCCGGATTCACAAGTAAACCACGGCGCACGCAAACACGATAAGGGAGATTTCAGGAATGGGGCTCGTCGATCGCGTCAAGAACATCCTCCTCACCCCGAAGGCGGAATGGCCCGTCATCGCGGGCGAAAGACCATCCACCGGCGACCTCATGGGAGGCTACGTCGCGCCGCTCGCCGGCATCAGCGTCCTTTGCGGCTTCATCGGCAACTCCGTGATCGGCATGAGCCTGCCGTTCGTCGGCACCTACCGCACGCCGATCCTCGCGGGCATCGGGGTGGCCGTCTTCTCCTTCGTGATGGCCTTCGTCGGGATCTTCATCCTCTCGCTCATCATCAACGCGCTGGCGCCGACCTTCGGCGGGGAGAAGAACCCCGCGCAGGCGATGAAGGTGGCGGTGTACTCGTACACGCCGGCCTGGATCGCGGGGATCCTCGGCATCATCCCGGCGCTGGGGCTCATCGGCGTGGTCATCGCGCTCTACGGCCTGTACCTCCTCTACCTGGGCCTGCCGCAGCTCATGAAGAACCCGGCGGAGAAGTCGATCGCGTACACGGCCGTCGTGGTGATCTGCGCCATCGTCATCAATGTCGTCTTCTCGATGATGGCCGGCGGCGTCCTGATGCTCACCGGCGGCGGCGCGATGATGGGTGGCATGGGCGGCTCGGCCGGGATCACCCTCGACAAGGACTCGCCGGCGGCGAAACTCGAGGGGTTCGGCAAGCAGATGGAGCAGGTCGGCAAGAAGATGGAGGCCGCGCAGAAGAGCGGCGACCCGAACAAGCAGATGCAGGCGGCCATGGAGGGTCTCGGCGCCGTCCTGGGCGGCGGCAAGCGCTTCGAGCCGGTCGGCATCGAGGTGCTGAAGCCCCTGGTTCCGGAGAAGTTCGCGGGGCTCCCGCGCACCAGCCAGGGCGCCGAGAAGGGCGGCATGGCGGGACTGCAGATGTCCAAGGCCGAGGCGCGCTACGAGGACGGCTCGGGCAAGGAGGTCGAGCTCGAAATGACCGACACCGGCGGCGCGGGCGGCCTCATGGGCCTCGCAGGCTGGATGAACGTGCAGGGCGAGCGCGAGGACGGCTCGCGCATCGAGCGCACGCGCCGCGAGGGAAACCGCATGGTCCACGAGGAAGTCTCGAAGACGGGCGGCGACAACGAGTACACCGTGGTGCTGGGCGAGCGCTTCGTCGTGAGCGCGCGCGGCCA
>JAABQW010000287.1 GCA_011391275.1 Betaproteobacteria bacterium
GGTCGGGGCCGCCGCGCATCCCGTCACCGTTGCGTCAGTCACCGTCGCATCGGTCGTCGCGAACATGCCGCCGATCCAGGTTCCTCGGGTTATGGTGGCTGCGGTTCCCGCGAGGACGCGTCCCCGGAAGTTCGAATCCGTCATCGTTGCGGCCTGGGCGGTTTTCCAGTACACGTTGCACGCTGACGCGGTACCCCCCATGACAATCTGCGCGGAGTTGAGCGTGAGGGCGCCCGTGCCCCCGGTCCCGACCCTGAAAACCCAGATGTCGCTCGCGTTCCCACTGAGCGTGATGGTGACGCCCGCGCCTATCGTGGTTCCGGCAGCGGAGCAGTAGACACCGGGCGCGAGCGTGGTGGTGGTGGTCGGAATGACGCCGGTGCACGGGTTCGCGCCATCGATCGCGGCGTACGCGGCATTGAAGTCGGCAACGACTGCGGCCGCGACCGGCGCGGTGGTCGTCCCCGTAATCGTGCACAAGGTGTTCGTGATCGCGTTGAAGGTGGAGCCCACGTTTCCGTTGATGGTGGCGCCAGGCCCCGTGTTGGTGCAGGTCACCGTCCCTATGACCGGGATGGCGTTTGTGCCCAGGACCGCGTAGCTCGCTGCCGAACCCAGACCTGGCGCGACCTGGGCCAAGGCCGGCGCGGAACCCAGGAGAGACGCGGCGAAACCAAGGCCCACCAGCAATCCCGAACGGCTTCGACCCGGTCGGACGCACTTTTCATCGTTGACACGCAAGGCGCGCGGGAGTTGGGTGCTGGAGACGATCGGAGCGTTCATGGCGTTTTCCCTATCTAGGAGAATTGACTTTGACACGGCATTCGCAGCCTGCGAATGCCGTGTGCGATATTCAAACCACAACAGCAGCTTTGGAGCTATTTGCAATCCGTTGCATTAAATTGTGGTCGTATTGCATTAATTTTTCAAGGGTTTTCGAGAATCCCCGATCGATGGGCCGGGCGCAGGACATTCGAAATCATTGTCCCCCCGATTGCAGGCCGTGTGCGTGAAGCAGGGACAAATAAAGTGCTCGCGGCTGGCGCTATTCCCTCAACCGCCGGGGGCGTGGTTTCCGGCACCTCGCTGATCGTCGACAACGCCTGCCCGCAGTGGCGAGGCAGGTCGTAACCGTTCGCGGTGTCGTCGAGCGCGGCGATCGAGATGACCGGGATGCGGGATTGCACGGAGCCGAAGATCGTCGCGAAGGAAACATCGGCCGCATCGCGGCCCGTGCCGATGCGGACGAGCCCCATCGGGGAAGTGATCCCCGTGGGATCGAACGAATACCAGCGGTCGCCGAGGAACGCCTCGACGAAGGCGTGGAAATCCGGGGGGCCCAGCTCCGCGGCCGCGCCGTAGTCGATGCTGGTCACGAAGCGCGCCGGAATGTTGAGCGCGCGGCACAGCGCGATCATCAGGTGGGCGAAATCCCGGCAAACCCCGGTCCGCTCCACCAGCGTGTCCAGGGCGGAGGTGCTGCTGTTCGAGCTCCCCGGGCGGAAGGCCGTCCGTGTGCACACCCAGTCGCGGATCGCCTGCACCCGGGCGTGTCCCGGGCGAAGGTGGCCGAACTCGCGCGCGGCGAAATCGCGCAGCCGGTCCGACTGGCAGTAGCGGCTGGGATAGATGAAGGGGAGCGCCTGCGGAGGCAGGGACGCGATCGGCACCTCCGCCAGCAGCTCGGGCGACTCGAGGTGGTGCTCGAGGTCGACGGTGGCTGCATAACGGATGGCCAGCCGCCCGGGCCCGGCGCGAAGGCGCAGGTAGCGGTTTCCGTGGACGGGGTCGGCATGCAGCACGGGCGCAAGCGGCGGATCGATGCCGAGGCTCTCGGAAACGACCGCCTGCCACCGCGTGCGGGACGCATGGATGTTCAGGACGAAATCGGCCGGTTGCCCGGCGATCTCGTACTCCAGCTCGATCGCGTACGACAGGCGGATCACGGCGATCTCGGCGCCGCAGCGGGGATGCGCGCGTAGCCGGCGAGCGCCTGCACGATCCTGGCAGCCGACAGGGCCCGGTTCGCGAACACGATGGCGCGCGCGGCGCGGCGTGCGCCGACGATTGAAAAGGCCAGGTCGAACGCAAGCCGTCCCGCGGCAGGGGTGGCGGCCGCCGCGACGGCGGCCTTGCGCCACGACAGCGAATCGCGCAGCGCCTGCGACCGGGATTGCAGCCTCAGTCGGCACAGTCTGGAGCGCGCGACGAGGAGCTGTCTTTCCTGCGCAAGTACCTCGAGCCGGTCGCTCATGGCGGCGTGTGCAGCGGCGCGAAATCGCGCTCCAGTTCGGCGAACGAGGCGGCGAACGGCGCGGGGCTTGCCGCGGCCGCGGCGCGAAGGCGGGCGAGGAAGGCGATGCCGCAGGCGAGGTCGAGGCCGGCCAGGGTGCCCAGGGCGCCGAGGCGGTGCGTGTCCCAGAATGCCACGACGACGAGCGCGTTGAGGAGCAGGAAGGCGGTGTGGAGGGACGCGAACGCAAGCGCGGCCATGATCAGCGTGCGCTTGCGGCGCTCGATCTCCTCGCCCAGCTCGACGCGGAGAAGCGCGCCCCGCACGCGAAAGGCCTCGTGCAGGGTGGCGGCAAGCGCGCGAAGCGCCTGCCCCAGTCCGCCCGCCGCGGGCTCGCCAGCCGGGACGGCGCCCATGGCGGGTATCAGCGACGGGCGATCAGCAGGCCCGCGGCCAGGCCGGCGACGGCCGCCACGGCGGCGACCGTGCCGATCGACTGCCACGGATGCCCGTGCACGTACTCGTCGGTCGCGTACGCCGACGCCTTCGCCTGCTGGATCGAGGCGGCGCGGATCTTCGCGAGGCGCTCTCCCGCGGCGGCCAGACCCTGCTCGACGCTCGCCTGCATCGCACCGGCCGTGTCCGACCCGGCGCCGGCGAGCGACTTCAGCAACTGCTCGGTCTCGGCGACAACGGTGTTGAAGTCCTCGTAAAGCCTTTCCTTCGTGACATCGGCGTGCGTGGTGGTCATGGTGCGCTCTCCTGCTGGATGGGTGCTTCCTGGGGGGGGGCCGGTTCGGGTGGCGCTTCCGGGAGCGCCACGGGATCCTTGCGGCCCATGGACTCGAGGTCCGACGTGACCTTCTCGAGGGTCGACTTCATGGTTTCCCACGAGGCCTGCATGCCGGCCTGCATCCGGTCGGCGGCCGCGCCCGTCGCGACGCGCACTTCCTCGTACGACTTCTGGGCCGCCTTGCGGCAGAGGCGAAGCTCCTTCAGGCGCTTCGCGTACGCGGTGCGGACTTCACCGTCCGCCTTCTTGCTCTTCGTGAGGAGCTGGTCGACATCCGCGTCCCACTTCTTCAGCTGGACCTGCATTCCGGCGAGGTATTCGGCGTTCGTGCCCATTGTCTGCATTCCCTGGATGGTGGATCGTTGAACCGGGATTACTGTTGGAGCCTAGCCGTTCGGCTCCGCGGCCTCTGTACGCCAGCGCACGGAGCCGGGCCCCGTGGGCGAAAAAAAAGCCCGGTTGCCCGGGCTTTTCCTTTCAGCGGCGGCGCGGGCGGGGCCCGCGCGATTCCGCTAGAGCGCGCGAATGTTCGCGGCGCACGGGCCCTTGGGGCCCGACTGCACTTCGAATTCGACGCGTTGCGCTTCCTTGAGGGACTTGTAGCCGTCCATCTGGATCGACGTGTGGTGGGCAAAGAGATCCTTGCCGCCGTCGTCCGGGGTGATGAAGCCGAAGCCCTTGGAGTCGTTGAACCACTTCACGATGCCGGTAGCCATATTCATTTCCTTCCAATCGATTTCCGAGACAGAACCGAGCCCCGTTGCGGGCACGACGATCAAGAGGGGAATTGACTGCCACATCGGACGCCGCATTGCGGCGATGGAGGACTGCTTGAATTCGCTGCTTGACTATCCTGCAGGCGAACAGTAGCACGGATTGCGCGCCGGAAGTGACATAATCTTGCGGCCCGCCCGGGCGCGGGGTGTGTGCGCGACCGTACGGACGCCGCGGGTGGGTGCCGGCATCCTCGTCGCATCGCGACCGCACGGCCGCATCAACCGGCGACTCCCATGGACAATCCGACAATCCCCGCCGATGGCCCTTCCACGGCGGCGGCTCCGGAAGGCCTCGTGGCGGCGACCAGGGGGGCCGCGCCGGTGGCCCTCGCCATCATCGCGGCAATTGCCGTGGTGGCCGCGCTGTACCTGGCCCGCGCCTTCTTCGTCCCCCTGCTGATCGGCATTCTCGCGAGCTACTCGTTGCGCCCGGTCGTGGAATGGCTCGCGGCGCGGCACATTCCCCGCGCCCTGGGGGCGGCCCTGGTGCTGGCCGCGGTGGTGGCAGGCTCCTCCTGGGCGGTGTTCTCGCTGGGCGACGACGCGGCTGCGGTGATCGAGACGCTTCCCGAGGCGGCGCGCCGGATGCGCGGGCACGTGAGCGTGGCGCGGGCGGGCGGGCCGTCGGCGCTGAACAAGATCCAGGAGGCCGCCTCCGAGCTCCAGGGAGCGGCGAACGATGCGGCCGGCGACGGCAAGCCGGTGAAGCCGGGTCGTCCGGGGACCGCGGGCCGGAATGCCGAGCCCAGCGCGTGGCTGCACGAGTACATGCTGGCGCAGTCCGCGCTCCTGTTCAACGTCGCAGCCCAGGCGCCGATCGTCGTCCTGCTAGCCTACTTCCTGCTGGCCTCGGGCGAGCATTTCCGGCGCAAGCTGGTGCGGCTCGCGGGGCCGACGCTGTCGCACAAGAAGGATGCCGTGCGCATCCTCGACGAGATCGACGTGCAGGTGCAGCGCTACCTCCTCTCGACGGTGGGGGCCAATGTCCTGGTCGGGCTCGTCACCTGGGGGGCATTCGAGGCTCTGGGCATGGAGCACGCGGGCGTCTGGGGTGTGGCCGCGGGCATCCTCCACTTCATTCCCTACCTCGGTCCCGTGCTGTTCGCGGTCGCGAGCGGGGTGGCCGGCTTCATGCAGATGGGCACGGTGGTCGGGGCCTTCGCGGTCGCGGGCGCCTCGCTCCTGGTGGCGGCAGCCGTCGGGCAGCTGATCATGACCTGGCTGCAAAGCCGCCTCGCGCACGTGAACGCGGCGGTGCTCTTCATCGCGCTGCTGTTCTTCGGCTGGCTGTGGGGCATTTGGGGCCTGCTGCTCGGCGCGCCGCTGCTGGCGATCGCCAAGGTGATCTGCGATCGCGTGGAGGTGCTCCATCCGGTGGGCGAGCTGCTGGGGGGATGACCGTGCACTTGCCGGCGAAATCACGAAAGAGGAGGGCATAGGTGGAATACCCCGAGTTCCCCGGCAGGGCCAGGCGCATCCTCGCCGTCCTGAGCAGGTCGCTGGGCGCATGGATCGACCACCGGGCGGGCAGCAAGGGCGCGGCACTCGCCTTCTACACGCTCTTCTCCCTGGCGCCGATCCTGATCCTCGCGATCGCGGCGGCCGGCTACTTCTTCGGCGCGGAGGCGGCCCAGGGCGAGATCATCGCGCAGGTCGAGGAGCTGGTCGGGCCCAACGGGGCGAAGGCGGTCCAGGCCATGCTCGCCGGTGCCCGCGATCCGGCCTCCGGGCTCGCGGCGACGATGGTTGCGGCCGTCCTCCTGCTGGTGGGCGCCACCAGCATCTTCGTCGAGCTGAAGGGCAGCCTCGACGAGATGTGGGGCATCGACCCGCCGAAAGGCGTCGCGGTCGTCGTCTTCCTGAGGACGAGGCTGCACGCTTTCGGTCTGGTCCTGGTGCTGGCCTTCCTCCTTCTCGTGTCCCTCGCGGTGAGCGCGGCGCTCGCCGTCCTCGAGCGGAAGGCGGGCGGGAGCTGGGGCATTTCCGCCGGGGTCTTCGCGCTGTCGTCCTCGGCGGTCTCGTTCGCGGTCATCGCCGCCCTGTTCGCGGTGATCTACAAGGCGCTTCCGGACGCGCCGCTGTCCTGGCGCGACGTCTGGATCGGCGCCGCCTTCACCGCGGGACTCTTCGGCCTCGGGAAGTACGCGATCGGGCTGTACCTGGGCACGAGCGGCGTGGCATCCACCTTCGGCGCGGCGGGCTCGCTCATCGCCGTGCTCCTCTGGGTCTACTACTCGGCGCAGATCTTCTTCCTGGGCGCCGAGTTCACCCGCCAGTACGCGCTGGAATTCGGCAGCCTCCAGAAGCAGAACGGCCCCGAAGGGCCGCCTGCTTCGCCTGCGGATGCGCCGCCTGCTACGCGCGGGGTTCCCCCTGCTCGTTGACGGTGATCTTCGGGCCCGGCGCGGCCGTCATCTGGATGCGATGCTCGCGGCCGCGGAAGTTGTAGGTGACGTCCCAGTATGCGGGCTGGGCGCTGCCGGGCACGTCCTCGCAGCGCTTGACGTCCGGCGCGTAGGTCTGCGTCCCGCCGTCGCGTCCGACGTTCGCGCCGACCGCGCCGCCGACGACGACGCCGCCGACCGTGGCCGCGTCATTGCCGCGACCGCTCCCGATCTGGTGGCCGAGGATGCCGCCGATGATGGCGCCCGCGATCGCGCCGGGAACGTTGGCCCCGCTGCGCTCCTGGGAGACCTGCCCGCGCTCGACCCAGCAGCGCTGCTCGGGCGTGCCGAGCACGGCGCGGACCGAGGTGACGTCGGCCTCGTACACGCGCTCGTCACGGCGACGGCGGTAGTCGTAGGTCATCGCGGGGGCGGGGGCATAGCGGCTGGGCTCCACACGCGCGGGGCTCACCACCATCCTGGCCGACGAGACGCGGTTGTTCAGGTTCATCGCCGCGAGCGACGGGTAGCGGCCCGGGCGCAGGATGACGCACTGGCCCTTGAACTGGGAGTCGTCGCACACTTCCCAGGGAGTGCCGGAAACGACGACCGATGAAGCGCGGTCGTTGAATCCCTGGCGCTCGAAGTTGCCGACCTGCCGGCTCGCCGAGAAGGTCCGGCCTTCGAAACCCTCGCGCTCATGGAAGGTGATCTGGCCGGCCTCGGGAGCGGGGGCGTAGCGACGCTCGTCGACGCGCGCGTTGCGGTTCACGACCCGGGCGGACGAGACGCGGTCGTTCAGGCCCAGCGCGGCGAGGTTCGGATACCAGCCGGGGCGAAGGACGGCGCAGTTGCCGGCGAAGCGGGAGTCGTCGCAGACCTCCCACCGGTCGGTTCCCGTGACCACCACCGACGAGGCGCGGTCATTGAAGCCGTAACGGTCGAAAGAGCCGATCTTCTTGGTCGTGGTGAACGAGCGGCCTTCGAACCCCTCGCGTTCGTAGAAGGTGACCTGTGCGACCGCTTGCGCGGCCATGGCCATGCCGGCCGCGGCCAGGGAAGTTTTCAAAATGATGTTCATTGCGTGCCTCCTTGAAGAGTGAAGCCAATATGAAGTGACGCGAGGCGTCGGTCTGTGCGCAGTCGTACATAACGCGAGGTCAGTCTTCGCGGCCTTCGCGGCCGTGGAAGGGCGGAGCTAGCCGAGGACGCGCCGGTAGGTTTCGCGGTCCGAGCGGTAGCACGCGCAGGAGGCGGCCTTGAGACCGGCCCGGTCGAGGACGGAAATGTTCCCGCGGCTGTAGCGGATGAGCCGGGCCTTCTGCAGCGAGGTCGCGGCCTTGGTCACGCCGGCGCGGCGCACGCCCAGCATCAGCGCCAGGAACTCGTGCGTGATGTGGAAGGAGTCGGAGCGCGCCCGGTCCTGCGTCATCAGCAGCCAGCGAGCGAGCCGGGCCTCGACGAGATGGAACCGCGTGCACCCCGCCGCCTGCGCGAGCTGGGTCATGCGCACGAAGAGGTAGCGGTTCAGCAGGAGCCGCAGGGCCTCGCTCAGGCCGAGCTCGCGGCGGAAGGCGGCGGCGTCCATCCGGAGCGACCGGCCGGCGCCCTGGACGAGCGCCTGCAGCGGGGACTCCTGGACGCCCAGCACGAGCGGCGTTCCCACCATGCCTTCGTCGCCGACCAGGCCCACTTCGAGGCGCGTCGTCTCGTCGACCGGGCTCAGCAGGGACACGAACCCGCTCAACGGGAAATGGACCTGGCGGATGCGCTCGCCCGGCTCGAACAGCACCTCGGACAGGACGAGCGCGGCGTCCTCGCAGCCGGCGACCAGGTGCGAGCGATCCTTGCGGGGCAGGGCGGCGAGAAGGCTGTTTGCGGAAGTTGCGCGCTTGGCGTGTTGCACGATGGCCTTCGAAGTGGGAGGGCGATGCTTCGCAAAGCCTGCGACGCGGGCGCCCCGGGCGTCTGTGCCTTACCGCACACTGGGCGCGCCTCCGGGCGGCCGCAATGTACTCCATCGCACCGACAGCCTTCCGCGTAGGGCCCAGCATCCGTGCAAGTTCACCCACGCGAAGGATCATCCATGAATGTCACGACGGCCCTCGGCCCCCTGATGGCGCTGGTTGCGGGGATCCTCATCCTCGTCGTCCCGCGGCTCCTCAACTACATCGTCGCCGTTTACCTGATCGTGATCGGGCTGATGGGATTGCTCGGTGCCGGCGGCTTCAACCTGAGGTGAGTTCCGCGATGGCTGGGCGGTGGACCGCGATGGATGCAGGGCAGAAGTCCCTGGCTGGGGCCGCGATCGCGGTCGCCATCCTTGCGGGCATCTACGGGGTCGCGGCGACCACGGCCTCGAGTGTCGCCGGGGGATTCTCCACGGCGCATTCGGACAGCCATTCGCGCCAGGTCTTGTTCGAGGCCGAGACGATGCGTGCTTCGGCCGCGCGCGCGGCGGCCCTGGAGAAGTGCCTTCAAGGCAGCCGCAAGGAAAGGATGCGCTGCCGCGCCGCCGTCCGTGCGGACGAGGAGCGCGTCGTCCTGCGCAACGCCTTCCGGCGCTAGGCGAAGTCGCGGGCGAGCTCCGCTCGCCTCATTCTCTCGCCTTGCTTGCGCGAGACCGGGCGGGAAGGGCCCCCGACGCTCTCCCTGCCGGTGCGTTCCGCCGGCGAGTCGAGCCGCAGGTCCTGCCGATGCGGCGGATGAACGCCCTCGGCGGGCCACAGGGCGACGACCAGGGCGAGCACACCTGCCGCGACCAGCACCAGAAGGGCCGCGTAGATCGGCGCGAGGCTCGCCGCGGTCGGGCGGTTGCTTGGCCCGCCCGCGGCGTCGATGCGGGTATCGGGGAAGGTGGACGAATGCATGTCGGGATTTCCTCAGGGGGCCGGGCGCGGCGGCGGGACTTCCTGCTTCGAGCCGCGGAGGTTGCGCCCGGGCGGATCCCGCGTCTGTACGCTGTCGCACCCTCGAACGGCGACGGGCGTGCACCCGTCGGGCGGCGCTTCCGCTAGCCCGGCGAGCCTGCGCCGTAGTGCCCGAGCAACCGGTCGGATTCGCGCCGCACCACTTCATAGCACTCGCAGACGCGGGCCTCGAGGCCCGCGCGATCGATCACCCGGATGTGCCCGCGGCTGTAGTGGATCAGCCCCGCGGACTGGAGCCTGCCCGCGGCCTCGGTCACGCCCTCGCGCCTGACGCCGAGCATGTGGGCGATCAGTTCCTGGGTCATGACGATCTCGCTCGACCGGAGGCGGTCCAGGGCCAGCAGCAGCCACCGGCACAGTTGCTGGTCCACCGTGTGATGCCGGTTGCACACGGCGGTCTGCGCCATCTGCGTGATCAGCGCCTGGGTGTAGCGCAGCAGCAGGTGCATGGTGGGGCCGTAGCGGTTGAACTCCTCCATCAGCTTCCGCGCGGGCAGCCGGTAGCTCATCCCGGCGCCCTGCACGATGGCGCGGCTGGGGGTCGATTGCCCGCCCATGAAGATCGAGATGCCCACCATCCCGTCGTTGCCGACGACGGCGATCTCGGCGGAGGCGCCGTCCTCCATGACATACAGGAGGGAGACGATGGAGTCGGCCGGGAAGTAGACCTGGCGCATCGACACGCCGGACTCGTGGAGCACCTGGCCGAGGGCGAGCGGTGCGGCCTGCAGGTGCGGGGCGATGCGACCGTAGTCGTCTGCGGGAAGCGCGGCGAGCAGGTGGTTGGCGCGGGGGTCCGCAGGGTCAAGGCTTGTAGGCATTTCGGCCACCTCTGACTTGAGTGGTTTCCGTGATCCGCCGCATGACGGTCTGCGGGCCGGCGGGTCGACAGGTCCAGTCTAGCGCCGTTATCCGTGCGCTGTTTTCCGTACCTGTGTGCGTCAGCGTACAGATGCTCCGCGCATTCGTCGATAACCTGTGACATAACCCGCCATGCCGGCGGCCCGCCCCAAGGAAAAATCATGACGAACATCACGCGCAAGCTCGCTTCCCTCGCAGGTATCGCCCTCATGGCCACGGCGCTCGGCTGCGCCTCGACTTCGACGTCGGAAGGCACCGGCGAGTACGTGGACGACGCGGTCATCACGACCAAGGTGAAGACCGCCATCTTCAATGAACCGACCCTCAAGTCGGCGGAAATCAACGTCGAGACGTTCAAGGGCAAGGTCCAGCTCAGCGGGTTCGTGAACTCGAAGCAGGACGTCGACAAGGCGGTGATGGTCGCCCGCACCGTCAAGGGCGTGGATTCGGTCAAGAACGACATGCGTGTCAAGTAAGGCACGGCCCTCTCCGGGCCACGGGTCGGCAGTACCTGACCTGACGGCCCGCGGGCGTGGTCGCCTCACGGCGTCCACGCCCTTCCCGGGAGGTGCAATCCGGGGAGCATCGTGAGAATGCGCAATGCGACGAAGCGCGCGGTGGAGCTTGCCGCGCGCTTCGGTCGCGTCCGCGGCCACGGCAAGTTCGAAGGGGTCGAGCCCCCGCTGCGATCGGAGCTCTACAGCGCCGAGCAGATGGAGCGGCACGGCCGCAGCCTCGCGGGAACGCACCGGCTGGCGCCCGGCCGAGCGCCGGACCGGCTGCTCGCGCGCCTCGCCGGCAACGAGCGCGTCCTGGTGGATGTGTGGGACCTGCTGACCGCCGCGGTCACGGAGAACCGGCGCATCACGCCCGCGGCCGAGTGGCTGCTCGACAACTTCCACCTCATCGAGGAGCAGGTCCGCACCGCGAAGCGGCACCTGCCCAAGGGATACAGCCGCGAGCTTCCCCGCCTGGCGCACGGGCCCTCCGCGGGGCTGCCGCGCGTCTACGACCTCGCGTTCGAGACGATCTCCCACGGCGACGGCAGGGTCGACGCGGAGAGCCTTTCGCGCTTCGTCGCGGCCTACCAGGAAGTCACGCCGCTCGCGCTGGGGGAGCTGTGGGCCATCCCCATCATGCTGAGGCTCGCGCTCATCGAGAACCTGCGCCGGGTCGGCAGCCGTGTCGCGGCCGGGACCCTCGAGCGCGCGAGCGCGGATGCGTGGGCGAACCGGATGATGCACGCCGCCGAGCACGATCCCAAGAGCCTCATCCTGGTGATCGCCGACATGGCGCGCTCGGAGCCGCCGATGGCGGGCCCGTTCGTCGCGGAACTGGCGAGGCGGCTGCAGGGCCAGAGCGCGGCGCTCGCGCTTCCGCTGACGTGGATCGAGCAGCGGCTGTCCGAGTCCGCGCTCTCCATCGAGCAGCTCGTGCAGTCCGAAGGGCAGGAACAGGCCGCCGTCCAGGTCTCGGTCGGCAACACCATCGGGAGCCTGCGCGTCCTGGGCGCCATCGACTGGTGCGACTTCGTCGAGTCCATGAGCCTCGTGGAACGCACGCTGCGCGAGGATCCGGGCGCGACCTACGGCGGGATGGACTTCGCGACGCGCGATCGCTATCGGCACGTCGTCGAGGAGATCGCGCGCGCCTGCCCGCTGCCCGAGATCGAGGTGGCGAGGATGGCGACCCGGCTGGCCGGCGAGAGCGACCGTCGCGCCGGCTGCGGCGGCAGCGTCGACGAGCGGATCGCGCATGTCGGCCACTACCTGATCGGGACGGGGCGCGGGAAGCTGGAACTGGCGGTGCGGATGCGCGTTTCCCCTGCCCGGGCGATCCGCCGCCTTGGGGACGGGATGCGGCTGCCCCTGTACCTGGGCGCGATCGCGGCGACGACGGCGGTGCTTGCCTGGATCCTCTCGGCGAGGGCGCACGAAGGCGGGGCGGGCGACGAGGTGCTGGTGGCGCTGGCGGCCGCCCTCCTGCTGGCCGCGAGCCACGTGGCCGTGGGGATGGTGAACTGGCTGGCGACGCTCATGGTGAAGCCGCTCGCCCTGCCGCGCATGGACTTCTCCCGGGGGATCGCGCCGGGCGCGCGCACGCTGGTGGTGGTCCCGACCATGCTCGTCGACGCGCAGGGCATCGAGAGCCTGCTCGAGGCGCTGGAGGTCCGGTTCCTCGCCAACCGGGACGAGCACCTGCACTTCGGCCTCGCGACGGACTTCGCGGATGCGCCGGAAGAGTCGGTCCCCGGCGACGAGCTCCTGGTCCGGCTCGCCGCCGAGGGTATCGATGCCCTGAACGCGAAGTACGGCCGCGAGGCCGACGCGTCCGGGGAGCCCCGGGCCGGCGACACGTTCTTCCTGTTCCACCGGCCGCGCCTCTGGAATGCGCAGGAACGGATGTGGATGGGCTACGAGCGCAAGCGCGGCAAGCTCGCCGACCTCAATGCGCTCCTGCGCGGGCACGGGGACGGGCGCTTCTCGCTCGTCGTGGGCGAATCGGCGCTCCTCGCCGGCGTGAAGTACGTGATCACGCTGGACACCGACACGCAGCTGCCGCGCGACTCGGCGCGGCAGTTCGTCGGCGCGATGGCGCATCCGCTCAACCGGGCGCGCTTCGATCCGGCGAATGATCGCGTGGTCGACGGCTACGGGATCCTGCAGCCGCGCGTGAGCATCAGCGTGCCCGGGGCCAGCCGCTCCTGGCACGCGCGCCTGCACGGGGGCGAGCCCGGGATCGACCCGTACACGCGCGCCGTCTCCGACGTCTACCAGGACGTGTTCGGCGAGGGCTCCTTCATCGGCAAGGGCATCTACGACGTCGACGCCTTCGAGCGCGCCGTCGGCGGCCGCTTCCCCGAGAACCGCATCCTCAGCCACGACCTGCTCGAGGGGTGCTACGCGCGCTCGGGCCTGCTGAGCGACGTCCAGCTCTACGAGGAGTACCCGTCGACCTACGCCGCCGACATCCGCCGCCGCCACCGCTGGATCCGCGGCGACTGGCAGCTCGCGGGGTGGCTGCTGGCGCGCGTGCCCGCGCCCGGCGGGCGCCGGCTCGACAACCCGCTGTCGGCACTCTCGCAATGGAAGCTCTTCGACAACCTGCGGCGAAGCCTCGTGCCGGCAGCCCTCGTGGCGGTGCTGCTGCTGGGCTGGACCGTGCCCGCGCAGGCGTGGCTGTGGACGCTCGCCGTGATCGCGATCCTGGCGCTTCCGGGGGCGAGCGCGGTCCTCCTGGAACTGCTTCGCATGCCAGGGGAAATGACCGTGCGGCAGCATTTTGCGATGGCCGCGGCCATGGCCGGCCGGCAGGCGGCCCACGCGGCGCTGGCACTCGCGTTCCTTCCCTACGAGGCGATGGTGAGCCTCGATGCGATCGCGCGCACCGCGTGGCGCATGATCGTCGTGCACCGGCGGCGGCTCGAGTGGAGCCCGTCGGTGCCGGACGACTCGGGGGAACGGCCCGGCGGGGGCGACACGCTCGTCGCCACGTTCCTGCGGATGGGAAGCGCGCCGGTGCTCGCGACGGCGACGGCCGTCGTCCTGGCGTCGTGGGTTCCGCATGCGCTGCCGGCGGCGGCGGCCATCCTGTTCCTGTGGTGGGTTTCGCCCGGCATCGCGTGGTGGATCAGCCGCCCGCTGGCCCGCCGCGAAGCGCGCCTGACGATCGAACAGGGGAGGTTCCTGAGGAAGCTTTCGCGCCGGACCTGGGCGTTCTTCGAGACCTTCGTCGGACCGCACGACAACTGGCTGCCCCCGGACAACTGGCAGGAGCACCCGGTAGCAACACTCGCGCACCGGACCTCGCCGACGAACATGGGGCTGGCACTCCTCGCGAACCTCGCGGCCCGCGACTTCGGCTACATCCCCGCGGGGGAACTGGTGCGCCGCACCGCCCTCACGCTGGAAACGATGGGGAGCCTCGCGCGCCACGAGGGCCACTTCTACAACTGGTACGACACGCAGACGTTGAAGCCCCTGCTGCCGCTCTACGTCTCCGCGGTGGACAGCGGCAACCTCGCCGGCCACCTGATGACCCTGCGGCCGGGGCTGCTGGCGGTCGCCGACGAGCCGGTCGTCGAGCCGCGCTGGTTCGAGGGGCTGGGCGACACGCTGCAGTCCCTCGGCGACGCGCTCGGCGACGCGGCTGCCGCGCTGCCGCTCGGCCGGCTGCAGGAGGACCTGGATGCCGCGCGCAACCCGCCGCCGGCGACGATCGAGGCCGCGCGCCAGTGGGTCGAGAAGATCGTCGCGGAGGCGAACGACATCGCGGCCCGGGTGGCGGTCCTGCCCGTTCCCGAGGCTGACGCCGATCTCGCGCCGCCCGGCGACGCGCCGTTCTGGGCCGAGGCCCTCGTCCGGCAGTGCCGGTTGCTGCGGGAGGAAATCGCGACGCTCGTGCCCGCCGGGGAGCTCGCCGCCTCCGGGCACGCGGGGATTCCGACGCTGCGCGGGCTGGCCGCGCTCGAGGCCGGCGCGGGACCGGCGACCGACCGCGTGGCGCAGGTCGAGCGCCTGGCGCGGCAGTGCGAGGAACTGGCGCGGATGGAGTACGGCTTCCTCTACGACCGGGCGCGCCACCTGCTGGCCATCGGCTACAACGTCGCGGAGCGCACGCGGGACACCAGCTACTACGACCTGCTGGCCTCCGAGGCGAGGCTCGCGAGCTTCGTGGCCATCGCGCAGGGCCAGGTGCCGCAGGAAAACTGGTTCGCGCTGGGGCGCCTGCTCACGACCGCGGGCGGCGAGCCGGTGCTGCTTTCCTGGAGCGGCTCGATGTTCGAGTACCTGATGCCGCTCCTCGTCATGCCCGCGTACGAGAACACGCTGCTCGACCAGACCTGCCGCGCCACCGTGGAGCGGCAGGTCGCCTACGGCAGGCAGCGCGGCGTGCCGTGGGGCATCTCGGAGTGC
>JAABQW010000288.1 GCA_011391275.1 Betaproteobacteria bacterium
GACTGCGCGCCCAGCTCGACGATGACCGGCGCCATGAGGGTCGCGACCAGGATGTAGTTCGCGGTCGTGGGCACGCCCAGGCCAAGCACGAGGCATACGAAGGCGGTGAAGAGCAGCATGACCAGCACGTTGCCCATCGACACGAACTCCACGAACTCCGTCATGCGCAGGCCCAGCCCCGTGAGCGTGATGCCGCCCACGATGATGCCCGCCGTGCCGGTCGCGATGGCGATGCCGATCATGTTTCGCGCGCCGTCGTTGAAGCCGAGGAACACCTCGCGCAGGCCGTCCATGATCTCGCGCATGGCGATGGGGCGGCCGCGGAAGAACTCGGTGAGGGGGCGCTGCGTCACCATGAGCACGAGGAGCGTCATCGTCGCCCAGAACGCCGACAGGGCGGGCGAGAGCTCCTCGATCATCAGGCACCAGATGAGCATGCCGAAGGGGATGAGGAAGTGCATCCCGGCCTTCACCGTGGGCCAGGTCTCGGGCAGGACGGGGTTCTTCACGTCGATGTGCTGGGGCAGGTCGGGGCACCGCGCGGCCACTCGCAGGCACCACACGTAGAGCGCGGCGAGCAGGAACCCGAGCACCCACGGCGCCGATTCCCCGAGCAGGTTCTTGGCCGCCTCGGCCACGAAGTAGATCGCGCAGAGCACCGCGATCGTCCCGGAGAGCCCGAGGCCCCAGCCGACGATGCGCTCGCGCGCCCCGCGGATGCGCCCCGGCGCGAAGGGCTCGAGACCGAGCTTGAGCGCCTCCAGGTGCACGATGTAGAAGAGCGAGATGTAGGAAAGGGTCGCCGGGAGGAAGGCGTGCTTGCAGACTTCCGCGTAGGTGAGCCCCACGTACTCCACCATGAGGAACGCGGCCGCGCCCATCACCGGCGGCATGATCTGGCCGTTCACGGAGCTCATCGTCTCGATGGCGCCGGCCTTCACGCCGCCGTAGCCCGCCTTCTTCATGAGCGGGATGGTGAAGATGCCGCCGGAGACCACGTTGGAGACCGACGAGCCGGAGATCAGGCCGTTCAGGCCCGAGGACACCACCGCCACCTTCGCGGGGCCGCCGCGCATGTGGCCCAGCAGCGCCATCGACACCTGCATCATGTAGTTGCCCGCGCCCGCGCGGTCGAGGAGGGACCCGAAGAGCACGTAGATGAAGATGAAGGAAGACGACACGCCGAGCGCCACGCCGTAGACGCCCTCGGTGGTGAGCCACTGGTGGGAGAGCATGCGCTCGAGCGACGCCCCCTTGTGCGAGAGCACCTCGGGCATGTGCTGGCCGAGCATGATGTAGGCGAGGAATGCGACGGCGAGCACCGTCATCGGCGTGCCGACCGCGCGGCGCGTGGCCTCCAGCAGCAGCACCAGGCCCGTGCAGGCGACCACGATGTCCTGCAGGTTGGGGATGCCGGGGCGCGTGGCGAGATCGGCGTAGAACCACAGGAAGTACGAGCCGGCGAAGGCGGCCGCGACGGCGAGCACCCAGTCGTACCAGGGCACGCTCGCCCTGGCGGAGCGCTTGAACGCGGGATAGCAGAGGAACCCGAGGAAGAGCGCGATGCCCAGGTGCAGCGAGCGCGCCTCGGTGTCGTTGAGGATGCCCCAGCCCAGCACGAAGGGCATGGGGGAGGCGTACCAGAGCTGGAAGCACGACCAGCCCACGGCCACGAAGAGTATGAGCTTGCCCACCGCACCCGCTGCCGCGCGGCCGCCGGTGTCGGCGTCGGCGACCAGTTGCTGGAGCTCGGCGCTAGGCTCTACCGTATTTTTCTTTTCTTCCATGCTTCCTCCCCGTCAAGCGAAAACGGGGCGGGCGAATGCCCACCCCGTCGTGCGCAGCGTCATCCCGGCTGGTGCCGGGAAGCGATCACTTGATCCAGCCTTTTTCCTTGTAGTAGCGCGCGGCCCCGTCGTGCAGCGGCGCCGACAGGCCGTTCTTCACCATGTCCTCGGCCTTCAGGTGCCCGAACGCGGGGTGCAGCTTCTTGAACTCCTCGAAGTTGTCGAACACCGCCTTCACGATCGCGTACACGCTGTCGGCGGGCACCTTCGACGAGCTCACGAGGGTCGCGAGGACGCCGAAGGTCTCGGTGGCCTGCGCGTTGTTGGGGTAGAGGCCGGCGGGGATCGTGACCTTCGCGTAGAAGGGCCAGTCCTTCACCATCTTGTCGACCGCGGGGCCGGTGAGCGGAACGAGTTTCGCGCCGCAGCTCGTCGTCGGGTCCTGGATGTTGGCGGACGGGTGGCCCACGGCGTAGAAGAAGCCGTCGATCTTGCCGTCGCAGAGCGCCGGGCCGTGCTCGTCGGCCTTCAGCTCGGAGGCGAGGGAGAAGTCCGAGAGCTTCCACTTCATCTCGGAGAGGATCTCCTCCATCGATGCGCGCGTGCCGGAGCCGGGGTTGCCCACGTTGAACTTCTTGCCCTTGAAGTCGGCGAAGGACTTGACGTTGGCCTCCTTGCGCGCGACGACGGTGAACGGTTCCGGGTGCAGCGACATCACGGCGCGCAGGTCCCCGTAGGCGCCGGAATCCTTGAACTGCTTCACGCCCTTGGCGGCGTTGTACATCACGTCGGACTGGGAGACGCCCAGGTCCAGCTCGCCGGCCTTGATGGTGTTGATGTTGAACACCGAGCCGCCGGTGGATTCCACGGAGCAGCGGATGCCGTGCTTGGCGCGGTCCTTGTTCACGAGGCGGCAGATCGCGCCGCCCGCGGCGTAGTAGACGCCGGTAACGCCGCCGGTGCCGATGGTGACGAATTTCTGCTGCGCGACCGCGACCGGCGCGGAGAACGCGGTGGCCACGGCGAAGGCGATGCCGAATGTGATTCGCTTCATTGTTGAACTCCTCTTGGTGGGTCGGTTTGCCATACCTACGCCGCGCGCCGGAGGGCCGCGGTGCCGGTCTCGATGGCCCCGGCGAGCCGCCCGACGATCTCGTCGAGGTCTGCTTCCGAGGCGATGAAGGGGGGGGCGAGCAGCACGTGGTCGCCGCGGACGCCGTCGATGGTGCCGCCCATGGGGTAGACCATCAGGCCGCGCTCCATCGCGGCCGCCTTGACCTTCGCGTTCACCCGGTGGGACGGGTCGAAGGGGCGCTTCGTGGCGCGGTCCTCCACGAGTTCCACGCCGCGGAAGAGGCCGCGGCCGCGGATGTCGCCGACATGGGGATGGGCGCCCAGCGAATCGCGCAGGCTTCGCTCGAAGTGCGCGCCGCTTTTGCGCACCGCCTCGAGCAGGCGATCGCGCTTGATGATCTTCTGGACGGCCAGCGCGGCTGCCGCGGCGACCGGGTGCCCGATGTAGGTGTGGCCGTGCTGGAACAGGCCGCTTCCGGAGCGGAAGGCCTCGATGATGCGCCCCTGCACGAGGACCGCGCCGATGGGCTGGTAGCCGCCGCCGAGGCCCTTTGCGATCGCCATGAGGTCGGGGACCACGCCTTCCTGCTCGATCGCGTGCAGCGTTCCGGTGCGGCCCATGCCGCACATCACTTCGTCGGCGACGAGGAGGATGCCGTGGCGGTCGCAGATCTCGCGCACCCGCCGGAAATAGCCCGGTGTCGGCGGCACGGCGCCCGCGGTCGCGCCGACCACCGTCTCGGCCACGAAGGCGATGACGCGCCCCGGGCCCACTTCGGCGATCTTCGCCTCGAGCTCGGCGGCCAGCCGCTCGCTGTAGGCCTCGGCCGACTCATCCTGGCGGCGGTCGCGGTATTCGTAGCACGGCGAGACGCGCGCCACGTCGATGAGGATGGGCGCGAACTGGCGCCGGCGCCATTCGTTGCCGCCGACCGCGAGCGCCCCGAGGGTGTTGCCGTGGTAGCTCTGGCGGCGGCCGATGAAGACGCTGCGCTCCGGCTGGCCCGTCTCGACGAAATACTGGCGGGCCATCTTGAGCGCGGCTTCCATGGCCTCCGAGCCGCCGGAGACGAGATAGACGTGCGACATGCCGGAGGGCGCGTCCGCGATGAGGGTGTCGGCGAGTTCCTCGGCCACTTCCGTGGTGAAGAAGCTGGTGTGCGCGTAGGCCACGCGGTCGATCTGCGCGTGCATCGCGGCGAGGACTTCGGGGTGGCCATGACCGAGGCAGGACACCGCGGCGCCGCCGCAGGCGTCGATGTATTCGCGGCCTTCCCGGTCCGTGATGCGAAGCCCCTTGGCCGAGGCTGCGAAGGGCAGGGTGCCGCGTAGGTTGCGGTGCAGGATCTTGGTCATGGGGAGTCGCGCAAGGATAGCACCGAGCGGCGCTTCCTGACTCGGCGCTGATACACTGCCGGGCGCCCAACTGCCCCCAAGCCCATGGAAATCGTCCTCGTCATCATGGTGGTCCTCGCCGTCGGCATCGTCGCCTGGCTGGGCATCGCCCAATCCGGCGAACCTCCGGCGCGCGGCAAGGCCGCCCCGGAGTTCGCCCTGGAGGGCATCGACGGCGCTCGCCTGGGCCTCGCGGACCTGCGCGGCGCGCGGGCCGCGATCGTCTTCCACCCGCAGGACGAGACCCCGGAGTGCCTCGCGGTGGTCGAGCGGCTGGCGGCCCTCGGACCGGCCGCCGATGCCGCCGGCACCGCGCTCCTCGCCGTGGTGGTGAGCGACCCGGAGGCGGCGCGGTCCTACGCGCAGGCCCACGGCCCGGGCTTGCGCGTCCTCTGCGACCCGGCCGGCCGCACGGCCAAGGCCTACGGCACGCTCGTGAACCTCGGGTTCATGAGGTTCGCCCGCAAGCTCATCGTCCTCGTGGACGCGCAGGGCCGCGTCGAACGCGTCTGGCGCGACCCGGTGGGCCCGGCGCACCTGGAGGAACTCGCGAAAGCCCTGGCCACGGCTTCCCCGTGAGGCGGTCCCGTCGAAATCGGCGCGCCGGTCGGCTATAATCGCGCCCTTCGAGTCGCCCCCGGAGAGGTGGCAGAGTGGTCGATCGCGTCAGACTCGAAATCTGAAGTACCCTCCGGGGTACCGTGGGTTCGAATCCCACCCTCTCCGCCACATCGCAAAGCCGCCCGCACCCCGCGGGCGGCTTTTTTCCTGGCGATTTGCGTCAAGTCAGTTGCGCAAGGACCTGAAAAACCGGGAAAATCCCGTTTCAAACAATATTTTGAAACGGCCTGCTCCGTGCACCGATCCGGCCTCGCAACCGCGGGGATCGCTACCGAACTCCGGTTGCTCGAGGCGGCAGCGCGCGAGTTCGCCCTGCACGGCTTTGCCGCCGCCCGCATCCGCGACATCGTCGACGGGGCCGGAGTGAACCTCGCGGCGGTCAACTATCACTTCGGCGGGAAGGGCGGCCTCTACCAGGCCACGCTCGCCCACCTCGCGCGCGAGGCCCGCGACGCCTTCCCGGTGGATTCGCCCGAGCTTCGCGCCATGCGCCCCGAGGACCAGTTCCGGGCATACGTCCGCGTCATGCTCATGCGCTACCTCGGGCAGGAACACGCCTTCCCCCTGAGCAGCATCGTCGCCCACGAACTCCTCGACCCGACGCCGGCCTTCGGGCAGATCGTGCAGGGGGTCTCCAGACCCCAGCTCGATCGCCTCGCGGAGATCGTGCGCGCCCTGCTTGGCCCGCGCGCGAGCGGGGACGACGTGGCGCTGGCCAGCCTCTCCGCCGCCTCGCAATTGACGTTCTTCCTCTTCGGGCGCCGGCTCTTCGAGGCGCAGTTCCCGGCGCTCGCGGCCGACCCGGCGGTGGTCGACCGGCTTGCCGGCCACATCTCGGCGGCATGCCTTGCCGCGATGCGGGCGACGCGCGAGCAGCTGGAAGGCGAGCGCCGGGCGAGGTTGACGCCCGCCCGTCCCGCCCGGGCGATGGCGAAGGGGGAAATCGGGGTCGATCTTGCTCCGCAGGCGGTTCTGCGCAGGTCGTCTTCGGATTCGCCGTGAGGCAATGCGCGACAGGGGAGGTTGCGGGGTCCCGGCGTTCTGCCAGGAAATGAATGTAAGCATATGATAAAAAGGATAAATAATGCCTCCACGCGCTCCGGGACTCCTCCCGGCCATGGCCACGCATTCCCTGCCGGCGCATTCCTCCCAAAAGACTGAATCCAAAGCGGTTTGCGGCCTTGTTGCATCGCTCACCGGGAGTATTTCGCCTGTAGGCGGCGACGACCGCGTATTGTGGCGCCCGTCACTCGCGGCAGAGGGCGCGGGCCCGACAATCTGCAACGTGGGCCGGACTGCGGCAGCAAATGCGGCAGGCCGCCGGCCGAATCGAGAAAAGGAGATCGCTACGATGGTCCATTCCGTGAGGGCGGCAGGTGCAATCCTCGCCGCGTTCCTGGCAGCAGCGCCCGCCGCCTTGGCCCAGCAGGGCACCGCCCCGCTCGAGTCGAGGCTCGCGGCCCGCAAGGTGGTCGTCGTGGATGGCCGCGACACGTTCGCCGACGCCAACGCCGCGCGTCCGGGCGACGTGATCGAGTACCTGGCGACCTACCGCAACACGGGGGCGAGCGCCCTCACCGGGATGCAGGCGACCGTTCCCATTCCAGGCAACACCGAATTCGTCCCCGGCTCGGCGCGCCCCGCAGGCGCCAAGGCGAGCGTGGACGGCAGGGCCTACGCGGACATCCCGCTCAAGCGGACGGTGACGCGGGACGGAAAGCAGGTCGAGGAACAGGTGCCCTACCGCGAGTACCGCTACCTGCGCTGGACGGCAGGCGAGCTGGGCGGCGGCAAGACGCTCGTCTACACGGCGCGCGTCAGGGTGATCGACGACAGGACCCCGGGTGAGCCGGGGAGCAAGGGAGGCGGACGATGAACCACGGCACCGGATGACCCCCCAGAACCGGCCGCGCGCCGGTTTTCGCGCGATTGAAGGACCACCCTTTTCGAGTGCAACCTAAGGAGAAACACATGAAGGCAGACACGCAATCCGGACGCTGGGGCGAACGCCTCCGCACCGCGATCGTCGCGTTCGCGCTGCTCGTAGCGGGGGCGATAGTCGCCACCGCCTCGCGCCCCGCGCACGCCGCGCCCGCGGCCGGCACCGTGATCGGCAACCAGGCAACGGCCACGTACACGGACGCGGGCGGCACGCCGCGCACGGCGACGTCCAACCTGGTGCAGACCACTGTGTCGCAGATCAAGAGCTTCACCCTCACCGCAGACGGCGCCCGCACGGCGTCCGCCGGCCAGACGGTGTACTACCCGCACACCATCAGCAACACCGGCAACGGCACCGACACGTACGCGCTCAACGCCCCCACCACGGGCACCGGCTTCGCGCACACGGGCCTCGTGTACTACATCGACTCCGACGGCAACGGCGTGCCGGACAACTTCACGCCGATCGTCACGAGCGGTCCCATCGCGGCGGCGGGCATCTTCCGCTTCGTCGTGGCGGGCACGGTCCCGGGAACCGCGGTAAACGGGACCACGGGGCAGATCATCGTGTCGGTGTCGGACACGGACGCGCCGGTGGAAACGCAGACCAACACGGACACGACGACCGTCGCCAACGCGGCCGTCAACGTGAACAAGTCGCTGTCGATCACGAGCGGACCTTCGCCCAACGCGGGCCCGATCACGGTGACGCTGTCCTACACCAACTCCGGCAGTGCGGCGGCGACCGGCCTCGAGCTGCGCGACGTCATCCCCGCCGGCATGACCTACATCGGCGCCTCGGGCCGCTGGAGCGTCACGGGCGCCACGGTGCTCACGGACCTCGACACGGCCGACCAGGGCGGAATCGTCTACGACTTCGGCGTCACCGCCGCCGGCCGCGTCACAGCGACCATCGCCTCGGTGCCCGCGGGCTTCTCGGGAACCCTCACCTTCCAGGTGTCGGTGAACGCGGGCGTGGCTCCCGGCTTCATCAACAACACCGCCGCCTACCTGACCGGCGGCGCCACCCCGCAGGCGCTCACCAACACCAACACGGCGAGCTACCAGGTCGTGCAGACCGCCGCAGTGGTGGCCAACGGCTCGACGACGGTGAGCACGAACGGCACCAGCGAGCCGGTGACGATCGCCTCGGCGGCCGCGGGTTCCACGATCAACTTCACCAACGTGATCTGGAACCTGGGCAATGCCGCCGACGGCTTCGTGATCTCGCTCTCCGGCTCGACATTCCCGGCCGGCTCGACGCTCACGCTGCTGCAATCCGACGGCGTCACCTCGCTCATCGCCAACACGACGCCCGCGATCCCGGTGTACTCCGCCGGCTGCGCCGCGGGCTTCGAGACCGACGGGGCCAACTTCCGGTGCGGCTACCGCGTGATCCTGCGCGTGCAGCTGCCGGTGGGCGCCACGGGCGGCCCGTACTCGGTGACGAAGACGGCCGTGTCGAACTTCGACAACACGAAGTCGGACACGGTGACGGACACGCTCACGGCGGTGACGGCGAACTCGGTGGACGTGACCAACAACACCGCGCGCGCCGACTCCCTGCCGGCCGGCACGGCCGTCATCGGCAACCAGGCCACGACGGGCTTCGGCGCCTCGGGAACGACGGTGATCACGACGAACACCGTGACGCCCTCGACCACGTCGGCGACCGTGACGCGCTTCCGCCTGCACGTGAACAACACCGGGGCGATCAACGACTCGTTCAACCTCTCGGTCGCGGGCACCCCGGCCGGCTGGTCGGTCGTGTTCCGGGCCGACGGCGGCGTCGGCGACTGCTCGACGGTCGGCACCAGCCTCACGACCACGGGCACGGTCAACGCCGGCGCCAACCGCCTGGTCTGCGCGGAAGTGACCGTCCCGGTCACGACCTCCGGGCAGGCCGCGGCGGGCAGCTACGACCTCGACTTCACGGCGGCCTCCGCGCTCAACCCGGGCGTGGTGAACGACGTGAAGCGCGACCGCGTCACGGTCAACACCGTGCACGCGGTGAGCCTCACGCCCAACAACACGCAGCAGACGTTCCCGGGCGGCTCGGTGACGTACTCGCACGTGCTCACGAACCTCGGCAACGCTTCCGAGACCATCACCTTCCCGGGCACGTTCCTCACGGACTCGCGCTCGGCACAAGGCTGGACCTCGGTGTCGTACCTGGACGGCAACGGCAACGGGACCTTCGACCCGGGCGTCGACGACGTGCCGGCGAACCTGGTCTCGAACGCGACCACGTTCGCCCTCGGCGTCAACACGAGCCGTACGGTCTTCGTGCGCGTGTTCGCGCCCGGATCGGCCGCTTCCGCCGATCCGGCCAACGTGACGACCCTCACGGCGACTTACAACGCCGGCGGTTCGACGGCCTCCGCCACGGACAGCACGTCCGTGACCGACGGCCTGGTGCTGCTGAAGGAGCAGGTTGCCGTTTCCTGCGCGGCGCCCGGCCCGCATGCGGGCTACTCGACCGCGCCGATCCCGCAGGGGCCGGCGACGGCGCCGGGGCAGTGCATCGGCTACCGCATCACGGCAACCAACACGACCGCACTGGGCATCACGCTGGTGTTCGTGAACGACAACATCCCGGCCAACACGCGGCAGCGCGACAGCTGCGGTGCGCCGGCATGCACGGGCTGCACCGGGGCGGTGGCTTCGCCCGGCGATGGCCTGACGGGCCTGATCAGCGCGAACGTGGGGCCGCTCACCCCCTCGCAAAGCGCGGTCCTGACCTTCTGCGTGCGGATCGATCCGTGACGCAAACGATGTCACTCCACCCGGCCAAGACGACCTCCCTCGTGGCGACCGGGTGACTTTCGCGCGGGGTGCGGGCAACCGCACCCCCGCTTTTCAGTGCCTCCTCGACGGCGAGGGGGCAGCGAAAAGCAGCCCAGACGACGACCGAAACCGTGAACCGCTCCACCGCCATCGTGCCCACCGCCACCCGCCTCCTCGCGTGCCTCGCACGCGCGCTGGCCGGCGCGCTGGCGTGCGTGGCGGTGGCGCAGGCCGCCCCTCCGGCGGGCACGACCATCTCGAACCAGGCCTCCGCCAGCGCCAGCTCCGCGGGTGCCCCCCTGGCCTCGGTCTCGAACACGGTCACGCTCACCACGGCCCCGCCGCCGACTGGCACTCCCGGCGGCTCGCTCGTGCAGTCGAACCTGCTGCGCCCCGCGCCCGGCGCGACGGTGTACTTCGCGCACACGCTCACCAACACCGGCGGCCTGGCCGACGCGTTCGCGCTGGCGGTCGCCCGGATCGCGGGCACCATGAACCTCGGTGCGATCGCGATCCTGCCGGACGCGGACGGCGACGGCTTGCCCGATTCGGCCACGCCCGTCTCCGGCCCGGTGAACCTCGCGCCGGGGCAGTCGTTCCGCTTCGTGGTGCGCGCCACCGTGCCGGCCGACGCGCCGAACGACGGCTGGACCGAGCTCGAAGTGAGCGCGCAGGGCGCCGCCGCCGGGTCGCCGCGCCTCGTGAACTCCGACCGGGCAGTGGTCTTCGTCGAGGTGCCGCCGGCGCCGCCCGACGACGGGATGTCCATATTCAAGGCGTTCTCGGTCGCCGAGGGTCCGTCGCCCTACGAATCGGTCCGCGTGACGATCCGCTACTCGAATTCCAACCTGGAGTCCGCGGGCAAGCGCGACGTCACCATCCTGGACCGCATCCCGGAGGGTTTCGCGTACGTGCCGGGGAGCGCGCGCTGGAGCGTGACTGGCGAGGCGCCGCTCACCGACGCGGCGGGCGGCGACCCCGCGGGCATCGCCTTCGACTTCGGCGCGACGCGGCCGGGGTTCGTGCAGGCGGTGATCGCCACGCTCGGGGCGGGAGACAAGGGCGAGCTCACCTTCCTCATGAACGTCGTGCCGGGCCTCGCCGCGGGCCGCGTCCTGGAGAACGTCGCGCAGTACAGCTGGACGAACGGGCAGGGCACCACGATCGCGACGCGGCCGACGAACGCCGTGACCTACCGCGTCACCGGGAGCGTCGACCTCACGCTCACGGGCGAGCGCATCGCCGTCGCCGAGCCCGGCTCCACGGTCACCTTCACCAACACGCTGGTCAACCGCGGCACGGTCACCGAGACCTTCGAGATCACCCTGTCGGGGAGCACCTTCCCGGCCGCCACGTCCCTCGCGCTGCTGCGCTCCGATGGCCTCGCCCCGCTCGCGGACACCAACGGCAACGGCACGCCGGACACCGGCCCGGTCGCACCCGGCCAGTCGTACCTCATCCTCGTGCGGGCGGCGCTGCCGGCGTCGATGCCGCCCGGGGAATACCGGGTCACGAAGACCGCCGTCGCCTCGTCGGCGCCCTCGCGGCGCGCTTCCGACGACGATGTCCTGGGCACCGTCGCGAGCCGCTGCCGCGTCGAGCTCACGCCGGACAACGAGGCCCAGAGCGCCTGGGGCCGCCACGTGACCTACCGGCACTACCTGGAGAACCGCGGCAACTGCGAGGAGCCGGTGCGGGTCGTCGTGGGCTTCATCGCCAACAGCCTTCCCGGCTGGACTGCGGGGGCGTACATCGACAACCCCGCGGGCGGCGGCGCTTCGGTGCCGGGCGCGGTCGATTCGACCGACACGGCTGTCGTCGAAGGCTGGACAGCCGTGCTCGGGCCCGGCCAGGGCCTGCGCATCCTCGTGGACGTGACGGCCCCGCCGGACCCGTCCGCGGCGAAGGCCGGCGCGAAGGCGCTCGTCGCGACCAACATCACCACCCTCACCATCGAAAGCGCCACCAGCGGGGCGCTGCGCGTGGTCGACACGACGATGATCGACGACGCGACGCAGGGCGTGACGCCGGACGACGTGCTGCGCAACTTCACCACCCCGACGTACCAGGTGCCCACGTTGTGGGCGGTCATCGGCGGCACCGCCTGGCTGCGTGCCGACGCGCGCTCCTGCAACGCGCAGCCCGGCGTGGCCGAGACCCGCACCATCGTGCTCACGGGCCCCGGCGGCGAGCGCGAGGAACTCACGGCCACGGAGACGGGGCCGGACACGGGCGTCTTCCTCGCGCCGGCGCTCCCGGTGCGCGCGCCGCCCGTGACCGCGGGCGACCGCGTCCTGCAGGGCCGCGCCTTCGACGTGATGGACGCCGAGATCCTCGGTTGCGGCCGGCGCATCGCCACGACGATCACGCTCACCGAGCCCTCCGGCGTCGTGTTCGACAGCGCGACCAACGAGGGCGTGGCGGGCGCCGTGGTGACGCTGCTCGCCGCCTCGGGAGGCCAGTGCGGCGGCTCCGTCGCGCTCGCCGGCAATCCGGCCACCACGGATGCATACGGCCGCTACGCCTTTTCCGACGCCCCGGCCGGCACCTACTGCGTCTCCGTCGCGCCGCCCAACGGCTACGCCGCGCCCTCGCGAGTGCCCTGGTTCGACCTCGCCGGCGGCAGGAACCTCGTGGTGACGGGCGCCACCTCGGGCGGTTCCTACGGCAACCCGTTCGCATCCATCCTGAACGGCATCGTCGTCGACGTGCCGGTCGATCCGGCGGCGCAGTCCGGGCTCTTCGTGCAGAAGGGCGCCTCGCGCGCCGTCGTCGAGCTGGGCGGCTTCGTCGACTACGCGGTGCGCGTGAGGAACGGCACCGGCACCGCGCTGAACGGCGACGGCGTGGTGCTGGTCGACGACCTGCCCGCCGGGTTCGCGTACGTGGGCGGCAGCGCGAGGAGCCCCGGCGCGAACGTGACCGGGCCCGCGAGCGCCGGGCCGCGCCTCGTCTTCGGCATCGGCCCGATGGCGCGCGGCCAGGAAGTCGCCCTCACGTACCGCGTGCGCGTCGGCCCGGGCGCGATGCAGGGCGACGGCACGAACCGCGTGCAGGCGACCCACACCCGGGCCGGCGTCACCACGGTGTCAAACGTAGCCACTGCGAAGGTGGAGCTGCTGGGCGGCGTGTTCAGCGAGCGCGGCTTCATCCTCGGCAAGGTCTTCCTCGACTGCAACGCCAACGGCCAGCAGGACGCGGGCGAGGCGGGCGTGCCGGGCGTGCGCCTGCTGATCGAGGACGGCACCTGGGTCCTCACGGACGGGGAGGGCCGCTACAGCTTCTACGGCATCTCCAACCGCACCCACGTCCTGCGGCTGGACGCGACCTCGCTGCCGGCGGGCACGCGTTCGCTGGCGAGCTCCGCCCGCCACCTCGGCGACGGCGGCAGCCGGATCGTGGACCTCAAGGGCGGCGAGCTGCACCGCGGCGACTTCGCGCTCGCGGGCTGCGAAGCGCCCGTCCTGGCGGCCGTGACGGAGCGGGCCAGGGCGATGGGCAATGGCGACATGCTCGCGGGGATGGCGGGCACCCAGCTCGCCACAGATGCGCGCGCCGTGCCGGACGTGAAGGCCCTTCCCGCGAGCGGCGTCGTGGCGCCCCCCGGGGCGGCGGGCGGCAACCCGGCACTCACCGATCCCGCAGGCAGCTCGCGCACTTCGCCCTATGCCAACGTGCTGGAAGTGCCCGCGGCGGCCCGCCCGACGCCGGCGCCCGCGACGGCGCTGCCGTACGCGCCGGCCGTCGAGCCGCTGGAGAAGCTCCTTCCCGGCCTCGACAACACGCTCGGATTCGTGGGGCTGAAGGACGGCGACACGCTCGCCTACGCCCAGTCCGCGATCCGCGTGAAGGGAACCGCGGGAGCAACGCTCAGGCTCACGGTGAACGGGGTGGTCGTTCCCGAGAGCGGGATCGGCAAGCGCTCGGTGCTGGCCGAGAAGCAGCTGCAGGCGTTCGAGTACATCGGCGTCGGGCTCAAGCCCGGAGCGAACGAGCTCTCCGTATCCCAGGTCGACGCGTTCGGCAATCCGCGCGGCACGGTGTCGATCCGCGTCACGGCCCCCGGCAAGGCCGCGAGGCTCCTGATCGAGGTCCCGAAGGAGGGCGCGATCGCCGACGGGCGCACGCCTGCCCTCGTCGTGGTGAAGCTCGTCGACGAGGACGGTGTGCCCGTCACCTCGCGCACGCCCGTGACGCTCGCCTCGAGCCTGGGCGTCTGGAAGGTCGATGATCCCGATCCCGCCGAGCCCGGCGTGCAGGCGTTCGTGGAAGGTGGCCGGGCGGAGTTCGCGCTGGCGCCGCCCCTCGAGCCCGCCTCGACGCTGATCACGGTCGCCAGCGGCCCGATCCGTGCCGAGGCACGGCTCGACTTCCTGCCGGAGCTGCGGCCGCTCGTCGCCGCCGGCGTCCTGGAAGGCGTGCTGAGCCTGCGCAACCTCGACCCGCGCGCCCTGGTGCCCGCCCGCGAGGCCGACGGCTTCGAGCAGGAGCTGCGCCACTTCTCGCGCGACTGGGACGACGGCAAGACCTCCGCCGGCGCACGCGCCGCGTTCTACCTGAAGGGCCGCATCAAGGGCGACTTCCTGCTCACGGCCGCCTACGACTCCGACAAGGACACGCGCGAGCGCCTCTTCCGCGACATCCAGCCCGACGAGTTCTATCCCGTGTACGGCGACTCGGCGGTGCGCGGCTACGACGCGCAGTCCACCGGCCGGCTCTACGTGCGCGTCGACAAGGGCCGTTCCTGGCTGTTGCTGGGCGACTTCACCACCGAGTCCGCAGGCGAAGTCCGTCGCCTGTCCAACTACAGCCGCTCGCTCACGGGCGCCAAGGGTCACTACGAGAACGAGCGCGTGAGCGCGAACGCCTTCGCCACGAAGGACACGACGCGGCAGGTGATCGAGGAGCTGCGCGCGAACGGCACCTCGGGGCCGTACGAGCTCGGCACGCGGGGCATGCTCGTCAACAGCGAGAAGGTCGAGATCGTCACCCGCGACCGCAACCAGCCGGCGATCATCCTCTCGAGCCTGCCGCAGGCCCGCTTCTCCGACTACGAGATCGAGGCGCTTACCGGGCGCATCCTTTTCCGCAGCCCGGTGTCGAGCGTCGACCGCGACCTGAACCCCGTCTTCGTGCGCGTGACCTACGAGGTGGACCAGGGCGGCGAGGAGTTCTGGGTCGCGGGTGTTGACGCCCGCGTGAAGGTGACGGACCGGATCGAGGTGGGCGGCACCTACGTGAAGGACGAGAACCC
>JAABQW010000289.1 GCA_011391275.1 Betaproteobacteria bacterium
GTTCTGTAGAACCGTCCCAAAACAGCTTCCCGCCAGCCCCGCCAGTCGTCAGCCGGTGCTCCACGCGCGGGGGCGCTTCATGCCCGCGATCTTGCAGGCCTGGCCGGGGTAGCCGTAGGGGAACAGCTCGAAGAGGCGGTTGCGCGAGTCGGGCCCGAGGCGCGCCATGAGGTGGCGGATCACGAAGCGCGCGTCCGCGGCGATCTGGTGCTCCTCCCAGTAGCTGCGCATGAAGCGGATCGCGTCCCAGTGGTCGGGGCCCAGCTCGAGGCCTTCCTTGCGCGCGGCGGCGACCGCGAAGCCCTCGGTCCATTCGCGCGGGTCGAGGAGGTAGCCGTCGGCGTCAAGAAGCGGCATATGGGATACATCTTCCATGGGCCCGATGATAGCGAATCGAAGTGCGATGTCAATCAAAGCCCGGCGCGCCGTGGGGACTTTGAGCCAGGTCAGCCCGGGTGTTGCCCGGTAGCGCAAACTGCTCGCCTTCGCTCCGACGACCACTATCCATGACCCGACCGCTCGACCGACCGCTGGACCGTGCCGAGGCCTTCTTCTGGTTCCTCGACCGCTGCTCGTCCATGAACTTCGCCGTGCTGGCCGAGGGGTCCGGGCCGCTCGAGGCCGCGCGCCTCGGGGAGGCCCTCGTGGCGGCGCAGGCGCGTCACCCCGCTCTCGCCGCGGCGATCGAAGCCCGGCCAGGCGGCGGCCTCGCGTTCGTGCCGCGGCCCGGCAGCCGCGTGACCCTTTCGCGCGAAACGCCGGCCGGGGATTGGCGCGCGGCGCTGGCCGGGAGGCTCGCCGCTCCCTTCGCCCTCGGCGAGGCGCCGCTGGTCCGCGCGCACTGGTTCGACCTGCCCGGCGGCCGGTGGGCCTTCGCCCTCGTCTTCCACCACGCCATCGGCGACGGCCGCTCCGGCTTCCGGCTGGCGCGGCAATTGATCGACGACGCCCGCGGGGCAAGGCCGCAGGGCGAGGCCATCGAACCGCGTCCTTCGCTCATGGAGCTCTTCCCCGAGACGCTGGCGGGCCCCGAGGGGCTCGCCCGGGCGCAGACGTGGAAGGAGGAACTTCGCCGCGAACCGCTTCGCGCCGGCACCGTGCCCGGCTTCGTCCGCGAGGGTGGCGAGGTCCGGCCCGCGATCCTCCCCCTGCGCTTCGAGGAGTCCGTCGTCGACGGCCTCGCGCGCCGTGCGCGTCGCGAAGGAGCCAGCGTGCATGGCCTCATCGGCGCAGCGGAACTCGCCGCGGCGCGGGGCCTCTTCGAAGCGGCCGGCGCCGAGGCGCCCGTCCTCATGCTCACCAGTCCCGTGGACCTGCGCGCGAACCTCGCACGCCCGGTCGACGATGCCACGCCGGGCTTCTACGTGACGCTCCTGTCCACGCTCGCGAAGGTGCCCGGGGACGGCGGCCTCGGCCCGCTGGCAAGGCGGCTCACGGAGGACCTGCGAAGGCAGGTCGCGGCCGGCTGCGGCCACCTGTTCTATCACCTCGCCGCGCCGGCGGAGTCCCTCCCCGCGACGGCCGAAGGCGTGGCGGGGTTCGCCGCGTGGATGAAGCGCATGCCGACGGCGTTCGTGCTGAGCAACGTCGGGCGCATTGCGGGGATGGAGGATGCGGGCGGCGTGCGCGTGGACGAGATCTCCTTCGCGCTCTGCCCGATGGCGCACCAGCCGCTCTTCGTGGCAGCGAGCACCTGGGGCGGCCGGCTCGCCCTCAACGTCGTCCACGACGCCGCGCGGCTCCCGCCGGCCATCGCGGCCGAAGTGGCCGCGCGCATGGAGCGGCTGCTGCGCGAGGCGGCCGGCTGATCAGCCGACCGTGTCTTCCCGGTACCGGGCCTGGATCTCCTCGACCTCGTCGCGGCGGTCGACGAGCGCGCGCACGCAGTCGGCGTCGAGGTGCGTGCCCGCGAGTTGCTCGATCATCGCGAAGGCCGCGTCGTTGGCGAAGGCCTCCTTGTAGGGGCGCCGGCTGGTGAGCGCGTCGAATACGTCGGCCACGGCCACGATGCGTGCCTCCAGCGGGATCGCGTCCCATGCCAGGCCGTACGGATACCCCTTGCCGTCGACGCGCTCGTGGTGGAAGAGCACGATGTTGCGCAGCATTTCGGTGTCGGCGAGCGTGGCCATCCCGAAGTTGGTGAGGAGCTCGTCGACGAGCGCCTGCCCGCGGTTGGCGTGGGTGCGCACCACGTCCATCTCGGATTCGGTGAGGCCGTCGGGCTTGAGGAGGATCGACTCGGGGAGCCCGATCTTGCCGATGTCGTGCAGCGGCGCGTAGGCCTGCAGGCGGTCGGCGTAGCCGTCGTCCAGGCCGAGCTTCCCGGCGAGGGCGCGCGCGACGAGCCCGGCGTAGCGCGACATGCGGTCGAGGTGGCTCCCGGTCTCGGCATCCTGCGCGCGGTGCCCCTCCGCGGCGCCTTCCAGCACGGCCGACAGTGCGCGCAGGATGGCGACCTCCTGGACCACGAGCAGGCACACCAGGTGCCCGAAGACGTCGAGCTGCGCGAGCGCGCCCTCGCTGAAGACGTCGGCCACGCGCGAGTTGAAGAACACGAAGCCCAGGAACACGCCGTTCGAGAAGAGCGGCATCGTGTAGCTCGCCGCGAAGCCGGCGCGCCCGAGCCGCCGCCCATGCTCGCTCTCGGCCGTCTCGAAGGTGAGCATGTTCCGGATGACGCGCGGGCGCTTCTCGTCCAGGAGCTTGCGCAGCGACGGCACCTCTCCCATCGGCACCGAGTAGTGCGCCAGCGGGTCCTCGCCTTCGCCGGAGTGGACGAAGGCCTTCAGCTGCGCCGACTTCGGGTCGTAGAGGGCGACGGCGATCCGGGCGATGAAGGGCAGGGCCGAGCGCGCCGCCCAGTGGATCTCGCGGATCCGGGCCCTGAGGGGCGCGTCGGCGTTGAGGGCCTGCAGGGCGTCGTGGTGCGGGACGCCCTTCATGGGGCCTTGCCGCGCGGTGGAGAGGGCGTGGGCTTGATGCCCAGCTTGTCGGCGGCGCGCACCAGGTCGGCCACCGAGCGGACCTTCATCTTCTCCATGATGCGGCCGCGGTGGACCTTCACCGTCTTCTCGGTCGTGCCGATCTCGGAGGCGATCACCTTGTTGCGCTTGCCGGCGATCACGTGCGTGAGGACCTCGCGCTCGCGGGGCGTGAGCTCCCCGTAGCTCAGCGCGATGTCGCGCTTCACCGCCTTGTCGGCAGCGGAGGCGCGCGCCCGCTCGATGGCGCGCGTGAGCGCGGCGAGCAGGGTGGCGGCCTCGACGGGCTTCAGCAGGAAGTCGACGGCGCCGCGCTTCATCGAGGTCACCGCGCCCGGCACGTCGCCGTGGCCGGTGAGGAAGACCACCGCGATCTCGGGCCGGACGGCCTGCAGGCGCGCGTGCAGGTCCAGCCCGCTGCGTCCCGGCAGCCCGATGTCGAGGAGCGCGCAGCACGGCCCGGCCACGTGCGGCAGGTGGTCGAGGAACTCCTCGGCCGTGGCGAAGCACTGCGGCTCGGCGCCCTCGGCGCGCAGCAGCCGCGTGAGGGAAGTGCGCACCGACGGGTCGTCGTCGACGATGAAGAGGCTGACGCCCTCGGCGGCGATCATGGGTGGTCTTCTCCGGGAAGGTGGATCGTGAAGGTGAGGCCGCGGCCGCGGTTGCGGGCCACCTCGAGCCGGCCGCCGTGCGCCTCGACGAGCGAGCGCGTGACGAGCAGGCCCAGGCCGGTGCCGCGGGCTTTCGTGGTGTGGAAGGTCTGCGCCATGCGCGCGAGCGACTCGTCGTCGGCGCCGTGGCCGGTGTCGGACACGCGGACGCGCACGCCGCCGTCCTCCGCGCCGACGGCGATGCGCAGGGTGCGCGGGGCGCCCGGCGCGTTGCCCTCCATCGCCTCGATCGCGTTCACCACGAGGTTGAGGATGGCCTGGTAGAGCTGGACGGCGTCGACCACGACGCGAGGCAGCGTGGCGCGGGCGTCGAGCTTCGCCTCGATGCCCGCGTGGCGCAGGCGCACCCGCGTGAACTCGAGGACGTCGGCCGCGACGCGCGCGGCGTCGACCGGCTCGGCCTGCGCGGGCTGCTTGCGCACGAGGCGGTGCGCGCGAAGGATGATCTCGCCGGCGCGGCGCGCGTCGTCGCGGATGGCCTCGAGGGCCTCGCGGATCTCCTCCGTGTTGCAGGCGTCGAGGAAGCGCAGCGCCGCCTCGGCGTTGACGACGATCGCGGCGAGCGGCTGGTTCACCTCGTGGGCGAGGGATGCGCCCAGCGCGGCCACGGTGCGCACGCGCGACGCGTGCGCCACGGTGTCGCGCAGTTCGTGCTCGCGCTCGCGCGACTGGTGCAGCTCGGTCACGTCGGACTGCGTCCCCACGTGGTGGGTCACCCGGCCGGAAGCGTCGCGGATGGGTGCGATGCGCAGGAAGTTCCAGAACGGCGTGCCGTCCTTGCGGTAGTTGAGGATCTCGCCCTGGAACACCTTCCCGGCCTGCAGGGCGATCGCGATCTGCTTCACGGTTTCGCGGTCGGTGCCGGGCCCCTGCACCATGCGGCAGTTCGTGCCCAGGATCTCCCCGGCCGAGTAGCCCACGAGGCGCTCGAAGGACGGGCTCACGTACACGATGGGCGCGTCGGGGGTCGTCGCGTCGGAAATGACGATCCCGTCGTCGGCGACGTCGAGTGCCGCGGCCTTGAGCCAGGCGTCGACTTCCGGCGGCAGGGGGGCGGCGGCCCTGCGTGGGGCGGGCTTGCTCGCCGGGGTTCGGCCTCGCGTCGGTGTGCTGCGATGCGCCACGCCCATGGGATCAGCCCGTGTACGTGCGCAGGCGTTCGATGTCGGGGACCGACACCGACCGGCCTTCCATCACGATGAGCCCGGCGTCGGCCAGCTCGTGCAGGATCCGCGAGAAGTACTCCGGCGTGAGGTTCAGCCGCGAGGCCACGATCATCTTGTTGGCGGGCAGCGTCACGCTCGTCGAGCGCGCCGAGCCGTCCGAGAGGGCGTCGTCGCGCAGCAGGTAGCCGATGACGCGCTCGAGCCCGGAGCGCAGCGAGTACGCCTCCACGTCGCGCACGAGCTGGTGGAGCTTGCGCGACATGCCGGCCAGCAGCCGGCGCGCGAAGCGCGGGTCGCGCTCGATCTCGGCGAAGACCATGCTCTTGGAGACGTGCAGGAGCAGCGAGTCCTTGAGCGCCTGGGCGGAGATCACGTAGGGCATGTCCATGAACAGGATGGCCTCGCCGAAGGAGACGCCGGGGCCCATGAGCTCGATCACCTTTTCCGAGCCCTGCGGCGAGGTGACGAAGAGCTTCACCTGGCCGTAGAGGATGACGTGGAAGCCCTCGCAGCGGTCGCCGCGCGTGAACAGCTTGTCGCCCTTGGTCGCGTAGATGCGCCGGGTGCCGCCGGCGATGCGCTTGATTTCGTCGGGCGAGAGGTCGCTGAAGAGCGGCAGGTTGACGAGGAACTGCTCGACCGGGATGTCCGGCCCGCGGGGCCGCGGTTCTCCGCTTTGCATGACGGCTGGGCTCGAGGGCGATTGTTTCGCCCATGATACCCCGGCCGGGGGTTACGGCCCCGCCAACGCCCGTCCCGGCAGTGTCCCGTCGCGTTCCCAGGGCGACCGGGAGGCGAAGGCGGCGGCGATCCCGAGGCAGAGCGCCAGTGTCGCGAGGAGGTTGTGAAGCCAGGCAGCGGCAGGCCAGCCCGGGCTGGCGACGGCGAGCGCAGCCAGGGCCGCGAGGGCCGCCACGACGAGGCGGGCCGACTGGCGCGCGGGAGGCGGGGTCGAGGCGCTCAGGGCGATGAGGCCCCAACCCGCCAGCGCTCCCCACGAGATGGCGCGGTGCGCGATGGCGAGCGGGCCGGCGTCCGCCGGCGGGGCGGTCGCAAGGACGCCGCCGGTGGCCGCGGCGAGCGCCAGTACCGACACGCTGGCGGCGACCGCGAGGGGCACGCGGCCGGTCGGGAACCGCACCGCGGCGGCCAGGCCGACCGCGAGGGCGAGGAGCGTGAGCCCGCCGAGCAGGTTGGCGACGAGCACGGCGGGCGGCGCGGCGCCGGCCGAGCGGCGCCCGACGATGGCGAGCGCGGCCACCAGCAGGACGACGAGGATCGCCGTGGCGCGCAGGCCCCGGCGGACAGGCGGCTTCCAGGCCAGTGCCGCGATCAGCAGGGCGAGAACCGACACCCCCATCGCCGCCACGCGGTGCGCGAGTCGCACGCCGTCCGCGAGGGCGAACCCCTCGCACCCGGCGGGCGGGCAGGCGGGGGCCCCCAGGCGCAGCCAGGCGCTCGAGGCGACGACCACGAAGACGAGCGCGGCGCAGGCCGCGGCCGAGGCCGACAGCGCGCGGTCGTGGCGTGGAGGGCCGTTCACCGGGCGCTGGCCTCGCGGCGGCGCAGCGAGCCGATCACGACGATCACGAAGGCGAGGCCGCCCAGGATGGCCACCAGGCCGCCCAGCCCCATGAGGCCCATGCCGGCGACCTCCTGCGGCGTGCGCAGCACTTGCGCCGCGCCGGCGACCTTTCGCTCCACGCCGTAGCCTCCGGACCACACCAGGCCGACGATGTGCGCGAGCTGCCCGCCGCCGTAGAGCCAGGGCTGCCACGCGGCCAGCCGCGATTCCGGCGCGGCGAAGCCGAGCTTCGGCAGCAGGTGGTAGGCGAGCCCCATGAAGGCGAGCGTCACGCCGACGATGCAGCCGTGGTAATGGGCCGGGATCTTCACGTTGGGGCCGCTGATCGCGAAGCCGATGAGCCCGCCGGCGGCGAAGAGGCCGATCGAGGCGGCCAGCGCGCCGAAGATCGGGCGCTTCGCGGAATCGAGCGAAGGCAGCCGGCGCATCGACCAGAGCAGGGCGAGGAGGATGGGCGGGATGGCGAGCCCGCCGCCGAAGCGCATGAGCCAGGTCTGCAGCTTGTGGTGCTCGACGGAGGCGACGGGGTGGGCGATGTAGATCACCGGCGTCACGAAGACGGAGGCGAGCGCGATCGTGAAGACGAGGAGTGCCACGCGCGGCGACAGCGGCACGCGCAGGCCCAGCGCGGAGGCGAGCCACAGCCAGCCGGCCAGCATGAGCAGCGTCCAGGTGAACTGCAGCACGTGGCCGCCGCCCCAGAAGAGGAGTTCGAAATAGGCCTTGCGCTCGAGGTGCGGCGAGACCTCCATCCACGACCAGCCGAAGGCGAAGAGCGCCACCGCCGTGGCCACGGCCGAGCCGACGATGCCCCAGCGCAGCGCCGCCTCGCCGTCGAGCGCGCCGGCCGTGTGGCGCGCGGCGACGAAGGTGCGCGCGACCGCCAGCGTCACGCCCGCGGCGATCATCGCGAGGCCTGCGAGGAACACGGTGTTGTCGATCACGGGAATGTAGTTGGCGAGCACCGGCACGGCGTCGCCGGCGAGCGGCGCCACGCAAAGCGCCACGGTGCCCGCCGTGGAGAGCGCCAGGGCCGCCCACCCCAGGGCGATGGCGCGGCCGTCGCACGCGAGGCTCCACAGCACGCCCGCGAAAGCGAGGAACCAGACGAGCACCGAGAGGTCGACGTGCGCGACAAGCGCCACCTGGAAGAGGTTGGCGACGGGGAAGATGTCCTTGAGCCCGGGCGTGCGCGCGAGCACGAGCAGCAGGGAGAAGAGCCCCGATCCCACGAGCGCGGCCACGCCCAGGACGAGCCACCCCGTGGCAAGGCGCGCGGAAGCGTCGCGGGCGACGGTCAGCCCGAAGTCGGCGCCCGGCAGGCGGCGCGCGGCGGGTGCGGCGGTGGCGGGAAGGTTCGCGGAGGGAAGGCTAGCCATGGTGTTTCTCCTGGCGCTTGGGCAATGACGGGTGGTCGGCCGCGCGCGGCCCGAGGCGGGCGAGAGCGGCGCGGAAGTCTTCGAGCTGGGCGCGCAGCGCCGCGAGGTCCGTGCGCCCGGCGTGCACGAAGCGCACGCGCGCGGGCGGCACGCTCGCGCGCAAGGCGGGCTTGCGGGCGGCGGCGAGCCTTTCCGCGACGATGGCCGTGCCGGTGCGGAACTCGCAGTCGCCCTCGCGGCAGCCGGCGACGAGCACGCCGTCGGCGCCCGCGCGCAGCGCGTACTCGACGAACGAGGGCGGCGCCATCGCGGCGCACAGGAACTCGATCGCCGCCGTGGAGCGGTCCTCGAGCCCGCGTGCGGGCGCGCCCCAGCGGCATCCGAACACGACGACGCGCGGCGCGCCGGCGAGCGCCGCGGTGCGGGACTCGAGGGATTCGCGAAGCGCACCGATCGGGGAGGAGGGCATGTCGATGCCCGTGGTGAGCGTCTCGTCGCGCCGGAAGGGCGTCGAGGACGGGCAGGCGCCGGTGCAGATGCCGCACCCCGCGCAAAGCGCGGAATCGACCTGCGCCTGCCGCGGGTGGGGGCGCGCGTCGGTGCGCGGGACCATCACCACGGCGTCGTACGGGCAGTCGGCGAAGCAGCGCGCGCAGCCGTTGCAATTGTCGAGGCTCACCCGGGCGGCCGGCGCGCGCGGCACGCGACTGGCGTACGGCAGGGCCGCGAGCGTCAGGAGGAAGGCGGCGAGCGCCAGCCACAGCCCGTCGGGGCCCAGCCAGGCCATCGCCGGGTGCGGGAAGAGGTAGAACCAGTCGAGCGGGATGCGCGCGGGCAGGAAGCCCAGGTCGGCCGGCGGCATGAGGGAGATGGGCTTGGCGAGGGCGAGTGCGGCGAGCGTGGCGGCCGAGCACCACGCGAGGGCCTTCGGCGGGTGGGTGCGCGCCGGGCTCACGCGCTGCACGTGCGCCCACAGCGCGCCCAGCATCGCGAGGGGCAGGCCGATGTGCAGGAAGATGAGGAGAGAGAAGAAGCGGTCGCTCACCTGGTCGCCGGCGATCACGTTCCTCGTGAGCACCCCGTCGAAGACGGGCAGCGCGTCGAACCACTCGGTGGTCGCCGTGAGGCTCCATTGCGCGAGCTGGTCCCAGGGGAGCCAGTAGCCGCCGATGCCGGCCGCGAACATGGCCACGAGGACGACGAGGCCGGTGAGCCACGTGAAGCGCCGGAACCCGGCGTAGTGGCGGCGCGAGAGCTCGCGCGCGAGGTGCAGCACCGTGACCGCCACGAGGGCGTCGGCGCTGTAGCGGTGCAGGGCGCGGGCGAAGGCGCCCAGCGGCCACTCGTTGCGGTCCATCGCGGCGAGGCTCTCGCGGGCGCCTGTGGCGCTGGTGTCGAAGCCCACGTAGATCCAGATGCCGGAGGCGCAGCAGATCCAGAAGAACAGGAAGCCGAGCGCGCCGAGGTGGCGCATCGGGTTCAGGCGCTGGCCGAAGGCCGCGTCGAACAGGGCGTCCACGCGTTCCACGGCGCGCGTGGCGGGGCCGGGGGCGGGGAGGGCGAGGGCGAGAGCGGGCGCGTTCATGGCCGTCGCGCTAGCGCAGCACGATCCCGCCCTTGCCGGGCTCGAAGTCGACCACCAGCACGCGGCCCGGGTCGAGGCGCATCTCCTCCTCGCGCACGCGGTCGAAGGTGCCGGCTATGTCGTCGGCCAGCGCCACGCGGATGCGGTGCGTGCCGGCCAGCACGGGGATGCGCCGGTAGGCCACGGAGGCGCCGTCGCGCGACAGGCCCGAGGGGATCGCGACGATGTCGGCGACGCTCTTCCCGTCGAGCTCGACCTTCACGAGCACGGGGGCGCGCTCCCGCGGGCAGTCCTCGGCGGCGCGCATGTTGGGCGCGAGCTTCGCGAGTTCCTCGGGCGAGCGCGTGCGGCAGGCCACCTTGCGCTGCCCGGCGTGCTTGAGCGACACGCGGATGAGCGCGTGCCCGGGCGGCAGCGGCTCGAAGGCGGGCGAGGTCGAGAACCAGCCCAGCGTGGCCGCGAAGGCCCCGTAGAGTACGACCTGCAGGCCCCAGGCCAGCGCGCGGTTCATGGCCGCCCTCCCAGCCGGACGAGGTCCGCGTCCCTGGCGTGGATGCGCGGCGCGAGCTTGAAGGCGTCGGAGAAGCAATCGTCGGAAGAAAGCCCCTTCTTCGCGAAGGCCGGCTGCGCGGCCTCCACCATCTTCACCGAACCGCAGGCATAGATGCGGTGCCCGGCGAGGTCGGGGTAGTCCGCGAGAATCGCCTCGTGCACGAGGCCGGTGCGGCCTTCCCACGCGTCGTCGGGGCCGGGTTCGGAGAGGACCGGCACGAAGCGGAAGTTGGAGTGCTCGCGGGCCCAGCGCTCGGGAAGCTCGCGCAGGTACATGTCGGCGAGGCGGCGCGTTCCCCAGTAGAGGACCATGGGGCGCGCGATGCCGGCGTGGAACGCGTGCTCCACCATGCTCTTCACGGGCGCGAAGCCGGTGGCGCCGGCCACGAAGATCACCGGCTTGTCGCCGTCCTCGCGGAGGAAGAACGACCCCACCGGCCCCTCGAAGCGCAGGCGGTCGCCCGCCTTCATCTCCGTGAAGACGCGGGTGGTGAAGCGCCCGCCCTCGACGCGGCGGATGTGCAGCTCGATCGGGCCCGGTTCGTGCGGCGCGGTGGCGAACGAGAAGGCGCGCTTCTCGCCGTCCTCGAGCAGGATGTTGATGTACTGGCCGGCGTAGAACGGGACGCGCCCGCCGCCCTCGAGCTCGAGCCGCACGCGCATCACGTCCGGCGCGAGGAGGTCCATCGACACGACGCGCGCCTCGTGCAGGCTCACCGGGCGCGTGGCCACGCCGGACGGCTCGTAGGAGATCTCGACGTCGGAGACCGGCTTGGCCACGCAGGCGAGCACCTGGCCGGCCGCGCGCTCGGCATCGGAGAGCGCGCTCTCCTGGTAGGGGCCCAGCTCCACCTCGCCGTGCATCACCGTGCACTTGCACACGCCGCAGCCGCCGTTCCGGCAGTCGAAGGGCATGGCGAGGCCCTCGCGCAGGCAGGCATCGAGGAGCGTCTCGTCCTCCTTCATGGCGACGATGCGGTTGTCGGGGTTGGCGAGCACGTGGAAGGCGCGCAGCTCGCGGCGGCCGAACTTCGGCGGCAGCCACGGCGCCAGCGCGGCCAGCAGCGTGAGCCCGCCCGTGAGGGCCCAGAGGCCCGCGGGCGACCACTCGTAGAGGAGCGCGTAGGTCGGCAGGTAGAACCAGTCGAAGTCGATCAAGGTCGCGGTGCGCGCGAGGTCGGCGGGCGCCTGGCTCAGCGCCGGCTTCAGCGCCGACAGGACGAGGAGTGCCGCGCCCAGCGCCGCCATGAGGGCGTTGGGCGGCAGCGTCTTCGCCTGCGGCACGCGGTGCGTGTGGATCCACAGCAGGGCCAGCACGCCCAGCGGCAGGCCGATGTGCAGGAAGGACAGCAGCGAGAAGAAGCGGTCGTTGACGCTGTCCTCGGTCAGGAAGTTGCGGATGAGGAGCCCGTTGAAGACCGGCAGCGCGTCGAACCACTCGGCGGTCGCGATCACGGTGAACTGCGCGAGCTGGTCCCACGGCAGCATGTAGCCGTTGATGCCGGAGGCGTAGACCAGCCACAGGACCACCACGCCGCTCACCCACGAGAACCAGCGGAAGCCGCGGTGGCGGTCGAAGGCGAAGTGCCGCGTGAGGTGCAGCGCCATCGTGAGCACCATCCCGTCGGAGGCGTAGCGGTGGAGGCTGCGCATGATGCCGCCGGCCCACCACTGGTCGTGGGTGAGGCGCTCGACGGAACTCCACGCGCCGGTCACGCTGGTGTCGAAGAACGCGTAGAGGTAGAGCCCGCTCGCCATCACGACCCAGAAGAGCCAGTAGCTCAGGGCCCCGAGGTGGTACAGCGGGTTCAGCCGCTCGCCGAAGATCGCGTTGGCGGCGCGTTCCGCGACGAGGAACAGGCGCTGCAGCAGCCGTTGCAGGAGGCGGAGCATGGCGCGGGACTCAGCCCGCGCGAAGGCGGCGGTTGCGCAGCCATTCGCGGAACAGGAAGCCGAGGACGGCCAGGACGATGGAGGAACCGGTGAGGATCTCCAGCACGATGCGGTAGTCGAGCCGGTAGCGCCCGGTGCGCGGGTCGTACACGGTGCACAGGAGCCGCACGCGCTCGACGATGTTCGCGACGGTGACCTCGGGAAGCGGCGCGTCGGTGAGCAGCGCCTTGAGCGGGCCCACGAGCATCGGGACCTCGAAGTCCTCGCCATAGACCTGCGCGGCCACGCGCCCGCCCGCGTCCAGGATCGTCACCTGGGTGAGGTGGTCGAAGCCGCCCGCGGCGGCGGCGTAGCTGAAGCCCAGCTCGCGTGTGATGGCCTCGACCGTGCCCTCCCCGGGGCTCAGGAAGTGCCAGTCGCGCCGGTCGATGCCCTGCTGGCGCGCGAAGGCGCGCATGGCCTCGGGCGTGTCGAACGGGTAGTTGAAGCCGATGGTCGCGACGGTGAAGCGGCCGGGCCCGAGCATGCGGTCGGCCTCCGCGACGGCGCGGGCGAGAAAGCGCGTGGTGGTCGGGCACACCTGCGAGCAGCCGGTGTAGACGAAGCTCACGAGGACGGGCCGCCCCTGCAGCTCGGCCAGGCGCACCGGGGTGCCGTCGGCCGCGCGGAAGGCGTGGTTTCCCACGGTGGTGCCGATGGCGCGCTGGCTGCGTTGGACAGCCGCGTTCGGCTCGAGGGTGGCGACTTCGGATTCCGCTCGCGCCAGGCCGGATCCTAGGAATACCCCGAAGACGAGCGCGGCCGCCGTCGGCAGCCAGCGCGGTCGGCACCTTGTGCCCACGCGGGCTAGCCCCGCCAGGCCGCGTCCGCGATCACGCCGATGAGCAGGAGCGAGAGCTGGGCGAGGGAGGCGTGGAAGCTGCGCATGGCAGTTGCGCGTGACGGCTCGGCGGCGAGGCGCGAGGCGGCGCGCAGGAACAGGAATCCGCCGGTGGCCGCACCCGCCGCGTAGAGCGGGCCGAGGCCGAAGGCGAGCGGCAGGAACGACGAGGCGACCAGCACCACGGTGCCGCCGAGGACGGCGCGCGCGGCACGGGCATCTCCCACCACCACCGGCAGCATCGGCACGCCGGCGGCCCGGTAGTCGTCGTGGAAGGCGATGGCGAGGCTCCAGAAGTGCGGCGGCGTCCACAGGAAGAGCACCCAGGCGAGCGATGCGGCGACGGGGCCGACCTCGCCGGGCGCCACGCCGGTGGCCCCGGCGAGCACCGCGAAGCTGCCGGCGAGCCCGCCGACCACGATGTTCATCCAGGTGCGGCGCTTGAGGACGACCGTGTAGACGACGCCGTAGAAGAACGCGCCGAGGAAGACGAAAAGGGCCGCGACCGGGTTCACGGCGACGGCGGCCGCGGCCACGGAGAGCGCCAGCATCAGGCCGATCACCACGAGCCAGAACGGCCCGTGGGTTAGCCGCCCGGTGACGAAGGCGCGGCCGCGAGTCCGCCCCATGCGCGCGTCGAGGTCGCGCTCCACGTACTGGTTGAACGCGCCCGCCGAAGCGGAGGCCGCGATCACGCAGGCGACGAGGAGGGCCACCTGCCAGGCCGGGGCCCCGCCGCCGGGGACCGCGAGGGCCCCCGCCAGCGCGGTGAGCCCGATCGCGAACCCGATGCGCAGCTTGAACAGGTCGAAGAAGAGCCTGACGTGGCCCGGCTTCGCATCGGCATGTCCTTCGTCACGCATGGCGGTCTCCGGTTCGCCTGGGCTAGCTGAGCGGCCAGACGGTCGACAGGTACTTCCAGTTGACGAAGTAGTAGAGGATGAACGACACGAGGAAGACCATCGCCAGGACGAAGGTGCCCGGGGCCACGAAGCCGCCCAGGCCGATCGCGCCGTGACCGCCCGAGGGGGCGACGGCGGCAGGGCCCCACACGGGCGGGGGCGCCATGCCCTTGCGGACCGGGACATGCGCGAAGCCGGGGGTCTGGATCTTCTTGCCGAAGAACACCGAGCCCACGGTGACGGCGAGGTACATCGCGCCGCCGACGATCGCGGCCATGCCGGAGACCGCCATGATGCCCATCATGAGGTAGGCCGTGCCCGGGAACTCGTGCGGCATCGCCGCCCCGGAGAACGCCATGTCCCAGTGCCGGCGCGGCACGCCCAGGGTTCCCGCGCCCATCATGAACACGGAGAAGGCGCACATGCCCAGGCCGTACACGTAGGGCTGCCACTTCGCCATCCCGGGGAACATCACCTCGCGGCGGAAGAGCGTCGGGATGAGGAAGTAGGTGAGGGCCATGAACGCGAGCGTGGTGCCCACGACGACGGTGGCGTGGAAGTGGCCCGGCACGTAGATCGTGTTGTGGATGATGAGGTTCAGCTGCTCGGTGCCCATCATCACGCCGGAGATGCCGCCCAGGAACCCGAAGCCCACCAGGGAGATGAACATGCCGGAGAAGCAGGGGTTGCCCCAGGGGGCCTTGCGCAGCCACTCGAAGAAGCCCTTGTTGAAGCCCTTCTCGCGCTGCGCCACCTCGATCGCGCCCGGCACCGTGAGGCCGTGCACCATGGAGGCGAGCACGGCGAGGTACATGGCATAGCTGGTGTTGAAGATCTTCCAGTTGGAGGTGAGGCCCGGGTCGGCGAGCAGGTGGTGGGCGCTCGCGAGCTGCAGGAACAGGATGTAGAGCACGAAGGCGGTGCGGCTCACCTTCTCGCTCATGGGCTTCGCGCCGAAGACGATGGCGGCGATGGCGTACCAGACCGACACGTGCGCGGCGACGTTGATCTGCTGCGAGGAGTGGCCGAAGCCCCACCAGACCGTGCGGTACATGAGGGAGTCGATGTGGCTCACCAGGCCCACGGACCACAGGAAGGTCGGGATGAGGATGATGGCGCCCGCGGCGATGGTGAAGGTGGCGATGATCGCGGCGGTGACCGCGCCGAAGGTCACCAGCGGCACGGAGCCGTTGTAGGT
>JAABQW010000290.1 GCA_011391275.1 Betaproteobacteria bacterium
TTACCTTCACGAGGCGCGCCCGGCCGGCCAGGCGCCGGGCGGCCTGCGCGAACTCGGGCGCCATCTGGCGGCAGGGGCCGCACCACGGCGCCCAGAAGTCCACGAGCACGGGCACGCTGGTGCGCGCCGCGAACGCGTCGAACGAGGCGTCGTCGAGCTCCACGACGGCGTCGTCGAGGAGCGGCGTGCCGCACTTGCCGCACTTCGGCGCCTCCAGGACGCGGGAGGCCTCGACGCGGTTCTGCGACAGGCACTTCGGGCAGGCGACGTGGACGAAGCCGGCGGCGGCCATGGCCCTCTCCTACGCGCCCTGCGCGGCGCTCTTCACGCCCAGCTTCTTCAGGATCAGCTCGAGCGGGCAGAAGCAGCTGAAGCCGCTCTGCAGCAGGTTCGCGCCCACGAAGGCCGTGAACCACAGGAAGTTCTGGTTCACGAAGAGGGGGCTCCCGGGCACGCCGAGCCCGAGGGAAAGGAGCACGAAGGTGCCGGCGACGATGCGGACGATTCTTTCGGTGTTCATGGGTTGCTCCGGGTGGGTTGGTCAGGGCGCAATATACAGTGGGGAGTATGGTATGTCAACGGCGATACCCCCTGCGGGAGGCTTGCGGGCGCATACCCGGTGGTGTATAAAGGGGGCGTCGACAGGAGATGCACATGCCCACCATCCGGGACGAAACGCACAAGAAGGAACTCATCCACCGCCTGCGCCGCGTCGAGGGACAGTTGCGCGGCATCCAGGCCATGATCGAGAAGGGCTCGGACTGCGAGGCGATCACGCAGCAGCTCTCGGCCAGCCGTCGCGCCCTCGACAAGGCCTTCTACCACGTGCTCTCCTGCGCCATCCAGTCGGGCGGCGACGCTCCCGCGGGCACGACCGGCAAGGCCGTCATCGACAAGCGGCTGGAGCACGCCGCGGAACTGCTGGCCAAGTTCGGCTGACGCGGCCGCGTCCGGGCGCGCGCCTGCCCGCGAGGCGACCCGCCCGCGGGCTCACGGGTTGAGCCACCGCCCGACTATGATGGCGGCATGACGATCGCCGCCGCGCCAGAAACCCTCGCGTACGAAGATCTCGTCGCGCGCCTCGCCGCGCAGCCCGCGGGCGAGACCGCCGTCGTCACCCCCAACCAGCGCCTTGCCGACGCCCTGTCCCGGGCCGTGGCCGACGCGCACCTCGCCCAGGGCCGCTCCTCGTGGCCCGCCGCCGACATCCTTCCCTGGGGCGCGTGGCTGGAACGCCTCCACGAGAACGCCCGCTTCGACGACACGGCCGCCCCGCCGCCGCAGCTCCTCACCGCCGATCACGAGCGCCTGGGCTGGGAAATCGCCATCTCGCGCGATGCCGCGCGCCCCTTCCTCGTGGGCGCCGGCGCGCTCGCGCGCGAGGCTCGCAACGCGTGGTCGCTCGCGCACGACTGGGGCATCGAGGGCGCCATCGGGTCCTGGGAAGGCGCGGAGGATGCCCAGGCCTTCGCGGGCTGGGCGGCGGCGTGGCGCGACCAATGCAGCAGCCGCGGCTGGATCGACGCCCCGCGGCTCGCCACCCTCGTGCCGGCGCTCCTCGGCCGCCAGGGCGTGCGCACGCCCGCAGCCCTCGTCGCCTTCGCGTTCCACATCGTCACGCCCGCGCAGCGCTTCGTCCTCGACGCCTGCCGCGCCGCGGGCATTGCCGTGGCCACGGCCGAGCCGCCGCGCCACGACGCACGGGTCCGCGTGGCGGCCCTCGAATCGCCCCGCCGGGAACTCGAGGCGGCGGCCCGCTGGGCGCGCGCACGGCTCGAGGCGGCGGGCGACGGGCGGCCGCCGCGGATAGGCGTCGTGGTTCCCGACCTTGCGCAACGCCGGGAGCTCGTGGCGCGCGTGTTCTCGCGCGTCTTCGCGCCCTCGGGTCCCGCGCGCGGAGCGCCCTTCTTCAACCTGTCGCTGGGCCGCGCGCTGGCCGGGTACCCGCTCGTGGACTTCGCGCTGGCGCTCATCGAGCTGGCCGACGAGCCCGTCGCCTTCGAGACCGCGAGCCGCGTGCTGCGCTCGCCTTTCATGGGCGACGCCGAATCGGAGCTGCACCTGCGCGCGCGGCTCGACGCGGCGCTGCGCCGCTCGGCGCCGCCCATGGCGGACCTCGCGGCGCTGCGATCGGTGATCGAGGCGGCGTGCGCCGCGGGGCCCGGGCGCCACGCGCCGCGCTGCCGGCTTCTCGACGGGCGGCTCGCGGCCGTCGCATCCCTGCGCGCGCCGGGGCGCACGGCCACCCCTGCGGCGTGGGCGGCGCATTTCGCAGCCCGCCTCGCCGCGGCCGGCTTCCCCGGCGAGAGGAGCCTCGACTCGGCCGAACACCAGGCGCTCGGCCGGTGGCACGAGTGCCTCGGGCGGCTGGGCGCGCTCGGCGTGGTCGCTGGCACGATGACGGCCGAGGCCGCGCGGCGCCACCTGCGCCAGTTCTGCCTCGATACCGTCTTCCAGCCGGAATCGGGCGACGCGCCGGTGCAGGTGCTGGGCCTGCTCGAATCCGTGGGCCTCGAGTTCGACGCGCTGTGGGTCACCGGGCTCACCGACGACGCGTGGCCGCAGTCGCCGCGCCCCAACCCGTTCCTGCCGGTCGCGCTGCAGCGCAAGGCGGGCATACCGCAGGCCTCGGCCGAGGCCTCCCTCGAACTCGACCGGCGCATCACGCACTCGTGGGCGGCCGCGGCGCCCGAGGTGGTGCTCTCGCACGGGCTCGTGGACGACGAGCGCGCCCTCGCGGCGAGCCCGCTCCTGGCGCACTGGCCGCGCTGCGAGCTCGCGGAGCTCGAAGCGCCCGCGTTCGACGGCCTGCGCGAGGCGCTTTTCGCCGCCGGCCGCGTGCCCACCGCTTGGCAGGAGCGCGAGGATCGCGTCGCACCCGCGCTGGAGGCCGGTGCGGCACGCGGCGGGACGGCGATCCTCGCCGACCAGGCCGCCTGCCCCTTCCGCGCCTTCGCCCGGCACCGCCTGCGGGCGGAAGCGCTGGACAAGGTCGAGCCCGGGCTCGGTCCTTCCGAGCGCGGCCAGCTGCTGCACCTGGTGATGGCGCGCGTCTGGCGAAGCCTCGGCGACCAGGCCGCGCTCGCGGCGATGGACGCGGCGCAACTCGAGGCGCTCGTGGCGGACGCGGCGCGCGTCGCGGTCGCGCGGATGCGCGCCGAGCATCCCGGCCGGCTCGAGGGGCGCTTCGCGCGGCTGGAGCAGGAGCGCCTGGCGAGCGCAGCCCTCGAATGGCTGGCGATCGACCGTGGCCGCCCGCCCTTCTCGGTGGTCCTGCGCGAGGACGAGCTGGCGATCGAGGCCGGCGGGCTCGCCTTCCGCGGCCGCGTCGACCGCATGGACCGGCTCGCCTCCGGCGGGCTCGCCGTCATCGATTACAAGACCGGGTCGCCCGGCGTCTCGGGCTGGCTCGGCGATCGGCCCGACGATCCGCAGCTGCCGCTCTACGCGCTCGCGGCGGGCGACGACGTGCGCGCGGTCGCCTTCGCCTGCCTCAAGAAAGGCGAGCACGGCTTCCTCGGCCTCGCGCGCGAGGAAGGGCTGCTGCCCGGCGTCGGGACCGTGGACAAGCACCGCACCGCCGGGAAGCTCCACGCCTCGTGGGACGAGCTCCTCGAGGCGTGGCTGCAGGCGACCGCACGCCTCGCGGCGGAGTTCGCGGCGGGCGAGGCGCGCGTCGATCCGAAGAGGCGCTTCGCCTCGTGCACGCATTGCGACTTCGCGACCCTGTGCCGCGTCGACGGGGAGGCGGTTGTGGCCGACGCCGACGAGGCGGGCGCGGACGAGGAGGAGAGCGAGTGAGCACGAAGCCCGTCGCCGACGCCCGCGTGCGCGAGGAGGCGCTCGACGTGAGCCGCTCGTTCATCGTCCAGGCGCCGGCCGGCGCGGGCAAGACCGGGCTCCTCATCCAGCGCTACCTGAGGCTGCTGGCCGGCGTGCGCCGGCCCGAGGAGATCCTCGCCATCACCTTCACGCGCAAGGCGGCCGGCGAGATGAAGCGGCGCGTCCTCGAGGCGCTGCAGGCCGCGACGGGCGAGCCCGCCGCGCACGCTTCCGCCAACGACCTGCGCACGCACGCGCTGGCGCGCGATGCGCTGGCGCGCGACGCGGAACTCGGCTGGCGCCTCCTGGAGAACACGGCACGCCTGCGCATCCAGACCATCGACTCCTTCAACGCATCCCTCACGCGCCAGATGCCCGTGCTCGCGCGCCTCGGTTGGCAGCCCGGCCTGGTGGACGACGCGCGCGACCTGTTCCACGAGGCGGCCGTGCGCACGCTCGGCATGCTCGAGAGCAACGACCCGAAGGCGGACGCGATCGCGCACCTGCTCGCCCACCTCGACGGCGACCAGGGCAAGGCTGCCGGCCTCATTGCGGGCATGCTCGCCCGCCGCGACCAGTGGCTCGGCCGCCAGTGGGATGGCCGGCTGGGGCGCGAGGCGATCGGCGCGGCCTTCGGTGCGGAACGCACGCGCATCCTCGCGAAGGCGAGGGAGCTCTTCCCCGCGGATTGCGTCCCCGCGCTCCTCGAACTTCTCGGCTACGCCACCGGGGAACTGCGGCGCCTGGGCCTGGATTCGCGCATTCTCGACTGCGAGAGGCTGCGCGACCTGCCCGCGGCCGACGAGAGCGGCTGCCGTGCCTGGGAGGGGCTCGTCGCCTTCCTGCTCACGACCGACCGCGACTGGCGCAGGGCGATGACCAAGGCGACCGGCTTCCCGTCGAAGAAGGACGGCGGGCGCGACGGCGCCAAGGACGAATTCGGGCGACTCGTCGACGCGCTGAAGGGTGCCGCGGGGCTGAGGCAGGCGCTTGCCGACATCGCCATCCTGCCCACCGCGGGGTTCGACGAAAAGCGCTGGGCAGCGCTCGCAGCGGTGGTCGAGGTGCTGCCCGTCGCGGCGGCGCAACTCCTGGTGGTCTTCGCGGAGCGCGGCGAGGTCGACCATGCGCAGATCGCGGCCGGCGCGGTGCAGGCGCTCGGCACCGAGTCCGCGCCCACGGACCTCCTGCTGGCCCTCGACGAGCGCCTGTCGCACGTGCTCGTCGACGAGTTCCAGGACACGTCGCGAAGCCAGTGGAACCTGCTCGCCGCGCTCACCGCCGGCTGGACGCCCGGGGACGGGCGCACCGTCTTCGCGGTGGGCGACCCGATGCAATCCATCTACCGGTTCCGCGAGGCCGACGTGGGCCTCTTCCTGCGCGCCTGGCGCGAGGGGCTCGCCAACGTGCGCTTCGACCGGCTGCGGCTGGAGACCAACTTCCGCTCGCAGCAGGGCATCGTCGACTGGGTGAACGACGCCTTCGGCCGCATCCTGCCGGCGCGCGACGACGAGTCCGAGGGCGCGGTGAGCCTCGCGGTGTCGTCGGCGTTCCACGACCCGCTGCCGGGCGAGGCGGTGAGCTGGCACCTGTTCGTGGACGAGGACCGCGATCGCGCGCGCGATGACGAGGCGCGCCGAGTCGTCGACCTCGTGAGCGCGGCCCGCGCGGAGAGGCCCGGCGGCACGGTGGCGATCCTCGTGAGGAACCGCACGCACCTCGACCGCCTCGTGCCGGCCCTGCGCCGGGCGGGGCTGCGCCTGCGCGCCCTGGACATCGAGCCGCTGGGCGAGCGGCAGGGCATCCGCGACCTCGTCGCGCTCACGCGCGCCCTGGCCCACCCCGCCGACCGCGCGGCCTGGCTCGCGGTGCTGCGTGCTCCCTGGTGCGGCCTCGCGCTCGCCGACCTGCTGGCGCTCGCCGGCGGCGACGAGCGCACCGTGCCCGAACTCGTCGCCGACCCCGCGCGGCTCGCGGCACTCGACACGGAGGCGAGGGCGCGCCTCGAGCGCGTCGCGGCCATCCTCGCCGGCGCGCTGGCGCAGCGGCTGCGCGGAACGCTTCGCGAGCGCGTGGAGGGCGCGTGGCTCGCGCTCGGCGGCCCCGCGTGCCTCGACGCGCCTGCGGACCTCGAGGACGCCGAGACCTTCTTCGACCGCCTCGACGCCATCGACGAGGCCGGCGACCTCGCCGACGCCGCGCGCCTCGAGGAACATCTCGAGGACCTCTTCGGCGCCCCGGACCTGGGCGCGCCCGACGGGCTGCAGGTGATGACGATCCACAAGGCGAAGGGGCTGCAGTTCTCCACGGTGATCGTGCCGGGGCTGGACCGCGTGCCGCGCGCTTCCGACACGCCGCTCTTCCGCTGGAAGTCGCGCACCGACGGCGCGCTCCTCATGGCGCCCGTGCAGGAGGTCGGCCAGGACCCGGACCGCGCCTTCGGCTACCTGAAGGTGCTCGACGCGCGCGAGGAGGGGCACGAGGTGGAACGGCTCTTCTACGTCGCGGCCACGCGCGCGGAGCACCGGCTGCATCTCCTCGCGCGCGTCGGCGTGGATGCGAAGGGGAGGGACGGCCCCGCGATCCGCGCGCCGTCGGAACGCTCGCTCCTCGGGAAGTCCTGGGACGTGGCCCGCGAGCACCTGGAAGGCGCGGCGCGCGAGCCGTCGCCGCCCGCGCCCCGTCGCGACGGGGCGGGAGCCGGCGCGAGGGCCGACCTGCGCTGGATCCTTCCCGCTGCCCTGCAGGTGCGCGTGGAGGAACCCGCGGCGCCGCTGCCGCCGGAAGTGCGCGAGGCGCCGGTCGCGATCGAGTTCAGCTGGGCCGGCGAGACGCTGCGGGAGGTGGGCACCGTCGCGCACCGCTGGCTGCAGCGCATCGCGGAGGACGGACTCGAGGCGTGGACGGTCGCGCGCGTGCGCGGGCTGCGCGATCGCGTGCTGGGCGAGCTCGAGCGGCGGGGCGTGCCGCAGGATCGCCGCGAGGAGGCGGCCGGGCACGTGACCGCGGCGCTCGAGGCGGCGATCACCGACGAGCGCGGCCGCTGGATCCTCGCCGACCACCCGGGGGCCGCCAACGAGGTGCGCATGGGCCTGGTGGAGGACGGCCGCGTGCGCCTCGTGGTGATGGACCGCGTTTTCGAGGCGCCAGGCGGCGAGCGCTGGATCGTCGACTACAAGACCGGCCGGCACGAGGGCGCGAGCCCCGAGGCCTTCCTCGACCGAGAGCGCGACCGCTACGCCGACCAGCTGCGCCGCTACGCCCGCGCCCTGGGCGCCGGGTCGCGGCTCGGCCTCTACTTCCCGCTCATCCCCGGATGGCGCGAGATCGGCTGACTCAGCGTGCCAGGCCCGAGAGCCAGTGCACGAGGTTCATCGACACGAACTGGGGCTGCTCGAGCGGCGACAGGTGGCCGCACTGCGGCGCCACCACCAGGCGCGAGCCCGGGATCGCGTTCGCCATCTCCTCGTGCAGCGCGAGCGGCGTGAGCGTGTCCTCCCGGCCGCACAGGACCAGCGTGGGGCAGGCGATCTTCGCGAGGTGCGGCCGGCTGTCGATGCGGCCGATGATCGCCTCCTGCTGCCGGCAGTAGGCCTGCGCGCCCGTGGATTTGGCCATCGCCTTCACCGTCGCCACCATGGCCGCGTCGCGCATGTGCGCCGGCAGCAGCAGCTTGGGCAGCAGCGCGTTGACGACGCGGTCGAAGTCCGTCTCGGCGAGCTTCATCATGCGCTGCCGGTCCGCCGTGGCCTGGTCCGAGTCGGGCCGCGCGGTGGTGTCGAGGAGCGCCAGCCCGGCCGCGCGAGCCGCAGCCTGGCGCACGACCTCGAGGGCCACGTAGCCGCCCATGGAAAGGCCGGCGACGGCGAAGGGCCCCGGCGGCATCTTCGCGATGGCCGCGGTGGCGAGTGCCGCGATGGTGTTGCGGCCGGCCACGTCCGCCACGACGCACTCGGCGGAGTGGCGCAGCGCATCGACCTGCGCCTGCCAGAGGCGCCGGTCGCAGAGGAGTCCGGGGATGAGGAGGAGGTTGGGTTTGCTCATGGGGCTCCTGGTGTCGTTCGCGGCCGCCACGCGGCGGTCGCGTCCATCGTGATCGCGCCTTCGGCGTCGCGCGCCCACAGCCGCGCCGAGCGCGCGGGTTCGTCGGGCAGCCCGCACACCGAGAAGGGCGCCGTGTCGAAGAGGGGGCGAAGCGCCCGGAAGGAAAACGAGGCGAGCTCGACGCCGGGTCGGTTGCGCCTCAGCAGGTCGACGAGCAGCGTGGCCACCAGCGGGCCGTGCACGACGAGGCCGGGATAGCCCTCGGCGGTCGTGGCGTAGGGCTGGTCGTAGTGGATGCGGTGGCCGTTGAAGGTGGCCGCCGAATAGCGGAAGAGGAGCGCCGGGTCGGGGTGGATCTCCCGCGACCACGCCTCGCCCGTGGGGGCTGCGACCGCGGCGGCCACGGCGGGGCCCTCGGCGCCGCGATAGACGATGTCGTGCTCGTCGGAGAGCGCGAGGCCCCCCGGGCCGCTCACCTCGTGGCGTACGGTGACGAAGACGAGGGGACCGCTGCGGCCTTCCTTCACCGTGACGGCTGCGATCCGCGACACGCGCCGCACGGACTCGCCGACACGGATGGGTCGTAGGAACTCGATGCGGCTTCCCGCCCACATCCGCCTCGGCAGCGGGACGGGCGGCAGGAAGCCGCCGCGGCGCGGGTGGCCGTCCTCGCCGAGTTCCGACTGCCGGTGCACGGGAAGGAAGTACAGCCAGTGGGCGAGGGGGGGGACGGGATCGCCGGGCGCCGGCGGCACGTCGTCGCGGTCGAGCAATGCCGCGAGGAGCGCCACCGGTGACGCGCCCACCACGTCCTGCGCCGTCTCGGTCCGTCCCACCCAGTCGGCCAGCCGCTGCAGGCTGGCGATGGCGGTCACAGGCCCAGTTCCCGGCACACGCGCGCGAGCGTCTCGCGAAGCTGGGCGACCTCGGCTTCCAGGCGGTCGACGTTGGCCTTCAGGGCGGCGACCTCGCCGAGGCTCACGGTTTCGCCGCCGCCCGGGACCGCGGCGGCCGCTTCGGCGGCCCCGGCCTCGGGTTCACCGGAGAGGCGGTGCGCCCAGCGCGTCTCGCGCGTGCCGGGAAGCCTCGCGAGCTCGCTCACGAGCGCCCCCTCGGGCCGCGCGGCCAGCTCGTCCAGGAATGCCTCGACGGCGGAGATGTCGGAGAAGGGGTGCAGGCGCTCGCTGCTGATGCGCAGCTCGCCCGCCGTCTGCGGGCCGCGCAGCATGAGCGTGGCCAGCAGCGCCACCGACTGCGGCGGCAGGCCGAGGACGCGGCCGGCGTTGTGCGCGTAGCGCATGACGCGCCCGCCGCTCGACTCGACGACGAGGGAAAGGGACTTGAGGTGGTCGAGCGCCGACTGCACCTCCGCCTCGGTGGCCTCGAGGATCGGGTGGCGGCTCGTCTTCTGGTTGCACCCCGAGACGAGCGCGTTGAGCGTCAGCGGATAGGTATCGGGGACGGTGTGCTGCTTTTCGACGAGGACGCCGAGGACTCGGGTCTCGAGCAGCGAGAGGGCGGGAAGAGGGGAGGCGGCCATGCGGGTCGGCTGAACCAAACCCGCATTTTACCCCGCCACCGGGGGGGGACTCAGGCGTCGAAGGTGAACACGCCCTTCGGGTTCCTGGCGCGGGCCACGGTGAGAACGACCTCGGCAACGTACTTGATGCCCTTCCAGGTGGCGAGGATCGCGTCGGCGGTGAGTTCGGCGACGTAGACGCTGCGCTCCAGGCGGGCCTGGCGGATGTAGTTGCTGACTTCGACGTTGCGTTCCATCTTGCACTCCTTTTGGGGTTTCGGTCGCCGGTGCCGGGTAGGCTGTTTCGGCGCTCCACGGAAGCGAATATAGTGGCTCTGGTGCAGTGCAACAAACGATTTGTTCTTGCGCTTTGAGATAGAAAAGCTAATCTATAGCCTCCATGTCCGACCGCCTCCCCCCCCTCAACGCCCTGCGCGCCTTCGAGGCCGCCGCCCGGCACCGCAGCTTCAAGCGCGCGGCCGAGGAGCTCTTCGTCACGCCGGCGGCCATCTCGCAGCAGGTGAAGACCCTGGAGGAGTACCTCGGCGTCGAGCTCTTCAGGCGGCTCACGCGCGCCATCGAGCTCACCCCGGCGGCGGAGGCGATGCTGCCGAAGCTGCGCGAGGGGTTCGACTGCTTCGCGGCCGGCCTCGCGCGGGCGCGCCAGGCGGAGGAGCGCGGGCGCATTGCCGTGCTGGCGCCGCCCAACTTCGTGGCGCGCTGGCTGATGCCGCGGTTGCGCTCGTTCACGACCTCCTACCCGCAGTACGACCTGCGGATCATCGGCACCCTGCGTGCCATCGACAATCCGGAAGACGAGCTTCCGGCGGAACCGGGCCGCGCGGACGCCGAGGCGAGGGTTTCGGTTCGCTACGGCATGGGCGACTACCCGGGCGCGGTGGTCGACCTCCTCTTCCAGCCCTCGTACGTGCCTGTCTGCAGCCCGAAGCTGCTCGGCCGCGGGCCGCCGCTGCACCGGCCCTCGGACCTGCGCAACCACATGCTCATCCACGACGATTCCTCGCCGGGCGACGAGGAGCGACCCGGGTGGGGCGAGTGGCTCGAGATCGCCGGCGCCAAGGGCGTGGACGGCACGCGCGGGCCGCGATTCTCGAATGCCTCGCTCGTGCACGAGGCGGCCATCGACGGCCTGGGGGTGGCGCTGGCGCTGCGCCCGCTCGTGGATTCCGACATCGAGGAGGGGCGACTGGTGGTGCCCATCGAGCGCGCGGTCCCGACCCGGTTCGCCTACTACCTCGTCACTCCCGAGGCGCTCATCGCCCACCCGGCCGCCAGCACCTTCCGCCGCTGGCTCATGGCACAGGCGGAGGGGCAGTTGCGCCGACGCGCCCGCTAGCGGGCCGGTACGAGCGGCGGCTCCTGCATCGCCGCGACCTGCTCCTTCAGCTCCAGCACGCGGTCCTGCCAGTACTTCTGCGTGTTGAACCACGGGAAGGCCATCGGGAAGGCGGGGTCGGTCCAGCGGCGCGCGATCCACGCGGAGTAGTGCAGCAGCCGCAGCGTGCGCAGCGCCTCGACGAGGGCGAGCTCGCGGTCGTCGAACTCGGCGAAGTCCTCGTAGCCCGCGAGCACGTGGCGCAGCTGCACCGACATCGAGGCGCGGTCCCCGGAGAGCAGCATCCACAGGTCCTGGACGGCGGGGCCGGTGCGCGCGTCGTCGAAGTCGACGAAGTGCGGGCCGCCCGGCGTCCACAGCACGTTGCCCGCGTGGCAATCGCCGTGCAGGCGGATGCGCGCCACGCCGCTGGCGCGCTCGAACGCGTGCTGCGCGCCCTCGATCGCGAGGGCCGCCGCGCCGGACCACGCGTCGCGCAGGTCGGCCGGGATGAAGTCGTGGGCGAGCAGCCAGTCCCGCGAGGCGATGCCGAACGACGGCACGTCCAGCGCCGGCCGGTGCACGAAAGGCTTCGTCGCGCCCACCCCGTGGATGCGCCCGATGAAGCGCCCCAGCCATTCCAGGGTCGACGGGTCCTCGAGCTCCGGGGCGCGGCCGCCGCGGCGCGGGAAGAGGGCGAAGCGGAAGCCGCCGTGCTCGTGCAGCGTCGAGCCGGCGATCTCGAGCGCGGGCACCACGGGGATCTCGCGCTCGGCGAGCTCGCCCGCGAAGCCGTGCTCCTCGAGGATCTCCTCGTCCGTCCAGCGCCCCGGCCGGTAGAACTTCGCGACGAGGAAGCGCGCATCGCCCAGCGGGCCGCCCTGGTCCTCCTCCAGCCCCACCTGGTAGACGCGGTTCTCGTAGCTGTTGAGCGCGAGCTGGCGGCCGTCGGCGAGGAACCCGACGCTTTCGACCGCGTCGAGCACCATGTCGGGGCTGAGGCCCGCGTAGGGCGGGCTGGCGAGGATGTCGTTCACCCCACCATTGTACGGCCGCCCCCGTTTGGGATTGACGCGCCGCAGCATTGCACCTGCGCGGTGCGCTGAGTGGACGGCGTGCGCGCCCGCGCGTGTGCAGCGTCGGTGGCACGGCTCCTGCTAACCATCGGGAAGCCCCCAAGGAGTCCTGCCATGCTTTCGATCTCCCCCATCCTGCGCCGGCTGTTGCAGCGGGACGCCGCCGCGCCGGACGCGCGGGCATCCCTGGATCCGGAAGAGGCGCACGCGCTCTGGGGCGCCGTGCTCGACGGGGCGCTGCCGGAACTCGAGCTGGGTGCGCTGCTTGCCGCCTTCGCCATAGGCGGCGAGTCCCCCGCCGAGCTGCTCGGGCTGCATCGCGCGCTTGCGGCCCGGCAGCCGAGGTTCGCGCCCGCCCTCGCGCGGCCGGCGATATCCATCCCGGTGTACGGCCTGCTGCGCGGCGAGGCGGCCTTTTCCGTGCTCCTCGCGATGTTCCTCCGGCGGTTCGACGTGCCCGTCGTGTTGCACGGGCCCCTCGACGCGCCCTGCGGTCCATCGGCGGCGGCGCTGCTGCGCGAGCTGGACGTGCTGCCCTGCGCGACACTCGCGGAAGCCGACCGCGAGCTGCACACGACGGGAGTCGCATTCGTTCCCGTGCAGCTCCTGTCGCCGGCGCTGGGCGACCTGCTGGCGCTGCGCACGCGGCTGGGCACCACCAACCCGGCACATCTCGCGGCGCACGCGCTCGACCCGGGCGCGATGGGCGCGGTGCGCCTCGCCATGTGCGTGGCGGGCACGCCGAGCGAGCGCCTGGGGGCCCTGCTGCCATCCACCGGCGCGCAGTCCCTGCTGCTCGCCTGGCCCGCGTCGGCGCCGGGCTGCAACCTCGCGTGGCGGCCGCGCATCACGCACTTTTCGGAGGACTCCGAAACGCTCGTCTTCGAAGCCGAACACGGCGACCGCCCGCCGGCCTCCGACCTGCCGGAGGCCGCGCAGCTGGTCCCGTGGATGCGCTCCGTCCTGGAACGCCGGGCGCCCGCACCCCCGCCGCTGGTGAACATCGCGGCCGCCTGCGTGCACGCCGCCGGCGCGGCCCCCGACCTGATGCAGGCCAAGGCGGTGGTGGCCCTTCAGTCCGGCCGCCTGGCGGCATGAGGCGCCGTTAACCCATTATTCTTTATGGGGATTTCCCGCTCCGGCCGGGAGGACGGCGGGGGGTGCCGTGGTAGAATGCCTGCCTTCGCCGCGTGCCGGCGGGTTTCGGAGCGACCCGATGAAAAACCCCCTCGACTCCCTCTGGGGCACCGTGGCGTGCGGGCTGGCCCTGACCGCCGTCCTGTACTACCTCGTGCGCACGCTGATGGGAGGCTGAGCGTGGACTTCGTCCTTTACGGGCTGGGCCGGTGGCTGCACATCATGGCGGGCGTGATGTGGCTGGGGCTGCTCTACTACTTCAACTTCGTGCAGGCCGCGGCGATGAAGGACGCGCAGGCCGACGGCACCGCGGCCGGCATCGCGAAGCACGTCGCGCCGCGGGCGCTCCTCTACTTCCGCTGGGCGGCCGTGGTGACCTGGCTCGCCGGCATGGCGCTCCTGGGCGGGAAGGCCGACGATGCCTTCCTCTTCAAGGAGCCCGCGTATATCCCCATCGGCGTGGGCGCGTGGCTGGGCACCATCATGTTCTTCAACGTCTGGGCGATCATCTGGCCCAACCAGAAGAAGATCCTCGGCCTCGTGCCCGCCTCGGAGGAGGAGAAGGCGAGCGCCCGGCGCGTCGCTTACCTCGCCTCGCGGCTCAACGTCGTCCTGTCGATGCCGATGCTCTTCTTCATGACCGCCTCCGGCGGGCTCTTCCGGCGGGCCTTCTTCGGCGGCTAGCGGCCGCGCGGCGCCGCGGGAACGCCGGCGGGGCGATCGCTGTTCACCCGCATTCCGGCGCTTCCACCATGAACGACGACAACCGCATCCCCGTGCTCGTGTGGGACCTGCCCACGCGGCTCTTCCACTGGACGCTCGTCCTGCTCGTCACGGCGAGCGTGGTGACGGGCGAGTTCGACTCGATCCTGGGCGCGACCACGCTGGAGTGGCACAAGCGCTCGGGGCTCGCCATCCTGGCGCTGCTGGTATTCCGGCTTCTCTGGGGCTTCACGGGCGGCACGCACGCGCGCTTCGCGAATTTCCTGCGCAGGCCCGGGGCGGTGATCGACTACGCGAAGGGGGTCGCTGCGGGACGCGCGGATGGCGAACCGGCCGGGCACAACCCGCTGGGCGGTTGGTCCGTGGTCGCGATGCTCTCGGCGCTGGCGGTGCAGGTCGCCACCGGGCTCTTCCTGGTGGACGAGGACTACGGTTTCGAGGGTCCGCTCGCCCGGTACGCGAGTTCGGCCGTGGCGGATTTGCTGGGGGAAGTCCACGAGGCGAACTACGGGGTGATCGGCGCGCTGGTGGCGCTGCACCTTGCCGCGATTGCCTGGTACACCGTGGTGAAGCGGCAGGAACTCGTCCGCGCAATGGTCACGGGCATCAAGCGACTTGCGCCGGGTGCGGAGGACTCGCGCGGGGGAGGGCTGGCGACGGCCGCCGCGATCGCGATCGCGGCCGGGGCGGCCGTGTGGGCGCTGCTGGGACGTTCCTGATCAGTCGCGGAACTGCTTCAGCTGGAAATCGTCGTGGCAGGACTTGCACGACTTGCCGAGCTCGCCGAATGCGGCCTTGAACTTGCCTTCGTCGCCCGTCTTCGCCGCCGCGGCCAAGCTGGCGGCGGCCTTCTGCGCGTCTTCCGAGGCCTGCT
>JAABQW010000291.1 GCA_011391275.1 Betaproteobacteria bacterium
CGCTGGCGTCGTTCGGGCTGAAGTTTCGCGTTTCCTCGGCCCCGTCCCCGGGGCCCGCCGGGGACTTTTCAGCCCCTGCCGGGTTCGTCGCCGCGTTCGCGATGAAGGCCGGCATCGGGATGTAGCGCACGTCCCCGCGTCCCGTCACGAGAACGGTCTGTCCGGGGCCGCTGACGAGCGTCTGCGCCCCGCCCTGCTGCGCCGGAAGACCGGGCGCCGAGAAGTCACCGAACGTGATCGCGTGGCTGCCTTCGATGGTGTGGTTCACCGTGATGTCGCAGCCGCCCGCGCCGGCGGCCTGGACCTTTTCCGGGTCGCAGTCGGCGGCTGTCCCCGCGAAGAGCACGTTGCCGGATCCGCGGATGCCGACCGTCGCCACCTTGGTCTTCATCACGAAGCGATCGCGGTTGCGCGAGGCGATGAGGCCCGTGAAGGTGCGCAGCGTCCCCCGGACGAGGTTCAGGAGCGCGCCCTCGTCGGCATCGGGTCGCTCCGCGTAGCGCTCGATCTGGAACTGCGTGTTGGGCCGCAGCGAGATCTTGGCCTGGTCGACCATCGTGAGCTGGGCCATCCCCTTGGTGCCCGTGGCGATGGCGTCGCCCGGGTTGACGGCGGTGCCGCGGGTGACGCGCACCTGCTGCCCGTCGCGGCGCTGCAGGTTCACTTCACCCGTGACGAAGGTGAAGGTGCCGCTCTGTCCGAACGCGGGGCCCGCGGACACGATTCCGCCCAGGATGAGGAAGTACGCGAGTTTCTTTCTCTGGAGCATGACCGGGACTCCCTAGTTGATCTCGCAACGGACGGCCGTGGAGACCTCGTTGCGCTTGAAATCGTAGAGATCGATATTCGAGGCGTTGCGCGTGTACGACCACTGCGCGCGAACCGCGCACGTCTTGCGGAATTCCCAGTTGAGCCCGAGGACGAACTCGCCGAAGCGGTCCTCGCCCTCCTGCACCGTCGTCGACCGGGCGAAGTCGTCCTTGTCGCGGCGCAGCACGAAGCCCAGCGCCCCGAAGGTGTTGAGCTTGGGCGTGAGCGAGTACTGGAGGTAGCCGCGCAGGCCGACGAGGTTCTTGCTCTTGTCCGTCTCGCCGTCGGGCAGCTTGTTCACGGCGTCGTCGTCGCTCACGAACGCGGAGACGAAGAGGAGCGGCACGCCCTTCGACTCGAAGCTGCGCAGCCACGAACCCGACAGGAAGACCTGGTTGAAGTCCTCGACGTCGTTGGTCGGGAAGCGCACCTGCGAATACTGCAGGCCGAGCCCGAGCTGCGTCTTCTGGTCGATCATGCGCTTCCACTCGCCGAGGGCGTAAGTCGAGCGGCGGTCGTTGGTGATCATCGGGTCCGTGTCGGCCGCACCGTCCTGGTTGAAGGCCATGTAGCCCGCAAGCGCCCGCCATTGCGTCGGCCCGTCGTTGAGCGCGGTGCCGAAGCGGGCGTCGCCCGAAAGCGAGTTGAAGTCGGATTCGCCGTCGTAGCCGCGGCCCCGCACCTCCGCTCCCCCGAACAGGCCCCATCCCTGCGCGATGGGGTGCGAGTACTCCATTGCCCCGGCCACGTTGCCGAAGGCGGCCTTGCGCTTGATCGAGTTGCCGGTGGCCTCGATGCCGACGATGCCGAAGGACTGCTGCGCCGCCGCCCCGAAGTCCGTGGGCACGCCGGTGATGTTGTCGTCGTAGCCGATGCCGAGTTCGGCGTACCCGGACCATCCGGCGGTGGTCTGGCGCTTGCGGGCCTTGATCGCCTCGAGGTAGCGGTTGATCGTCTGCTGCGCGATGGGCGGCGGGTTGGACTCGGCGAGCAGCTTGAACGAGGCTTCCGCCAGGTCGAACGACCCGGTCATGAAGTACGCGCGCGCCAGGTCCATCTGCGCGCCGGCGTGGTTGGGGCGCACCGCGAGGACCCGCTCGAAGGCGATGATCGCGTCATCGAACTTGCCGCTGTCGAGTGCCGCGACGCCCAGCAGGTAGTCGTAGTCCACGTTGCCCGCCAGCTGGGATTCCAGCTTGATGAGCTCCATGTAGGCCTGCTTCGGGTTCGACTGGTTGAGGAGTTGCCGGGCTCTCTCGAGGGCCTCCGGGTTGGCCACCGCGGGACAGGCGACGCCCCCCGCCAGAGCCAGTGCCACAAGTGAGGTCATCCAGCGTGCGCGTCTGTCCATGGCGGCTCACATTCTTGTTTGTTCGAATGAATGGAAACTGATAAGCCGGATGCAGTTTTCGTTGTTGCTCCCTGATTACAAACGAAAAATGCCCAAGATCCGGTCAGCCAGGCAATGTTATGCCACCACTAGGCGCTTTGCAAACGGCTTTTCTGCACTCCGCAAGCGGACTTTCCCAACAAAAACAATGCGATAATTCGCACAAAACCGCCCGATTCGGGCGCCTGGAGGGTCGATGGACGAGTCCACCATAGCAAAACCTGACACCGATTTGTTGCTGCGCGGTGACGAAGATGCGGTGGCGGTGCTCACCCTGAACCGTCCGCGCCAGTTCAACGCGCTTTCCGGGCCCCTGCTCGAGGCCCTGCAGCGGTCCCTTGAAGCGATCGCCGGGGACGAGCGGGTGCGCGTGGTGGTGCTCACGGGCGCCGGCGCCGCCTTCTGCGCGGGCCACGACCTGAAGGAGATGCGCTCGCTCTCCTCCCAGGCGGACGTGGAGGCGCTCTTCGCCCGGTGCAGCGCCGTGATGCAGAAGCTCGTGGCCCTGCCCCAGCCGGTGATCGCGGCGGTCAACGGCCTGGCGACGGCGGCCGGCTGCCAGCTCGTCGCCCAGTGCGACCTCGCGGTGGCGAGCCAGGACGCGCGGTTCGCCGTGTCGGGCATCAACCTGGGCCTCTTCTGCTCCACTCCCGCGGTCCCGCTGTCGCGCAATCTCGGCCGCAAGCGCGCCGCCGAGATGCTCTTCACGGGGGACTTCATAGACGCCGAGACCGCGCTCGACTGGGGACTGGTGAACCGCGTGGTGCCCGCCGACCGCGTCATGGAGGCGGCCCGCGACCTGGCCCACAAGCTCCTCGCCAAGCCGCGCGACTCGCTCGCCATGGGCAAGGCCCTCTTCTACAGGCAGCTGGAAGCGGCGCTGGCCCCGGCCTACGACGACGCCTCTCGCACCATCGCCTGCAATTTCTCAACGCCGTCCGCAAGGGAAGGCGTGGCAGCGTTCCTCGAGAAGCGGCCCCCCGACTGGCCGAAGTGATTCACTTCTTCCACCGGCGCCGCCAGTCGCGCACGACCTCGCGCGCCGCGTTGTGGCCGGGGACGCCGGTGACGCCGCCGCCGGGATGCGCGCCCGACCCGCAGAGGTAGAGCCCCTTGAGCGGCATGCGGTAGTTGCCGTGCCCGAGCACCGGGCGCGCGCTGAAGAGCTGGTTCAGGGCGAGCTTGCCGTGGAAGATGTCGCCGCCCACGAGACCGAACTCGCGCTCGAGATCCAGCGGCGACAGGATGCGCCGGGCGATCACCGACGAGCGGAAGTTGGGCGCATGGCGGGTGACGAGGTCGATCACGGCATCCGCGGCCTTCTCGCGCTCGTCCTCCCAGCGACGGCCCGCCGGCAGCGCATAGCGGAAGTGCTGGCAGAAGAGGCTCGCGACGTGCGCGCCGCGCGGCGCGAGCGAGTCGTCCACCGTGCTCGGAATGAGCACCTCCACGATGGGCTCGCGCGACCACCCCTCCTCGCGCGCCGTGGCGTGCGCCCTGTCCATGTAGGCGAGCGTGGGCGCAAGGATGATTCCCGAGGAATGGTGCGGGGCGGCCACCTTCCCGGGCAGGCAGGTGAAGTCGGGCAACCCGGACAGGGCCACGTTCATGCGGAAGGTGGCGCTCTCGCACTGGTAGTTGGCGAACGCCTCCGGCCACGGTGCGCCGCCGGCGAGCTTCGCGACAAGGACCGGATTGGCATTCGCCACGACGCAGCGCGCGGCGACTTCGGTGCCGTCCGACAGCGCGAGCCCCGCGGCGCGGCCGCCCGCCTCGAGGATGCGCTCCACCGCGACGCCGGTGCGGATGTTCACGCTTCGCGCCTGCGCCTCCTCGGCGAGCGCCTGCGTGATCGCGCCCATGCCGCCGACGGCGTGCCCCCAGGTCCCCTTCTTCCCGTTCACCTCGCCGAACACGTGGTGCAGCAGCACGTACGCGGTGCCGGGCGACCACGGGCTCGCGAAGTTGCCCACGACGCTGTCGAAGCCGAAGCAGGCCTTGACCGGGTCGGACTCGAACCAGCGCTCCAGCCAGTCGCCGGCGGCCATGGTGAAGAGGTCGAGCACGTCCTGGCGCGCCTGCGGCGCGAGCCCCTGCAGGCGCCTGGCCGTCTTCCATGCGCCGAGGAGGTCCGCGACGCCGCCTCCCGCGTTGGGCGGCGTCTCCAGCAGAAGGCCGCGCAGCACGTCGGCCACGCGCTCGAGCCGGTCGTAGTAGTCCGGCAGCAGACCGGCATCGCGAGCGGAGAACTTCGCGATCTCGCGCTGCGAGGCCTCGAGGCCCCCGCCCATGCGCAGGTAGCCGCCATCGGCCGTGGGCAGGAAGTTCGAGAAGGGCCGCTCCACGATGCGTAGGCCGCGCTCGGCCAGGCGCAGGTCGCGGATCACCTTCGGGTTGAGGAGGCTCACGGTGTAGCTCGCGGCCGAGTTGCGGAACCCCGGGTGGAACTCCTCCGTCACTGCGGCGCCGCCCACCACGTCGCGACGCTCGAACACGCCCACCCGCAGGCCCGCCTGCGCGAGGTAGCACGCGCACACGAGGCCGTTGTGGCCGGCACCGATGATCGCGACGTCGAGGCCGCGCGCGTCCGCCGTCACCGTCGGTCCTCAGGCGAGCAGGAAGGCGCGCACGGCCGCCACCTGCGCGCCGTCCATCAGCATCGGCGCGTGCCCGGCGTCGGGGACCACGAGGCCTTCGGTTCCGGGCCTCGCGAGCATCTCCGCGTGGATCTCCGGCGTGAGGAGGTCGGATTGCGCGCCGCGCACCACCAGCACGGGGCCGCGGACCGCCTGCCAGAACGGGCGCAGGTCGAAGTCCGCGAGAGGGCCGGTCTTGAACGGTGCCGCTATGCCCGGGTCGTAGCGGAAGCGCCACCGGCCCGCCTCGTCGCGGCGCGCCACGTGGATGGCCAGGTGACCCCACTGCGCCGCGGTGAGCTTGCCGAACGGGCTCACCGCCATCATCGCGATCTCCAGGGCCTCCAGCGAGTCGAAGGAGACGTCGCGGCCCACGTAGGTGGCGATCCGCTCGAGCGCCGCCTTCGGCACCACGCAGCCCACGTCGTTCAGCACCAGCCTCCCGACGACCGTACGCGGCTGCGCCGCCAGCACCATGCCGAGGATGCCGCCCATCGACGTGCCCACCCAGTCCACCGACTCGGCGCCGAGCGCGGCGAGCATCGTGGCCGTGTCCGCGCAGTAGACGGGGTAGCCGTAGTCGGCCTTCTCGGCGAGCCAGTCGCTCCTGCCGCGCCCCACGATGTCCGGGCAGACGACGCGATAGGCGTCGGCCATGCGCTCGGCGAGGTAGTCGAAGTCGCGCCCGCAGCGCGTGAGGCCGTGCGCGCAGACGAGGACGCGGGGGTTGTCGCGATCGCCCCACTCCACCCAGCGCATCCGGTGGAATCCGTGCGGCCCCAGGCACTTCACCGAACCTTCACGCATCGTGGACTCCGTGTGGCCAAAGACGAGGACACGGATGAACACGGATGAACACGGATATTTCCTGAGCAGGAGCCAGTCTGCCTGCGGGGGCGTTTTCGTCCCGGCTGGCAGGGTGTTTCCCGTTCAAGAAATATCCGTGTTCATCCGTGTTCATCCGTGTCCCCGTCTTTGGGTCGCGTCACTCGCCATGCATCTCCCGCCCTTGGGTCGCGTCACTCGATGGCGCTGGCACTCTTCGCCCGCTCGCGCAGGAGGTACTTCTGGATCTTCCCCGTCGACGTCTTGGGCAATGGACCGAAGACGACGGACCTGGGCACCTTGAACCGCGCCATTCGCGTGCGGCAGAACTCGATGATCTCCTCCTCCGTCGCGCTCGCCCCATCCTTCAGCTCGATGAAGGCGCACGGCGTCTCGCCCCACTTCGGGTCCGGCCGGGCGACTACCGCCGCGAGCATCACCGCCGGGTGGCCGAAGAGCGCGTCCTCCACCTCCTGCGACGAGATGTTCTCGCCGCCCGAGATGATCACGTCTTTCGAGCGGTCCTTGATCTTCACGTAGCCGTCGGGCTGCATCACCGCGAGGTCGCCGGAGTGGAACCAGCCGCCGCGGAAGGCCTCCCCGGTGGCCTTCGGGTTCTTGAGGTAGCCCTTCATCGTGATGTTGCCGCGGAACATGATCTCGCCCATGGTCGCGCCGTCCCAGGGCACCGGCTCCATCGTGAGCGGGTCCAGCACGGTCATGCCCTCCTCCAGCAGGTAGGCCACCCCCTGCCGGCCGTTCCTGCGAACCTGCTCCTCGAGGGGGAGCGCGTCCCATTCCGGGTGCTTCGCGCACACCGCGGCAGGCCCGTAGGTCTCCGTGAGCCCGTAGACGTGCGTGATGTCGAAGCCGATGCGGCCCATGCCCTCGATGACCGCAGCCGGCGGGGGGGCGGCCGCCACGAGGCAGTGCACGTCGTGGTCGATGCCCTGGCGCCACTCCGCCGGCGCATTCAGCAGCATCGAGTGCACGATGGGCGCGCCGCAGTAGTGGGTGACCCGGTGCTCGGCGATGAGCGAGAGGATGAGCTTCGCGTCCACCTTGCGCAGGCACACGCTGGTCCCCGCGGCCGCCGCCATCGTCCAGTTGAAGCACCAGCCGTTGCAGTGGAACATCGGCAACGTCCAGAGGTAGACGGCGTGCTTGGGCATCGACCAGTCGAGGATATTGTTGATCGCGTTGAGGTACGCACCCCGGTAGTGGTAGACGACGCCCTTCGGGTTACCCGTGGTTCCCGAGGTGTAGTTGAGGGAGATGGCGTCCCACTCGTCCGGCGGGGGCGACCAGGCGAATTCCGGGTCGCCCTCCGCGAGGAGGTCCTCGTACTCCTTCTCGCCCAGGAACTTCCCGCCCTCGTGCATCGCGTCGTCCACGTCGATCACGACGGGCCGCGCCTTGCACAGCGCGAGCGCCTTCTCGACCGTCGCCGAGAACTCGCGGTCGGTGAAGAGCACCTTCGCCTCCCCGTGGTCCAGCATGAAGGCGATGGCCTCCGCGTCGAGCCGCGTGTTCAGGGTGTTCACCACCGCGCCGATCATGGCCGGCCCGAAGTGCAGCTCGAGCATCGCGGGAATGTTGGGCAGCATCGCGGCCACGGTATCGCCGCGCTCCACGCCGCGCTTCGCCAGCGCCGAGGCGAGGCGCCGGCAGCGGGCGTAGACGTCCTTCCAGGGCCGGCGCAGGGCGCCGTGGATGACGGCGACCCGGTCGGGGTACACGTAGGCGGCCTTCGCGAGGAAGGACACGGGCGTGAGCGGCGTGTAGTTGGCCTCGTTGCGCTCGAGTCCCGCGGCGTAAGGCTTCGTCATCGTTGTCTCCGCACCGAGTGGGTCAGGCGAACCGCGTGGGCATGGAGGCGGCCAGCCCCGCCTTCTTCTCCGCCCCGCGCACGGTGTTGGCCACGAGCATGGCGATGGTCATCGGTCCCACCCCGCCCGGCACCGGCGTGATGCGGGAGGCCACCCTGGCCACCGCGCCATAGTCGACGTCGCCGCAGAGCTTGCCGTCGGGCAGCCGGTTGATGCCCACGTCGATCACGACCGCCCCGGGCTTCACCATGTCGGCCGTGATCATCCGGGCGCGGCCCACCGCGGCCACCAGGATGTCGGCCTGGCGCGTGATCGCGGGCAGGTCGCGCGTCTTCGAGTGGCACACCGTGACGGTGGCGCCCGCGTTCACGAGCATGAGCGCCATGGGCTTGCCGACGATCGTGGAGCGCCCGACGATCACCGCGTGCGCCCCCTCGACGGCGATGCCCTCGTGCTCCAGCATTTTCATCACGCCCCACGGCGTGCACGGATAGAAGGCAGGGTCGCCCACCACGAGCGCGCCCACGTTGTGGTAGTGGAAGCCGTCCACGTCCTTGGCGGGGTCGATGGCCTCGATGACGGCGCGCGCGTCCAGCGGCTTCGGCAGCGGCAGTTGCACGAGGATGCCGTGCACCGTCGGGTCCGCGTTCAGCTCGCGCAGGAAGCCGATGAGCCGCTCCTGGGGCGTGTTGGCCGGCAGCGCGTGCACCCAGGAATTGAGCCCCGCCTTCTCGCAGGCGAGCGCCTTGTTGCGCACGTATACCTTGCTGGCGGGATCGTCGCCGACGATGACGACGGCGAGCCCGGGCACGGTGCCCGCGTCGCGAAGGCGTGCGGCGCGCAGGGCGTTCTCGGTGGCGATGTCGGCGGCGATGGCCTTTCCGTCGATGGCGATGGCGTTCATTTCGGGGGTTTCGTCCTGATGAGTCGTTGTTCGGTGAGGAGCGCGTCCACGGGCACGTCGTGCGGCTCGCAGGGAATGCGGTCGCGCACCAGCGGCTCGGGAAGCGCCACCACGCGGAAGGTGCGCGTCCCGGCACCCGCCAGGAGACGGTCGAAGTAGCCCGCGCCGTAGCCGAGCCGCACGCCCTCGCCGCTGCAAGATAGCGCAGGCACGAGGGCGAAGTCGACCTGCGACATGGGCACCTGCAGGCAGCGCGCCGGGTCGGGCTCCTCGATGCCCCAGACGCCCGGCAACAGGTCCGCGCCAAGGTCGGCCACGGCATGCAGCGTGAGCGAGCGCGGCTCCCGCACCACGCGCGGGAGGACAAGCACCTTGCCGTCGGCGAGCACGCCTTCGGCGAAGGCGCGCGTGTCCCACTCGGTGCCGAAACTCACGGTGGAAAGCACGGTCCGTGCGCGGCGGTACTCCGTCAGCTCGCGCAGCCGCGCGGTGATCGCTGCCGAGAAGCCGGCGCTGCCGCCGGAAAAGAGCGCGTCGCGGGCCGCCAGGAGCTCGCGGCGCATGGCCGCCTTGGCCGGGTGCGGCGCGCCCCCGGCCGAGAAGCGCGCGAGCGCCCGGCGGATGGCGGCGATCTTCACCTCGGTCTCCTCGAACTCCGCTTCGGGGGACGAGTCGGCCACGATGCCGCCGCCGGCATAGAAGCGCAGCTCGCCCCGGGCTGCGAGCGTGGTGCGGATGGGGATGTTCATGTCCAGGCGCCCGGCGGGCGTGGCGTAGCCGATGGCCCCGCAGTACACCTCGCGGCGGTGCGGCTCGAGCTCGTCGATGATCTCCATGGCGCGCCGCTTGGGCGCGCCGGTGATGGAGCCGCCCGGAAAGCAGGCCTCCAGCAGGTCCACGCCGTCGCGGCCCGGCGCGAGGCGCCCGGTGACCTCGCTCACCAGGTGGTGGACGGTGGCGAAGCTCTCCAGGTCGCAAAGGCGCGGCGCGGCGACGCTGCCCGGCTCGCAGACGCGGCCGAAGTCGTTGCGCAGCAGGTCGACGATCATCACGTTCTCGGCGCGGTCCTTGGCCGACGCGGCGAGGTCGGCGCGCACGCGGGCGTCCTCCGCCGGGTCGGCGCGGCGGCGGCGCGTGCCCTTGATGGGCTGGGTCACCGCTTCGCGCCCCTCGACCGTCATGAGGCGCTCCGGCGAGCTCGACAGCACAGAGCCGAACGGGTACTCGAGGAACGCCCCCATGGGCGAGGGGTTGGTGTCGTGCAGGTGGCGGTAGAACTCCCACGCATCGCCCTTGTAGGCGATGCGGAACTCGCGCGTGAGGTTCACCTGGTAGGTGTCGCCGGCGCGGATGTAGTCGATGATGCGCGCCGCACGCGGGAGGTAGGCCTCGCGCTCCAGCGACGAAGCGACCTCCCCGGCGACACGAAACGGCTCGCGGGTCGCGGGCTCTCCGGCCAGGAGGCGCGCACGCAGCGCCTCCGCCTCGTTGTCCGGGAAGCCGGCGAGCGAGGTGAGCGCCGCCCGCCTCTCGGCGTGGTCGACCACTACCGTCCACGCGTAGAGCCCGACCGCGGCTTCCGGCATGAAGGCCGTTGCCCCCGGCTTTGCCGCGGGCAGCTTCGCCACGGCCCGTCCCAGCTCGTAGCCGAAGTAGCCGATGGCGCCGCCGGCGATGGGCCAGGCCGCGTCTCCCGGCGCGGCACCCTCGAGGAGCGCGCGCGCGGCCGCGAAGGCGCTTCCGGCGAAGGCGGTCGCATGTCCGTCGCGCAGGATCTCGCAACGCCCCTCGCGCGAGACCAGGCTCGCCACGGGGCCGGCAGCGAGGATGTCGTAGCGCCCGCCGGTGCGGGCGCGGTCACCGCTGTCCAGGAAGGCCGCCCATCCCAGCGGGCGCAGGCGCTCGAACCACGCGTGGCGCTCGGCGCAGCCCGTGGAGGCATCGTAGGGAAGCTCTAGGGAGCGCGCCATGCCGCCATTCTATCCGTCCGGGGGACGCATCCCTCACGCCGGTGGTATTCTGCCGGCGTCCATTTCCCGCCCAAGCAAGGAACGCCATGAAAACTGCCATCCTTCTCGCCGCCGCCTTCGCCGCCACCGCCGCCGCCGCCCAGGGCGACATGAAGGCCCTCGCCTCGAAGATCAAGCCCGGCCTCTACGAGTACAAGATGGAGATGGACATGGGCGCGATTCCCGGCGCGCCCAAGGGCATGGGCAAGCAGACGATGACCGTCCAGCACTGCCTCACGGCCAAGGACATCGAGGGCGGCCAGCTCGGCCGCAAGGACCCCAACGACAAGACGGACTGCCAGATGAGCGACATGAAGGTGTCCGGCAACACCGCGCGCTACAAGTTCGCGTGCAAGGGCGAGATGCAGATGACCTCCGACAACACCATCACGTTCGTCCCGGACGGCTACCACATGCAGTCGAAGATGACGATGAACACCGGTGGGCAGACCATGAACATGGTCAACAACTCCCAGGCGAAGTATCTCGGCGCCTGCAAGAAATAGCGAAAAAGGGGTCAGATCCCTTTAAATCGACTGGGTCAACAGACCCGGACTATTTAAAGGGATCTGACCCCTTTTTCGCCTGACCCATCTTTCGTGGCCTTCGCGAGCGTCCGCCAGTGACGCTCGTCCCAGAAGCGGGTCGCCTGGCCCGACGGTGACGGCAGCACGAAGAACCGCGTCGTACCCTGCCGCTCCGGCTGCCAGCCGTATTCCACGTCGTGTTCGAGGAAGGCCTTCGCAGCGTTCTTGCTCGTGAAGGCCACCACGCCTGGCCGGTACGTCGAGATCTTCCCGCGAAGCGCCTGCGCGTCGAGCGCCCCGCGCGGCAGCTCGTCGTCATTGCCGGAGTGGCCCTTGCACAGGTCCGTGAGGCCGATGCCCAGATCGAGGAGCCCCGCGTATTCCGAGGGATGGAAGCGCCGCGGCGTGAACCCGGCCGAGTGCAGCGCCGGCCAGAAGCGGTTCCCCGGCTTCGCGTAATAGGCGAGCGCGGCCGCCGACGCCCGGGAGGGCGCGGTGCCGCAGAAGACGAGGCGAAGCCCGGGCGCGAGGGCGTCTGGGACGATTGCCCTCACCCCCATCCCCTCACCCCCATCCCCTCATCCCCAACCCCTCTCCCCAAGGGAGAGGGGAGCAGGCTCTCCCTTCTCCCGCTTGCGGGAGAAGGGTCGGGGATGAGGGGATGGGGGTGGGGGCCGCGGGTCATCCCTTCAGCGCGTTCCGGATCTGCTCCAGCGCGGACGGATCCTCGATGGTGGTGAGGTCGCCGGGGTCCCTGCCCTCGCACAGCGCCTGGATGGAGCGGCGCAGGAGCTTGCCGGAGCGGGTCTTGGGCAGCACGGTCACGAAATGCACGCGCGAGGGGCGCCCGATGGCGCCCAGCTCCCGGTCCACAGTGGCCATGACTTCCTTCTCCAGCGCGGCGGCCAGCTCCTTCGTGGCGGTCTTCGACGCGTCCTTCGCAACGGCGAACGCCACCGGCACCTGGCCCTTGAGGGAATCGGCCACGCCCACCACCGCAACCTCCGCGATGCCGGCGTGGGCCTGCACGGCCTCCTCGATCTCGCGCGTGCCGAGGCGGTGGCCGGCGACGTTGATCACGTCGTCGGTGCGCCCGAGCACGAAATAGTAGCCATCCTTGTCGCGCACCGCCCAGTCGAAGGTCGAGTAGACCATCTCGTCCTTGAACGTGCCGTAATAGGTCTTCACGTAGCGCTCGTCGTCGCCCCACACGGTGGTCATCGCCCCCGGCGGCAGCGGCGGCACGACGCACAGCACGCCCTTCTCGTCGGGCCCCGTCTCCTTGCCGGTGACCTCGTCCTTGAGCTTCACGTTGTAGCCGTACACCGGGAAGGACGGCGAGCCGAACTTGCGCGGCGTGTCCTCGACGCCCAGGCACGCCGAGAGGATCGGCCAGCCCGTTTCCGTCTGCCAGTAGTTGTCGACGATCGGGCAACCCAGGTTGTCCGCGACCCAGCGCGCCGTGGGCTCGTCGAGCGGCTCGCCGGCCAGGAACAGGTACTTGAGGCACTTCACGTCGTACTTCGACATGTAGGCCGGGTCCTGCTTCTTGAGCACGCGGATCGCCGTGGGCGAGGAGAACATCGAGGTGACCTTGTAGTCGGCCACGATCTTCCACCAGATGGCGGGATCGGGGCGGATGGGCAGGCCCTCGTACATGATCGTGGTCGAGCCGTTGATGAGCGGCCCGTACACGATGTAGGAATGGCCCACCACCCAGCCGATGTCGGAGGTGGAGAAGTACGCCTCGCCGGGGTTGGAGCAGTAGATGTGCTTCATCGAGGCGGCGAGCGCCACGGCGTAGCCGCCGGTGTCGCGCTGCACGCCCTTCGGCTTGCCGGTCGTGCCGCTGGTGTAGAGGATGTAGCTCGGCTCGTTCGACTCGAGCCAGGTGACGGGAACCTTCGCGCCCGCGTGCTTCTCGCGCAGCTCTGCGTAGTCGAGGTCGCGCCCGTCCACCCGGGCCATCGCAGGGTCCAGCCCGCGGTTCACGATCACCACGTGGGCCGGCGGCGACCTGGAGAGCCGGATCGACTCGTCGACCAGGGGCTTGAGCGGGATGGACTTGCCGCCGCGGGAGCCCGCGTCCGAGGTGATCATCGCCTTGGGCTGCGCATCGTCGATGCGCGCGGCGAGGCTCGCCGCCGCGAAGCCGCCGAACACCACGGAGTGGATGGCGCCGATCCTCACCGTGGCGAGCATCGCGAACACCGCCTCCGGCACCATCGGCATGTAGATGAGGACACGGTCGCCCTTGCCCACGCCCAGCGAAACGAGGATCGCCGCGAAGCGGTTCACCTCGTCGGCGAGCTCGGTGAAGGTCCAGCTCTTCTCCTGGTCCACCTCCGTCGATATCCAGACCAGCGCCTTCTGCGACCCGCGCGACGCGAGGTGGCGGTCCACCGCGTTGTGGCACAGGTTGGTGAGGCCGCCCGGGAACCACGATCGGAACGGGGGCTTCGCGTAGTCGAGCACCTTGTCGAACGGGCGGTGCCAGTCGATCAGGCGGGCCTGCTCGCCCCAGAACCCCTCGGGGTCGCGGATGGAGCGGGCGTGGAATTCCTTGTAGGTCGTCATGGTCTTCCTCCTGGCGAATCGGGCCGGCCCCGCTTCTCGTGGCGGAGCGCTTGCAGCGTAAGGGCGCGCGGATGAGCTTAGTTGATCCCGCTCAACGAATCAGGTGCGCGCCTCAGGGTATTCCCTACATCCCGCGGCGGGCTCAGCGGTTCACGTCGACGACGATCCGGCCGCGCACGCGGCCCGCAAGGACCTCGGGTGCCAGCGCCACGGCCTCGGCGAGCCCGGCCTCGGTCGCGATGGCGTCGAGTTTGGCCCGATCGAGGTCGGCGGCCAGCCGCGCCCACGCCTCCTCGCGCTCGGCGCGCGGCGCCATGACGCTGTCCACGCCGACCAGGCGCACCCCGCGCAGGATGAAGGGCGCCACGCTGGACGGGAAATCCATGCCCTGCGCCAGGCCGCACGCGGCCACGACGCCGCGGTACTTCGCCTGCGCGCAGGCGTTGGCGAGCGTGTGGCTGCCGACCGAATCCACGACGCCGGCCCAGCGCTCCTTCTGCAGGGGCTTTCCGGGCTGCGCCAGTGCCTCCCGGTCGACGATCTCGGCCGCGCCCAGGGACCGGAGGTATTCCGCCTCCGCCGCCTTGCCCGTCGAGGCCACCACGCGGTAGCCCCAGCCCGACAGGATCGAGACCGCGACGCTGCCCACGCCGCCGGTGGCGCCGGTGACGAGGATGTCGCCCTGCCCCGGCTCCACGCCCTGCTTCGCGAGCGCCAGCGCGCAGAGCATCGCCGTGTAGCCCGCGGTGCCGATGGCCATTGCCTGGCGCGCGGTGAGCCCCTCGGGCTGGCGCACCAGCCAGTCGCCCTTCAGGCGCGCCTTCTGGGCGAGGCAGCCCCAGTGCGTCTCGCCGACGCCCCAGCCGTTGAGGATCACCCGGTCGCCCGCCTTCCAGGCGGGA
>JAABQW010000292.1 GCA_011391275.1 Betaproteobacteria bacterium
CGCTCTTCCGATCTCGGGCCACGGTGGGCTTTCTCAGTTCGGCGAGGGTGCGCATGAGCGCCGCGAGCGCCATGGCGTCGCGCTTGTTCTCCTCCATCGAGGCGCCGGCGACGCGCCGCATCCAGTTGAGGTCGGCGCCGGCGGAGAACGACCGGCCGACGCTCGAGAGCACCACCACGCGAATGCCGTCCTCGGCCTCCATGGAGCGGAGCGCCTCGGTGAGTTCCGCGATGAGGGCGTCGTCGAAGGCGTTGTGCCGGTCGGGGCGGTTGAGCGTGACCAGGCCCAGGGGGCCCTGCCGTTCGATGGCGATGTTCTTGGACATGATTGTCGCTTTCCGAGGTTGACCCTCGTCCCCGGCCCTTCTCCCAAGGGAGAAGGGAGAATTTGCTCCCCTCTCCCTTGGGAGAGGGGTCGGGGGTGAGGGTGATTCACATGCGGAACACGCCGTAGCGCGTTTCCTCGATGGGCGCGTTGAGGGCGGCGGCGAGCCCCAGCGCGAGCACGCGGCGCGTGTCCACCGGGTCGATGACGCCGTCGTCCCAGAGCCGCGCCGTCGCGTAATAGGGATGGCCCTGGCGCTCGTACTGGTCGCGGATGGGCGCCTTGAAGGCTTCCTCCTCGTCGGCCGTCCACGCACCGCCCTTCGCCTCGATGCCGTCGCGCTTGACGGTCGCGAGCACGCTCGCGGCCTGCTCGCCGCCCATCACCGAGATCCTCGCGTTGGGCCAGGTCCACAGGAAGCGCGGGTTGAAGGCCCGGCCGCACATGCCGTAGTTGCCGGCGCCGAAGGAGCCGCCCACGATCAACGTGAGCTTGGGCACCCGGGAGCACGAGACGGCCGTCACCATCTTCGCGCCGTCGCGGGCGATGCCCTGGTTCTCGTACTTGCGCCCCACCATGAAGCCGGTGATGTTCTGCAGGAAAAGGAGCGGGATGCCGCGCTGGTTCGCGAGCTCGATGAAGTGCGTGCCCTTGAGGGCGGACTCCGAGAAGAGGATGCCGTTGTTGGCGAGGATCGCCACCGGCATGCCGTGCAGGTGCGCGAAGCCGGCGACGAGCGTCGTGCCGTAGAGCGCCTTGAACTCGTGGAAATCGGAGCCGTCCACGATGCGCATGATGATCTCGCGCACGTCGAAGGGCTGGCGCGTGTCGGACGGCACGATCCCGTAGAGCTCCTCGGCGGGGTACAGGGGCTCGAGCACCTGGCCGGGTGCGGGCGCCGCGGGGCGGGCGGCCGCGCCGTCGCAGTGGCGGATGATCTCGCGCGCTATGGCGAGCGCGTGCCGGTCGTCGTCGGCCAGGTGGTCGGTCACGCCGGAAATGCGCGCGTGCACGTCGCCACCGCCCAGGTCCTCGGCGCTCACCACCTCGCCGGTGGCGGCCTTCACCAGCGGCGGGCCGCCCAGGAAGATCGTGCCCTGGTTCTTCACGATGATCGACTCGTCGCACATCGCCGGCACGTAGGCGCCGCCCGCGGTGCAGGAGCCCATCACCACGGCCACCTGCGGGATGCCCGCGGCGGAGAGGTTGGCCTGGTTGTAGAAGATCCGCCCGAAGTGCTCCTTGTCGGGGAACACCTCGTCCTGCAGGGGCAGGAAGGCGCCGCCGGAATCGACGAGGTAGATGCAGGGCAGGCGGTTCTGCGCGGCGATCTCCTGCGCGCGCAGGTGCTTCTTCACCGTGAGCGGGTAGTAGGTGCCGCCCTTCACGGTGGCGTCGTTGGCGACGATCACCACCTCGCGGCCCTCGACGCGGCCGATGCCGGTGATGATGCCGGCCGCCGGCGCGTCGTCGCCGTACATCCCCCAGGCGGCGAGCTGCGACAGCTCGAGGAAGGGCGCGCCGGGGTCGAGGAGGGCGCGCACGCGCTCGCGCGGCAGGAGCTTGCCGCGGGCCGTGTGCTTCTTCTGGGCCTCCGGGCCGCCGCCGGCCGCGATGCGCGCCACCTTCTCGCGCAGGTCCGCGGCAAGCGCCCCGTGGTGCTTGCGGTTGGCCTTGAAGGCCTCTGAGCCGGTGTCGAGCCGGGTCTTCAGTTGCGGCATGGCGCGGGTCCGTGGGCGGGGAGGGTGGTCATTCGACGAGGCTTCGGGCGATGAGCATGCGCTGGATCTCGCTCGTGCCCTCGTAGATCTGCGTCACGCGGGCGTCGCGGTAGTGGCGCTCGACGGCGTATTCGCGCACGTAGCCGTAGCCGCCGTGCACCTGGATGGCCTTCGAGCACACCCACTCGGCGGCTTCGGAAGCGAAGAGCTTGGCCTGCGAGGCTTCCGTGAGGCAGGGCACGCCCGCGGCGCGAAGGCGAGCGGCCTGCATCACCAGCAGGTGCGCGGCGTTCAGGCGAGTATGCATGTCGGCCAGCATGTTGCCGATCGACTGGTGCTCGGCGATCTTCCTGCCGAACTGCGTGCGCTCCTTGGCGTAGGCGACCGCCGCTTCCAGAGCGGCACGGGCGATGCCCACCGCTTGCGCGGCGATGCCGATGCGCCCGCCCTCCAGGTTGGAGAGCGCGATGGCGAGCCCCTTGCCGCGCGGGCCGAGGAGGGCGTCACCACCCACGCGGCAGCCCGAGAGCGCGATGGCGCAGGTGTCCAGCGCCTTCAGGCCCAGCTTCTTCTCGGGCTTCTGGACGTCGAAGCCCGGGGTGCCGGTGGGCACGAGGAATGCCGACAGCCCCTTCTTGCCCGCCTCCGGGTCGGTGACCGCGAACACGACGGCGAGCTTCGCGCGCTTCGCGTTCGAGATGAACTGCTTCGTGCCCTCGAGCACCCAGCCGCCGTTCGACTCGGTGGCGCGGGTCTTGAGGTTGTTGGCCTCGCTGCCGGCCTGGGGCTCGGTGAGGCAGAAGCAGACGATTGCCCTGCCCGTGGCGAGATCCGGCAGCCACGCCTTCTTCTGCGCGTCGTCGCCCCACGCCTGCACGAGCCCGCAGCCGAGCCCGTTCTGCACGCTCATCAGGGTGGCGGTCGCCGCGCACCCGGCCGCGATTTCCTCCACCGCAAGGACATAGGAAACGTAGTCGGCGCCGGTTCCGCCCCACTCGGGGGGCACGGTCATGCCCAGCAGGCCCAGGCCACCCATCCGGGCGACGACCTCGTCGGGAATCCAGCCGCTTTCTTCCCATGCGGCGGCGTGGGGCGCGAGTTCTGCGCGCGCGAAGTCGTGCGCCGTGTCGCGGATCATGCGCTGCTCGTCGGTCAGGAAGTCGGCCTGTGCCCGCGTCAGCATGGCGTCCCCCTCACTTGGCGCCTTGCTCGGCCTTCTCGATGGCCTCCTGCGCCTTCCTGTCCATGCCCGCCTGCACGCCCTTGGCGTTCTCGAGGGCGTTCACCTGGGTGCCGAAGGTGCCCTTCTTCGCGCGCTCGAGCGCTTCCTTCTGCCCGGTGGCGGCGCCGACCCGCGCCTCCTCCTTGCCGCACCCGGCCGCCACGAGGGCGGCCAGGGCGACTGCGCCCAGGACGATGCGGGGCGTCACGCCCGCGCGGCCTTCACGCGGGTGCGGATGTCGGCGCGAACCTTCGGCGGCAGGTGGTTCCAGCGCACGCCGGCCACCGCGCCCGCAAGCGCCAGGCACGAGGGCAGGCAGTCGCGCTCGGGGTTGGCGCGGCGCAGCTTCTGCCAGGCGTCCCAGAATCCCACGCGCAACAGGGCCTCGAGGGAGTCGATGCCCACGGCGCGCAGGTCGGAGGCGAGGTTGGGGCCGATGCCCGGGGTGTTTTCGATGGGGGTGAGCATGATGGTGGAATTCACAGGACCTCCAGGGCGACCGCGGTCGCCTCGCCGCCGCCGATGCACAGCGCGGCCACGCCCTTCTTCAGGCCGCGCTTCTTCAGGGCATAGATGAGCGTGGTGATGATGCGCGCGCCCGTGGCGCCGATCGGGTGGCCCAGCGCCACCGCGCCGCCGTTCACGTTCACCTTGTCGGCACCGATGCCGAGGTCCTTCATGGCGGCCATGGTGACCACCGCGAAGGCCTCGTTCACCTCGTACAGGTCGACGTCGGAGGACTTCCAGCCGGCCTTGGCCAGCACCTTCTGGATGGCTCCCACCGGTGCGGTCGTGAACCATTCCGGCTCGTGCGCGTTGGAGGCCTGCGCGACGAGGCGGGCGAGCGGCTTGGCGCCGCGCTTCTTCGCTTCCGCCCCGGACATCATCACGAGTGCGGCGGCGCCATCGGAGATCGACGACGACGTGGCGGCGGTGACCAGGCCATCCTTGTTGAAGGCCGGGCGCAGCGTCGGGATCTTCTCCACGTTCACCGTGAACGGCGTCTCGTCGTCCTTCACCACCTCGTCGCCCTTGCGGCCGGACACCGTGACCGGCGCGATCTCGTCGGCGAAGAGGCCGGAGCGCGAGGCGTTCACGGCGCGCGCCGTGGATTCCTTCGCGTAGGCGTCCATCTGCTCGCGCGTGAAACCGTACTTCTCGGCGGTCTTGTCGGCGAAGTTGCCCATGGGCTTGCCGTCGTAGGCGTTCTCCAGCCCGTCGAAGGCCATGTGGTCGAGCACCTTCACGTGGCCGTAGCGGTAGCCGCCGCGCGCCTTGGGCAGCAGGTGCGGCGCATTGGTCATCGACTCCATGCCGCCGGCGACGACGATGGTCGCATCGCCCGAGGCGATCTCGTCGGCGGCGATCATGGCGGCCTTCATGCCGGAACCGCACATCTTGTTGATCGTGGTGCAGGGCGTGGACTTGTCGAGGCCGGCACCGAGCGCCGCCTGGCGCGCGGGCGCCTGCCCCTGGCCGGCGGGAAGCACGCAGCCCATGATGAGGTCGTCGACCTCGGTGGGACCGACTCCTGCCTGCTCGAGGGCGGACTTGATGGCGGTCGCGCCGAGCTGGGAGGCGGTCACGGAGTTGAACTTGCCTTGCATGGCGCCGATGGGAGTGCGTTTCGCGCCGACGATGACGATGGATTCCGACATGCGTGCTTCCTTCCTTGTTGACGTTGCGTGAGACGGTGCCTGAGACGGGTGCTGCGGATTACAGACGCTCGAAGATGGCGGCGATGCCCTGGCCGCCGCCGATGCACATGGTGACCAGGCCGTAGCGGCCGCCCGTGCGCTGCAGCTCGTACAGGCACTTCACGGTGAGGATCGCGCCCGTTGCGCCGATCGGGTGGCCGAGGGCCACCGCGCCGCCGTTCGGGTTCACCTTCGCCGGGTCGAGGCCAAGTTCCTTCGTGACGGTCATCGCCTGGACGGCGAAGGCCTCGTTCGACTCGATCACGTCCATGTCGGCGGGCTTGAGGCCGGCCTTCTCGAAGACCTTGCGCACGGCCGGGATCGGGCCCTCGCCCATGATGTGCGGCTCCACGCCGGCGTGGGCGTAGGCGACAAGGCGCCCCAGCGGCTTCACGCCGGCCCTGGCCGCCGCGCCCGCTTCCATGAGGACCACGGCGGCGCCCGCGTCGTTGATGCCGGAGGCGTTGCCGGCGGTCACGGAGCCGTCCTTCTTGAAGGCGGGCCGCAGCTTGGAGAGGTCCTCGGGCTTCAGGTCCTTCCTCACGTGCTCGTCGGTGTCGAACATCACCGGGCCCTTCTTCGACTTGAGCTCGACCGGGACGATCTGGGTCTTGAAGTGGCCGGCGGCGATCGCGGCGGCGGCGCGGCGGTGCGACTCGAGCGAGAACGCGTCCTGCTGCTCGCGCGTGAAGCCGTGCTTCGCGGCCAGGTTCTCGGCCGTGATGCCCATGTGTCCGGTGCCGAACGGGTCGGTGAGCGCGCCCACCATCGCGTCGATGATCTGGCCGTCGCCCATGCGCTGGCCCCAGCGGGCGCCGGGGATGAAGTACGCGGCGCGGCTCATGCTCTCGGCGCCGGCGCCGATGGCCACGTCGACGTCGCCCAGCAGGATGTGCTGGGATGCCGAGACGATCGCCTGCAGGCCCGAGCCGCAGAGGCGGTTCACGGTGAGGCAGGGGGTGCCCACGGGGATGCCGGCCTCGACGGCCGCGACCCGGGAGATGTACATGTCGCGGGCCTCGCCGTGAACCACGCTGCCGACCACGACGTGCCCGACGGTGGCCACGTCGATCCCGGCGCGTGCCACGGCCTCCTGGATGGCGAGGGAGCCGAGCTTGGTCGCCGGGACGTCCTTGAGCGCGGAGCCGTAATCGCCGATCGCGGTACGCGCCCCCGAAACCACCACCACTTCACGTGCAGCCATTGCGATTCTCCCCTGGTCGATGTCTGGAATTGCGGGCCGTCAGGCGCTTTCGTCGAAGAGCTCGCGCCCGATGAGCATCCTGCGGATCTCGTTGGTCCCCGCGCCGATGTCGTAGAGCTTGGCGTCGCGCAGCAGCCGCCCGGCGGGAAAGTCGTTGATGTAGCCGTTGCCGCCCAGGGCCTGGATGGCCTCGAGGGCGACCTGCACCGCGTTCTCCGAGGAGAAGAGCAGGCAGGCGGCGGCGTCCTTGCGCGCGGCGCGGCCGCGGCCGCGGTCCAGCGCCTCGGCCACGCGCCAGGCGAACGCGCGCGAGGCCTGGAGCTTCGTGTACATGTCGGCGAGCTTGCCCTGCATCAGTTCGAAGGTGCCGATGGGCTGGCCGAACTGCTTCCTCTCGTGGACGTAGGGGATCACGAGGTCGAGGGCCGCCTGCATGATGCCGATGGGGCCGCCGGAGAGCACGCAGCGCTCGGTGTCCAGGCCCTTCATCAGGACGCGCGAGCCGCCGTTCACCTCGCCCAGGACGTTCTGCGCGGGGATCTCGCAGTCGGTGAACACCAGTTCGCAGGTGTTCGAGCCGCGCATCCCCAGCTTGTCGAGCTTCTGGGCCGTGCTGAACCCCTTCATGCCCTTTTCCACCAGGAAGGCGGTCATCGCCTTCGACCCCTGCTCCTTCGGGGCGGTGCGCATGTAGACGATGAGGACGTCCGCGTCGGGCCCGTTGGTGATCCACATCTTCGAGCCGTTGGCGACCCAGCGCTCGCCCTTCCTCTCGGCGCGGCAGGCCATGGAGCCGACGACGTCGGAGCCCGCGCCCGGCTCGCTCATCGCGAGCGCGCCCACGTGCTCGCCCGAGCAGAGCTTCGGCAGGTACTTGCGCCGTTGCTCCTCGGTGCCGTTGAGGTAGAGGTTGTTCACGCACAGGTTGGAGTGCGCGCCGTAGGAGAGCCCCACCGATGCCGAGGCCCGGGAGACCTCCTCCATCGCCACCAGGTGGGCGAGGTAACCCAGGCCCGTGCCGCCGTATTCCTCCGGCACAGTCATGCCCAGCAGGCCCATCCCGCCGAGCTTGACCCACATGTCGGCCGGGAATTCGTTGGCGCGGTCGATGTCGGCCGCGCGCGGCGCGAGCTCGGCATCGCACAGGCGCCGCGTGCTGGCGCGAAGCGCGTCGAGCTCCTCCGGGAGTTCCATGTCGAACGGCAAGTCGTCTCCGTTTCGTTGTGCGCCCCGGGTGGGGCGGGGGCCGCTGCGGTGGCGGCCAAGACCGTAATTATCGCACGACAGGGGGCCCCGTCATTCGTGCCACCTCCGTCATCCAGCCCGGACCCGGCGACCCGGGATACCCCGCCGGCGGGCCGCTAGCGCGGCCCGTGCCGGGTCACTTGGGGGCCATGCGGATGGCGCCGTCGAGGCGGATCACCTCGCCGTTGAGCACCTCGTTCTCGATGATGTGCTCGACGAGCGCGGCGTACTCGTCGGGCCGCCCGAGGCGGGGCGGGAAGGGGACCTGGGCGCCCAGGGACGAGCGGACCTCCTCGCTCATGCCCTGCAGCATC
>JAABQW010000293.1 GCA_011391275.1 Betaproteobacteria bacterium
GATGCCTGGGGCGATGGTCACTACCCGGATGCCGAAGCGGGCCAGTTCCCGGGCGATGGGCAGGGTCATCCCGTTCACGCCGGCCTTCGAGGCGGCGTAGGCGGCCTGGCCGATCTGGCCCTCGAAGGAAGCGACCGAGGAGGTATTCACGATGACGCCGCGTTCACCCGTCGCGAGGGGCGGCTGGGCCGTCATCCGCGCGGCCACGAGCCGGATCACGTTGAAGGTTCCGACGAGGTTGATCTTCACCGTGCGCTCGAAGCTCGCGAGCGAGTGCGGGCCGGTCTTGCCGACCACGCGCTCGCCGGGCGCAACGCCCGCGCAGTTGACGGCACCGTGGATGGCGCCGAAGGCGCTGGCGCAAAGGTCGACGGCCGCCTGCACCTGGGCCTCGTCGGTGACGTCGGCGTGGATGAAGCGGCCCCGGTCGCCGAACTGCCGGGCAACCCAGCCGCCGGCGTCGTTCAGGTCGGCGATCACGACGTTGGCACCCGCGGCGTAGAGGCGCTGGGCCGTGGCGGCGCCCAGCCCGGAGCCGCCGCCGGCGATGAGGAAGGTGTGCTTTTCGATCAGCATGTTCGGAGAGTCGGCCTGGCCTGTGGGAGACCTGCAATTATAGCCCCGCGGGCCGCGTGGTCCGCCGCGCTAAGATGGCGCCTTTCCTCTCCCGGCCGAGCGCCTTGCTCCTGCTTCCCGACAGCGTGCGCGTCGCCGTGCGCGGATGGCTCAACTGCAACCAGGTGCTGCTGCGGTCGGTCGCGGGTCACGTGCTGGTCGATTCCGGCTACGCCGCCTGCGCAGCCGAGACGCTGGCGCGCCTGCGCGAGCCCGCATTGCTCGGCGACGAGCCCCTGGCGGCCCTGGTGAACACCCATTGCCACTCCGACCACATCGGCGGCAACGCGGCCGTGGTTCGGGCCTACGGGTGCCCGGTCACCATCCCGCGCGACGAGGTGCCGACCATCGACGACTGGACGATCCAGGAGCGATGGAACGCTTACGTAGACCAGTACGCGGAGCCTTTCGCCTACCAGGCCACCATCGCCGCCGGCGAGTCATTCCGGGGCGCGGACCGCGACTGGCAGGCCCACGCCGCGCCGGGGCACGACATGGAGGGGCTCATGTTCTTCGAGCCGTCGGAGCGGATCCTCATCTCCGGCGACGCCCTTTGGGAGAACGGGCTGGGCTTCGTGTGGGCCCACGCACCGCCCAATCCCTTCGTGGAGGCCGCGTTGTCGGCCCTGGACTCCATCGAGCGGCTCGCGCCCCGCGTGGTCATCCCGGGGCATGGGGAGCCCTTCACGGACGTGGCAGGGGCTCTCGCGCGGGCCCGCTCGCGGCTGGCCGCATTCGCCGGCGACCCGCGACGGACGGCCCGGCACATGATGAAGGTGATGTTCGTCTTCTCGATGCTGCACCGCGGCGGCATCGCGGTGGCGGAGGCCGACGGGTACGTGGCGCGGGTGCCCTGTTACCGCGACCTCGACGAGCGCTTCCTGGGGGAGGGCATCGAGGGCCTCGGCACCCGCCTGGTCGCGGAGCTCGCCCGCGCTGGCGCCCTGCGAATCGAGGACGGCTTCGCGCGCCCCGCGATGGCGCGGTAAAAAAGGGGGCAGGGCATTTGGGACGGTTCCTAGAACCGGTTCCCAAAAGGATCCTGACGCATTCGCCAGGAACCGTTTCTTTTGGAAACCGGTTCTAGGAACCGCCCCAAATGCTAGTTGCCGAAGGTGCGCAGTCCCTCGAGGTCGAGGATGGTGAGGCCGCCGTACTCCACCCGGAGGAGGCGCGCGGACTCCAGGACGTGCAGCGCCTGGTTCACGCGCTGGCGCGACACGCCGGAGAGGTAGCCGATCTCCTCCTGCGAGATCTGCACCTCCGGCCCCATGGCGGGGTAGAGCACCGGGTTGAAGAGGGCGGCGATGGAACGCGCGACGCGGGCGTCGGGCTCGAGCAGGCGCTGGTTCTCCACCATCGCGATGAACTGGGCCAGGCGCTCGTTCAGCTGCACGAGCAGGAAGCGGTTGAACGCGATGTCGGTGTCCAGCAGCCACTCGAAGGTGGGCTTGGGCATGAGGGCGAGCCGCGTGGCGCGCAGGGCCACGATGTCGTACTTGCGCGTCTGGTCCTTGAGCAGCGACCCTTCGCCGAACCAGCCGCCGCCGGCCACGCCCAGGAAGGTGGTGGTCTTGCCTTCCGGCGAGACGCTGGTCATCTTCACCAGCCCGTTCACGATGCCGATCCAGTTCTCCACCGGGTCGCCCTTGCGGCAGACGTAGGCGCCCCCCGGCACGTCCTTCAGGACGGTCTCGGCCTCGACGCGGGCACGCTGCTCCGGGGAGAGCGAGTTCGTCCACAGGGAGGCGTCGAGCAGGTCGGCCAGGGTCTTCACGGGGTGCGAGGGCGGATCGGGCAGCCAAGATTGTCAACGAAAAGACAACCGGCCGGGAGGCCCCCCCGCTACACTGGCCCCGAGCGCTGCCCTTCCCCTTGGGGGACCGGACGCGTGAAAAAAGGCGTTCCCCCGAGGTGGACGGGGAGGGCGCCGGAATAAATCCACCAAGGAGGAGGTTCCTGCCGATGGCTACCGCCGTCGCGGCCGCCGATACGTTCCCCCGGCTGCTCGCCGCCCACGCGCGCGAGCGGGGGGCGAGCCCTGCCATCCGCGAGAAGGACCTGGGCATCTGGCAGTCGTGGACCTGGGCCGGGATGGCGCAGGAGGTGCGCCTGCTCGCGGCGGGCCTGGCCGCGCGCGGCTTCACCCGCGGCATGCACCTGGCGGTGATCGGCGACAACCGCCCGCGCCTCTACTTCGCGCAGCTCGCCACGCAGTCCCTTGGCGGGATCCCGGTGCCGTTCTACCAGGATGCGCCGGCGCCGGAGATGACCTACGTCTTCCAGAACGCCGAGATCGAGATCGCGATCGTCGAGGACCAGGAACAGGCCGACAAGCTCTTCGAGATCCTGCCGCAGTGCCCGAAGCTCAGGCACATCTTCTACGACGACCCGCGCGGCTTCCGGCACTACAAGCGCGACGAGCTCGCCTCCTACGACTCGCTGCGCGCCGAGGGCGAGGCCTGGGCGAAGGACCACCCGGACTTCCTCGATCAGGTGGTGGCGCAGGGCAAGGGATCGGACACCGCGATCATGCTCTACACCTCGGGCACGACGGGCATGCCCAAGGGCGTGGTTCTTTCCTACGACAACCTCATCAACACGAGCCGCGCCTACGCCGAGCTCGAGGGGCTGCGCGACGACGAGGAGGTCCTCGCGTACCTGCCCATGGCCTGGATCGGCCAGAACCTGTTCTCCTACGCGCAGTGGCTGGTGACGGGCTTCCGCATCAACTGCCCCGAGTCCGCCGAGACCGTCATCACCGACATGCGCGAGATCGGTCCCACCTATTACTTCGCGCCGCCGCGGGTGCTGGAGGCGCTCCTCACCCAGGTCACCATCCGCATGGAGGACGCCGGAAGCGTGAAGCGCTGGCTCTACCGGTACTTCATGGGCGTTGCCCGGCACGTGGGCGGGCGCCTCCTGGACGGCGCGCCCGTGTCCTTCCTGGACCGCACGCTGTACGTGCTGGGACAGGCCTTCATCTACGGGCCGCTGCGCAACACCCTCGGAATGACGCGCATCCGCGTGGCCTACACCGCGGGAGAAGCGATCGGCCCCGACCTCTTCGTCTTCTACCGCTCGCTCGGCATCAACCTCAAGCAGATCTACGGCCAGACGGAGACCTGCGTGATGGTCTGCGTGCAGCCCAACGGCCAGGTGAAGCCCGACACCGTCGGCCCGCCCATGAAGGGCGTCGAGATCCGCCTGCAGGAAAACGGCGAGATCGTCCTGAAGAGCCCCGGCCTCTTCGTCGAGTATCACCAGAACCCGGAGGCGACCCGCGAGGCCAAGGACGCCGACGGCTGGTACCACACGGGCGACGCGGGCTACTTCGACGCCGACGGGCACCTGAAGATCATCGACCGGGCCAAGGACGTCGGCAAGCTCCAGGACGGCACGCTCTTCGCGCCCAAGTACCTGGAGAACAAGCTCAAGTTCTTCACCGCCATCAAGGAAGCGGTCGCCTTCGGCGACGGCCGTCCGGAGGCGACCGCGATGATCAACATCGACATGCAGGCGGTGGGCGACTGGGCGGAGCGGCGCGGCATCGCGTACTCGGGCTACCAGGACCTCGCGGCCAAGCCGCAGGTCTACGAGCTCGTCCGCGAGTGCGTCGAGAAGGTGAACGCGGACCTCGCCGCCGACCCGAAGCTCGCCCGGAGCCAGATCCACCGGTTCGTGGTCCTGCACAAGGAGCTCGACGCCGACGACGGGGAGCTCACGCGCACCCGCAAGGTCCGCCGGCGCTACATCGCCGAGAAATACGAGGGCGTGATCCACGCGCTCTACACGGGCGCCGACCACTGCTGGGTCGAGGCCGAGATGCGCTTCGAGGACGGCCGCACCGGCAAGGTGCGCGCGCAGCTCGCCGTGCGCGAGGCGAAGACATTCGCGCCGCAGGCCGCGGCGAGGGCCGCCTGAGGCGCCCGCCATGACCGCACCCGCGCGCGCATTCGGCGACGTCATCCTCGAGGTCGAGGGCATCTCGCTCGCCTTCGGCGGCGTGAAGGCGCTCACCGACATCAGCTTCGACGTGCGCGAGCACGAGATCCGCGCCATCATCGGCCCCAACGGCGCGGGCAAGAGTTCGATGCTCAACGTCATCAACGGCGTCTACCACCCGCAGAAGGGGACGATCACCTACCGCGGCGAGGCGCGCGCCGCGATGGAGCCGCACCACGCCGCGCGCAACGGCATCGCCCGCACCTTCCAGAGCCTCGCGCTCTTCAAGGGCATGAGCGTGCTGGACAACCTGCTGGCCGGGCGCAACCTCATGATCCGCTCCAACATCCTCCTGCAGGCCCTGCGCATCGGCCCGGCCCTGCGCGAGGAGGTCCACCACAGGAGGCGCGTGGAGGAGATCATCGACTTCCTCGAGATCCAGCACGTGCGCAAGACCCCCGTGGGGAGGCTGCCGTACGGGCTGCAGAAGCGCGTCGACCTGGGGCGGGCGCTGGCCGCCGAGCCGAAGGTGCTGCTGCTCGACGAACCCATGGCCGGCATGAACGTGGAGGAGAAGCAGGACATGTGCCGCTTCATCCTCGACGTGAACGACGAGTTCGGAACGACGATCGTGCTGATCGAGCACGACATGGGGGTGGTGATGGATCTCTCCGACCGCGTCGTGGTCCTCGACTACGGCAGGATGATCGGTGACGGCACGCCGGAGGAAATCCGGAACAACCAGTCGGTCATCGACGCCTACCTCGGCGTGAAGCACTAGGGCATGGTCGAGGAAAGGGCCGATCGATGAAAGATCCCGGAACGAGCCGGCGGACGGAAAGGCCATGAACATCTTCCAGCGGAAATGGATGACCGGCGTGCTCTTCGCGATCCTCGCGGTGGGCGCGGTGGCGCCGCTCTTCGCCACCGACACGCGGCTGCCGCAGTGGATCGAGGTGGTGCTGGGCGGGCTCATGTCGGGAGTGCTGTACTCGCTGGTGGCGCTCGGGCTCGTGCTCATCTTCAAGGCCTCCGGCGTCTTCAACTTCGCGCAGGGCGCCATGGTGCTCTTCGCGGCGCTGTCGCTCGTCCGGCTCATGGAGAAGATGCCCTTCGCCGTGGCGCTCGCGGTCACGGTCCTGATCATGATCGGGGTGGCCTGGCTCATCGAGCGCCTGGTGCTGCGCCCGCTGGTGAACCAGGAGGGCATCGTGCTCTTCATGGCCACGCTGGGCATCGCCTACTTCCTGGACGGGGTGGGCCAGACGATCTGGGGAAGCGACATCTACACGCTCGACGTCGGGATGCCCAAGGAGCCGAAGATCCTCCTGGAGAGCGTCTTCGAGGGCGGGATCCTCGTGGGCATGGAGGACGTCATCGCCGCCGTGATAGCTGCCGTGCTGGTCGGGTTGCTCGCGCTCTTCTTCCAGAAGACGCCCACGGGGCGGGCGCTTCGCGCCGTGGCCGACGACCACCAGGCCGCGCAGTCGATCGGCATCCCGCTCAACCGCATCTGGGTGATCGTCTGGTCGGTCTCCGGCCTCGTGGCCCTCGTGGCGGGCATCATCTGGGGCTCGAAGCTGGGCGTGCAGTTCTCCCTGCAGCTCGTGGCGCTCAAGGCGCTGCCGGTGGTCATTCTGGGCGGCTTCACCTCCGTGCCCGGCGCCATCGTGGGCGGCCTCATCATCGGCCTGGGGGAGAAGCTCTCCGAGGTCTACCTCGGCCCGCTCCTGGGCGGAGGCATCGAGAACTGGTTCGCCTACGTGCTGGCGCTCGTCTTCCTCCTCTTCAGGCCCGAGGGATTGTTCGGTGAAAAGCACATCGACCGTGTTTGAGAAGCCCTCACCGCGACCCTCGCCCACGGGAGCCCCGACGGGACCCTCACCCCGACCCTCTCCCACGGGAGCCCTGACGGGACCCTCACCCCGACCCTCTCCCACGGGAGCCCTGACGGGACCCTCACCCCGACCCTCTCCCAGAGGGAGAGGGA
>JAABQW010000294.1 GCA_011391275.1 Betaproteobacteria bacterium
GCCTCCGCCGGTTCCGTGGCGTGTGAAGTCTCCCCGCCGCCCTCGGAGGGCGGCGAGTCACGCAGGTTGTCGTTGGGCATCAGGGGGTGACAGGGGTGGGGGATACGCGGAACGTCAGGGCGAGCGGGGGAAGGCCAGCACCTCGGCGGCATGCCCGGCGACCTTCACGCCGCGCCACTCGCGCGCGATGCGGCCCGCCCACCCGGCCTTCGCGAACTGCGCGTGCAGGTCGCGTAACTGCAGGCTCTCGTCCGTGCAGCCGGGGGGGGCGTCCTTGGGGTAGAAGTAGAGGATGAGCGGGTGGCCCTTGAAAGCCGAAAGCCGGAAGCGCTGGTTGCCGGTTGCGGGGAGCTCGAAGTCCGGTATTGCCTTGCGTTCGCTCATCCAGGGGATCCAGGGTTTGAACGCGACCTATGGTGGCGAAAGTCCCCGGAAAACGCAAGCTATGGGGTTTGGCGCGCGAGAAACCCCGGCCCCTGCACGGCCAGCGTCCCGGAACGCCCGCGAATCTCCCCGTCGTCGACGACGTGCAGCGGCAGCGACGCCGGGACCAGGCCGGCGAGGAGGTCGCGCATGGCGACGAGCTCGTATCCCTGTTCCTTCCAGCCCTCGAGGAGGCGCTCGAAGGCCGGGGCGAGTTTCATCCCCTCGAGTTCCGCGTGGAGCGTGAAGACGTGGTCGCACGGCGCCCTCGTGCGCTCGAGGAGGGCGTCGGCCACCGTGGCCTCGGTCACGCCATCCAGCCCGATGAGCTCGTCCAGGGTGGGCAGCGTGGTGGGAAGCTGCGGGCAGGCGACGATCTCCGCGTGGTGCACCGGCAGGAACGCGTGCGTGCCGCGGCAATCCGAGCAGTAGTCGAAACCGTAGCGCTGCGTGCGCCTCCAGGCGTGCACGTTCATCTGCCAGCCGGCCGCGCCGTGGACCCGCGGCTCTTCGCCGAAAACGTCGATGAAGCGCCGGCGCGCGAGCGCCATCTGGAAGTCGGTCCAGGGCTCGTCGGCGCCGCCGACGCCGTCCTGCCACTTCACGTGGTCCCAGGCGTGAATGCCGACCTCGAAGCCCGCGTCGCGCACGCCGCGCAGGATCGGCGCGCAGCGCCTGCCGATGTCCGGGCCGGGCAGCAGCGTTCCGTAGAGCAGCGTGCGCAGCCCGTAGTGCGAGAGGACGGAGGTGCGCCCCACCTTGCCCAGGAACCCGGGTCGCAGCACGCGGGTGATGGCGCGACCCGTGTGGTCCGGGCCGAGGCTGAAGAGGAACGTGGCGCCGGCGCCGTGCTTCTTCAGCATCTCCACCAGGCGCGGCACCCCCTCGCGCGTGCCGCGATAGGTGTCGACGTCGATCTTGAGGGCGAGCTTCAAGGGCAGGGGGCGGAGCGAAAAGCCGCGCATGCTAGCATACGCGCCCCTCGCGACCACGCTTCACCCGCGACTCCCGTCGTATCCATGACCGCCCCGCAGACGAGCCCCGAGACGACCCCGTACGAACGCCTTGGCGGCGAGGCCGCGGTGCGCGAGCTCGTGGACCGCTTCTACGACCTGATGGACCTCGAGACGGCCTACGCCGGCATCCGCAAGCTGCACCCGCCGGCGCTCGACGAGTCGCGCGACAAGCTATTCTGGTTCCTCTCCGGCTGGCTGGGCGGGCCGGCCCTCTATGCAGAGAAGAAGGGCCACCCGATGCTCCGCGCCCGCCACCTGCCGTATGCCATCGGCATCGACGAGCGCGACCAGTGGCTCAGGTGCATGAGCCAGGCGATGGACGACCTGGAAGTGGACCCGGGGCTGCAGCACGCGCTCGCCAAGGCCTTCTTCGGCACCGCGGACTGGATGCGCAACCGGTGAAGGGGACGCTACCCTTTGCCTGCAACAATCGACGGTTAGCATCCCCTTTCCCGCGGGCTTCACGCCCCCCTGGAGGCGGCGCATGATGGCACTATCGCCGGTGCCCTTCGGCATGCTAAACTGTTGAATTTCCTGCGATTCCCATCGCAGCCAAGGACCCCCATGTCGCGCCCGCTCCGCAATATCGCCATCATCGCCCACGTCGACCACGGCAAGACCACGCTCGTCGACAAGCTCCTGCAACAGGCCGGCACCTTCGCCAAGCACCAGCACATCGTCGAACGCGTCATGGACTCGGGCGACATCGAGAAGGAGCGCGGGATCACCATCCTCTCGAAGAACACCGCGGTGGACTACCACGGCGTGCACATCAACATCGTCGACACCCCCGGCCACGCGGACTTCGGCGGCGAGGTGGAGCGCGTGCTCTCGATGGTGGACGGCGTGGTGCTGCTGGTGGACGCGGTCGAGGGCCCGATGCCGCAGACGCGATTCGTCACGCGCAAGGCGCTCGCCCTGGGGCTCAAGCCCATCGTCGTGGTGAACAAGATCGACCGCGATAGCGCGCGCCCCGACTGGGTAGTGAACCAGACCTTCGACCTCATGGACAAGCTCGGCGCCAACGAGGACCAGCTCGACTTTCCCGTGGTCTACGCCTCGGCCCTCAACGGCTGGGCGTCCCTCGATTCGACCAAGGTGGGCGAGGACATGCGCCCGCTCTTCGACGCGATCCTCAAGTACGTTCCCGAGCCCGTGGGCGACCCCGAGGGCCCCCTGCAGCTGCAGATCAGCGCCGTGGACTACACGAGCTTCCTCGGCCGGATCGCCGTCGGGCGCATCCGCCGCGGCACGATCCGCAAGGCCCAGGAAGTGATCATCCTCGCTGGCGACGCCGCGCCGCGCAAGGCGAAGATCGGCCTGGTGCGCGCTTTCCAGGGGCTCGAGAAAGTCGAGATGGACGAGGCGGCCGCGGGCGAGATCGTCTCCGTCACCGGCATCGAGGACTTCACCATCGGCGCCACCTTCGCCGACCCCGTCAACCCCGAGGCGCTGCCGTTCCTGGGCGTCGACGAGCCCACGCTCACCATGAACTTCCAGGTGAACACGTCGCCCTTCGCCGGCCAGGAAGGCAAGTACGTCACCAGCCGCCAGATCCGCGACCGCCTCACCAAGGAGCTGATGTCCAACGTCGCCCTGCGCGTCGAGGACACGGACGACGCCGACATCTTTCGCGTCTCCGGGCGCGGCGAGCTGCACCTCACCATCCTCATCGAGAACATGCGCCGCGAGGGCTACGAGGTCGCGGTGGGCAAGCCCCGCGTCGTGGTGAAGGACGTCGGCGGCGAACGCCACGAGCCGTGGGAGATCCTCACGGTCGACGTGGAGCAGGATCACCAGGGCCGGGTCATGGAGGAGCTCGGCCGCCGCGGCGGCGAGCTGCAGGACATGGTGCCGGACGGCAAGGGACGCGTGAGGCTCGACTACAAGATGCCCTCGCGCGGCCTCATCGGCTTCCACATGGAGTTCATGACCCTCACGCGCGGCACCGGCATCAAGAGCCACGTGTTCGACGAGTACGCGCCCGTGAAGGGCGAGCTGCCGTCGCGCCGCAGCGGCGTCCTGATCTCCTCCGAGCAGGGGGAGGCGGTGGCCTTCGCGCTGTGGAACCTCGAGGCCCGGGGCCGGATGTTCGTCTCCCCAGGCGAGCGGGTGTACGAAGGCATGATCATCGGCATCCACAGCCGCGACAACGACCTCATCGTGAACCCCGTCAAGGGCAAGAAGCTCACCAACGTCCGCGCCGCCGGCAAGGACGAGAACGTGCTCCTCACGCCCCCGATCCAGCTCACGCTGGAGGGCGCCGTCGAGTTCATCGACGACGACGAGCTGGTGGAAGTCACGCCGAAGAACATCCGCCTCCGCAAGCGCCACCTGCTCGAGCACGACAGGAAGCGCGCCACGCGCGAGGAACAGGCCGCCTGACCGGTCCCTTGGACGCCGCGGTCCTCATCCTCGTCGCCATCGCCGCGCTGGCCGCGGTGGGGGCGCTCGTGGTGGCGATCCGGCTGGCCGGTCGCGTGGAGGCGCTGCCCGGCGAAGTGGCCGGCGACCGCGAGGGCCACCACCGCGCGGTGCTCACCGACATCGCGAGCGGGCTGGCCGATTCCGCCGACCGCATCGCGTCCCGCCAGAGCGAGGAGGGCGATCGCCTCCGCCGCGCCGTGGGCGACGAGCTCGCGCGCAACCGCGAGCAGCTGCAGGCCTTCGAGCGATCGCTGCAGGAGAAGGTCGACAAGCGCCTCGACGAGATCGGCGGCAAGGTGAGCGAGCGGCTCGACGAGGGCTTCAAGCGCACCAACGAGACCTTCGTGAGCGTGATGACGCGCCTGCAGACCATCGACGACGCCCAGAAGAAGATCGACGCCCTCACCGCCAACGTGGTGAACCTGCACAACCTGCTCGGCGGCAAGAGCTCGCGCGGCGCCTTCGGCGAGCGCCAGCTCGAGGACATCGTGAAGAACGTCCTGCCGGAGGGCGCGTTCGAGTTCCAGTACCAGTTCCCGACCGAGGGCAACGTCCGCGCCGACTGCGTGCTCAAGCTCCCCGAGCCCACCGGGCTCATCGCGATCGATTCCAAGTTTCCGCTGGAGAACTACGAGCGCATGATGGCGGACGCCACCGACAAGGAGGCGCGCACGACCTTCAAGTACGACGTGCGCCGCCACATCGACGCCATCGCCGAGAAGTACATCATCCCCGGGGTGACCAGCGACGGCGCGGTGATGTTCGTGCCCGCCGAGAGCGTCTTCGCCGAGATCCACGCGCACCACCGCGACCTGGTCGAGCACTCGATGCACCGGCGGGTGTGGATCGTCTCGCCCACCACGCTGATGGCGGTGCTCAACACGGCGCGCGCGGTGCTGAAGGACGTCGAGACGCGCAAGCAGATCCACATCATCAAGGACGAGCTGGGCAAGCTCGGCCGCGAGTTCGGCCGCTTCGACGAGCGCATGAAGAAGCTCGCGGAGCACATCCGCCAGGCCCACGAGGACGCGGGGCAGGTGCAGATCACCAGCAGGAAGATCAGCGAGAAGTTCGCCGCCATCGAGCGCGCGGAGCTGCCCGGCGCGGTCGAGGCGCCGGCGCTGCCTGACGGAACCCCGCCGCAGCTCAGCGTGGTGCCGAAGCCGGAGTAGCCGCAGCCGGGAAGGTCACCCGCACCATGAGCCCGGTCCCTCCCGGGCCGTCGCCCAGGTCGATCGACGCGCCGTGCGCGCGCGCGATGTCCCTCACGATGGACAAGCCGAGGCCGACGCCGGCTTGGTGGCTGGACGCGAGCCGGTAGAAGGGCTCGAACACGCGCTCGCGGTCGGCCGCCGCCACGCCCTCGCCGCTGTCCTCCACCTGGATCGAAGGCGCCTCGCCCGGGCCGGAAAGGCGCACGGTCACGTGGCCGCCCTCCGGGGTGTAGCGGATCGCGTTGTCGACGAGGTTCTTCACGAGTTCCCGCATGAGCGTGGGATCGCCGCGCACGGGCACGGCGTGCTCGCCCTCGAAGCCCAGGTCGATGCGCTTGGCAACCGCCCCGGCTCCGAGCTCGAGACAGGCCTCGCGCGCGACGCCGGCGAGGTCCAGGTCGCCGAAGGACGGCGTGGCGATGCCGTGCTGCGCCCGGGCGCGCGTGAGCAACTGGTTGGCGAGATGGACCGTGTCGCCCACGGAGCGGTCCATGGCGGCGAGCGTCTCGCGCAGCCTCGCGGGGTCCTCCTCGCGAAGGGCCAGGCCGGCCTGCGCGCGCAGCACGGCGAGCGGCGTGCGCAGCTGGTGGGAAGCGTCGGCGATGAACCGCTCCTGCCGGTCCAGCGTTCCCTTGAGCCGGCCGACGTAGTCGTTCATCCCGGCCACCAGGGCGCCCACTTCCTTCGGCACGTCGCGCGAATCGATCGGGGCGAGGTCCCCGGCCGCGCGCGCGTCCAGCTCCGCACGCAGCCGGCCCAGCGGCCGGAACGCCGTCCTCACCACGACCAGGATGACGAGTGCCGCGAGGGCCACCAGCAACAGTTGCCGGGACACCGTGTCGATCATGAGGTCGCGCGTCAGCGCCTCGCGGGAGACCAGGGTCTCCGCCACCTGGATGAGGGCCATGCCGCGGGCGGTGTCGTCCAGGACGGGCTGGTGCAGGGCGACCACCCGCACGGCCTCGCCCCGGTACTCGGACGAGTAGAAGCGGGCGAGGGCGAAGTAGTCCTCCGAGCGGGGCACGTCGGGTGGCAGGGGCGGCAGGTCGTCGTAGCCGGAGACGGCGCCGCCGTCGAGGCCGCCCACGCGGTAGTAGACGCGGCCGCGCAGGTCGGATGCGAAGAAGTCGAGCGCGATGTAGGGGACCTCCACGGCCACGCGGCCGTCGCGCAGTTCCACGCGATCGGCCACCGCGCGGGCCACGGCGAGGAGCGAGCGGTCATAGGCGGTGTTGACCGCGGCGACCGCCGTCCGGTAGGTGCTGACCGAATTGACGGCCACGAGCACGGCGAGGGAGGGCAGCAACCACCAGAGCAGGCGGGACTGGAGGCCGCGGGCCGGGCGCGCGATCACGGCTTCACCTCCTCGAGCAGGTAGCCGAGCCCGCGAAGGGTGACGATGCGAACGCGCGCGCCGGCGAGCTTGCGGCGCAGGCGATGGACGTAGACCTCGATCGCGTCCGCCTTCGCCTCGCTTTCTAGAGGGAAGAGGCGGCCGTGCAGCTGGTCCTTGGCCACCACCTTCCCGGCGCGAAGCAGGAGGGACTCCAGCACCGCGGACTCGCGCGGCGTGAGGTTGAGAAGCCGGCCGCCGAGCTCGAACGCGTGGCTCGCCGGGTCCAGCACCAGGTCGCCGCACGCGGGACGGATCTCGCCGCCCGCCTGCGTGCGGCGAAGCAGCGCCCGGATTCGCGCCTCCAGTTCGTCGATCTCGAACGGCTTGGCGAGGTAGTCGTCGGCACCGAGGTCGAGCCCGCGCACGCGGTCCGACACCTCCCCGCGGGCCGTGACGATCAGCACCGGCGTTCGCGTACCGCGCGCGCGCAGCCGGCGCAGCACCTCGAGCCCGTCCACCCGGGCGAGCGAAAGGTCGAGGATCACCAGGTCGTAGCGCTCGGTCGCGAGCCGCGAGTCGGCGTCCGCCCCGTTCAGGGACCGCTCCACGGTGTAATGGCTCTTCTCCAGGGCCCGCGCCACCCAGCGCGACAGCTCCACGTGGTCCTCGACCAGCAAGATTCGCATCCCCTCCCTCCGGCGGGCCCGAAAGCCACTTGTAAGGATTCCCGGCTTATCCTGCATTGTAGGCACCAGAGGAGCTACCGGCCGAGCCGGGAAGCTCCCGGCACGTCACACACCCACCTCCGGAGGAGTCCCATGCGCAAGCCGCTGTCGATTTTCGCCCTTTCCGCCGTCGCCGCATTCACAAGCCACGCCGCCCTCGCAGCCATCGACAAGCCCGAGTGCATCGTCGGCGCCAAGCCCGGCGGCGGCTTCGACCTCACCTGCAAGCTGGCCCAGACGTCGCTCATGGACCTGAAGCTCCTGAAGGAGCCGATGCGCGCCACCTACATGCCGGGCGGCATCGGCGCCGTGGCCATGAACACGGTCGTCGCCCAGCGCGCCGCGGACCCGAACGTGATCGTCGCGTTCTCGGGCGGCTCGCTCCTCAACATCGCCCAGGGCAAGTTCGGCAAGTGGACGGAGAACGACGTGAAGTGGCTGGCCGCCGTCGGCACCGATTACGGCTCCATCTCCGTGGGCAAGGCCTCGCCCTGGAAGAACCTGGCCGAGGTCGGTGCCGCGATGAAGGCGGACCCGGCCAAGGTCCCGCTGGGCGGCGGCGGCACGGTCGGCAGCCAGGACTGGACGAAGGCCGCACTCTTCGCCAGAAAGCTCGGCATCGACCCGAAGGCCATGCGCTGGGTGTCCTTCGAGGGCAACGGCGAAGCCACCACGGCGCTCATGGGCGGCCACATCCAGGTGATGTTCGGCGACGTCTCCGCCGACGAAGCGCAGGCCGAGGCCGGCAACATCAAGATGATCGCGGTCCTGGCCGACAAGCGGCTGGAGGGCAAGCTCGCGCACGTCTCGACCGCCAAGGAGCAGGGCTACGACCTGCAGTGGCCCATCATCCGCGGCTTCTACACGGGCCCGAAGGTGCCGGACGCCGATTACAAGGCCTGGCAGGACATGATGAGGAAGATGATGGCGACGAAGGAATTCGCGACGCTGCGCGCCCAGCGCGGCCTGCAGCCCTTCGACCTCACCGGCCCGGAACTCGACGCCTTCGTGAAGAAGCAGGTGGGCGAGTACCGCAAGCAGGCCGAGGAATTCGGCCTGGTCAAGAAGTAGCGGTCCCGACCCGCGCGATCGGAGCGATCCCCGGGCGACCGGGGATCGACATAGCGTGAGCGACCGGATCTTCTCCGTCGTCTGGCTGGCCTTCTGCGCCAGCGTGGCCTGGCTCGCCTGGCAGATCGACGCGCCCTTCAGTTACGAGCCCATCGGCCCGCGCGCCTTTCCGCTCCTGCTCGCCGGGGCGATGGCGCTCTCGGCCGGCTGGCTCATCCTGAAGCCCGACCGCGAGCCGGACTGGCCGCGTGGGGCGCTGCGCGCCAAGACCATCGTCCTGCTGGTGGCGTTCCTCGCCTACGCCTCGCTCTTCGAGTGGCTGGGGTTTCCGCTGGCCACCACGCTCGTGACGATCGCCGTGGGGCGCCTCTTCGAAGGCGGGTGGAAATCCGTCATCGCGGGCGGCGTCGGGCTGGGAATCGGCCTCTGGTACTTCTTCGACAAGCTGCTGGACGTGACGCTGCCCCTCGGGCGGCTCTGGGCGGGCGCCTGATGGATTCCCTGGGACACCTGGCGAACGGCTTCGTCGTCGCGGCGAAGCCCATCAACCTGCTCGTGGCACTCCTCGGGTCGTTCATCGGCACCGTGGTCGGCCTCCTGCCCGGGCTGGGGCCCATCAACGGCGTGGCGATCCTGCTCCCCATCGCCTTCGCGATGAAACTGCCGCCGGAAACGGCGCTCATTCTCCTCACTGCCGTCTACATCGGCTGCGAATACGGCGGACGAATCTCGTCGATCCTGCTGAACATTCCCGGCGACGCGGGTGCGCTCATGACCGCGCTCGACGGCTACCCGATGGCCAAGAAAGGCCTGGCCGGCGTCGCCCTCTCGATTTCCGCCTGGAGTTCCTTCGTGGGCAGCGTGCTCGCCACGCTCGGGCTCGCGCTCTTCGCGCCGATCCTCGCGAAATGGGCGCTCGCCTTCGGGCCGGCGGAGTATTTCGTCCTCATGGTGTTCGCCATCTGCTGCCTGGCGGGCATGGTGGGCGAGCGACCGGTGAAGACGCTCCTCTCGGCGCTCATCGGCCTGCTGCTCGCCACCGTCGGCATCGACTCGGGGTCCGGCGTCTACCGCTTCACCTTCGACGACGTGCACCTCTCCGACGGCATCCAGTTCATCGTCGTGGTGATCGGTCTCTTCAGCGTGAGCGAGATGCTGGTGATGCTCGAGCAGAGCCACGCCGGGCAGGTGGTGATCAAGAACACCGGGCGCGCGATGTTCAACCTCAAGGAGATGGCCGACACCTGGTGGGGCACAGTGCGATCCAGCATCATCGGCTTCGTCATCGGGGTGCTGCCCGGCGCGGGGGCCACGATCGCGAGCGCCATCACCTACATGGTGGAGAAGAACCTCACCGACCGGGAGGGCACCTTCGGCACGGGCGACGTGCGCGGAGTCGCGGCTCCCGAGGCGGCCAACAATGCCGCGGCCCACGGCGCGTTCATCCCCATGCTGACCCTCGGCGTCCCCGGCAGCGGCACCACCGCCGTCCTGGTGGGCGCGCTCACGCTCTACAACATCACGCCCGGCCCGCTCCTCTTCGAGCAGCAGCCCGACCTCGTCTGGGGCCTCATCGCCTCGATGTTCATCGGGAACGTCATGCTCCTCGTGATGAACATCCCCATGGTGGGCATCTTCGCGCGCATGCTGCACGTCCCCTCGTGGTTCCTCGTGCCGGCTATCGCGGCGGTGAGCTTCGTGGGCGTCTACGCGGTACACGCCACCACGTTCGACCTCGTCCTCATGGTGGCGCTCGGCATTTTCGGCTGGGGCCTTCGCAAGCTGGGCTTCCCGATGGCGCCGCTGATCCTGGGGTTCGTCCTGGGCGACATGATGGAGCAGAACCTCCGGCGCGCGCTTTCCATCACGGACGGCCACCTGGGCATCCTGGTCCAGAGCCCGGTCACCTGGGTCCTGTGGACCCTGGCCGCCGGGGCGCTGGCGATGCCGCTGGTCCTGCGGCGGCTCAAGCCCGCAGGCAAATAGCCCGTCCCGTTGGGCTATCATTCCGGGCTGGATTTCCCGGATTCGCCCATGAAGATCCTCGGCATCGCCGGCTACAGCGGCAGCGGCAAGACCACCCTCATCGAGAAGGTCGTTCCCCTCCTGGTGAAGGAGGGGATGCGCGTGTCGCTCATCAAGCACGCCCACCACCAGTTCGAGGTGGACCAGCCGGGCAAGGATTCCTTCCGCCACCGCCAGGCGGGCTGCACGCAGGTGCTGGTGAGCTCGTCGCGGCGCTGGGCCCTCATGCACGAGCTGCGCGGCGACGCGGAGCCCACCCTGGAGGAGCAGCTTCGGCATTTCTCGCCCTGCGACCTGGTGCTGGTGGAGGGCTGGAAGCACGACCCCATCCCGCGCATCGAGGTGCACCGCGCGGGAGGCGACCGGCCGCTCCTCTTCCCTCGCGACCCCTTTGTCATTGCCGTGGCGACCGACGTGCCGCTCGAGACCAGGCTGCCGCAGTTCCGGCTCGACGACGCGCCGGCCATCGCCAGGTTCGTCCAGGCGTTCGTCGCCGGGCGGGAAGGGCGGGCGCGCCTTTCCGCGGTGTCCGAATGAGCCGGGCGCGGGCATCGGGAGGCGGCCGGTGATGGTGACCCTTCTCTACTTTGCCAGCCTTCGCGAGCGCGTCGACTGCGCCCGGGAACAGGTCGCGCTTCCGCCCGGAACACCGACGGTGGCCACGATCGTGGACACGCTGCGCGCCCGCGACGGGCGCTGGTCGGCGGCGTTCGCCCCGGGCCTGGCCTGGCGCGTGGCGGTGAACCAGTCCATGGCCGACCTCGCCACTCCGCTCAAGCCGGGCGACGAGGTGGCGTTCTTCCCCCCCGTCACCGGCGGCTGAGCCATGGCGCACGTGCGCGTCCAGGAGGCGCCGTTCGACGCGGGCCGCGAGATCGCCGCCCTCACCGAGGGCCGGCGGGACGTCGGGGCCGTGGCCACCTTCGTGGGCCTGGTGCGGGACCTGAACGACGGGGCGGCCGTGAGCCGCATGACGCTGGAGCACTACCCGGGCATGACCGAGCGCGCGCTCGAGGACATCTGCGCGCAGGCAGCGGCGCGCTGGGACCTCCTCGACCTGCGCGTGGTCCACCGGGTGGGCCCGCTCGTGCCGGGGGACGCCATCGTGCTGGTGGCCGTCTCGAGCGCGCACCGGGGCGAGGCGTTCGCCGCCTGCGAGTTCGTCATGGACTTCCTGAAGACCCGCGCGCCCTTCTGGAAGAAGGAAGAAACGCCCGGAGGCGAGCGCTGGGTGGAAGCGCGGGCCAGCGACGACGAGGCGGCCGGGCGCTGGGTCGAGGGCGGGGAAGGGCGCGGCTAGGGGGGACCGGCCGGCGGTGCTAGACCGAGCAGAAGACCTCGCGCATCAACCCGATCATCTTCAGGATGCGCGGGTCCTCGATGCGGTAGAAGACCTTGTTCGCGTCCCGGCGCGAAGAGAGCAGGCCGCGCGTGCGCATCACAGCCAGGTGCTGGGAGATGTTGCTCTGGGAAGTGCCCACCGCCTCGACGATCTCCTGGACCATCAGCTCGTGGTGCCCGACCAGGCAGAGGATCTTGAGGCGGAGCGGATGGGCCATCGCCTTCAGCGCCTCGCTCGCCTCCTTGATGTCCTCGCCGCGGCCGGCCAGGTCGAAGATGTCGTGCGCGGGTGGGGTTCGCTTGGTCGTCGCCATGTGGCCATCGTACCGCAACGTGGATAGCACTGACTAATATTAGCCTTCGCTAATTATTTCATGCCCGGGTCCCTGTCGCCGCGCCCATCGGCGGAAAATGGCGCGGGAATAAAATCGGCCGATACCCCGTCAACCTACCCAGTCGGGTAAATTTCCTAACCCGATGAGGGGATAGACCCGAAGGGCGCATACCCCCGAAATAAGCGGGCCCCGAACCGCACGGATGGCGGAAGCGCCGTTAGAATGCCCGGGTTAAGGGAAGCAGACCACCGACACAAGAGGACCGAGAGGAGCGAGAGATGAATAACGATCGTAGAAAGGTGCTTAAGGGCACCGGCGGGATGGCGGTGATGGGGCTTGCGATGTCGGCAGGCCTCCTCAAGCCAGGCAGCGCATGGGCGCAGGACTGGAACAAGGCAGCGTTCGCGACCAAGAACCTGGCCGACACGGTGAAGGCTATGGGGGGGGCCGGGGCCTCGGAAAGCAAGGACATCGCGATCGTCTCGCCCGACATCGCCGAGAACGGCGCCGTGGTTCCGTTCACGATCAACAGCCGGATCCCGAAGACGGAATCGATCGCCCTTCTGGTCGAGCAGAACCCCAACGCGCTGGCCGCGAGCTTCGACATCCCGGCGGGCACCGATGCCGGCGTCACAACGCGCGTGAAGATGGGGCGAACCTCCAACATCACCGCGCTGGTGAAGGCCGACGGCAAGTTCTACTACACCACCAAGGAAGTCAAGGTCACCATTGGTGGCTGCGGCGGCTGAGCGAGGAGGAAACCATGGCAGATCCGATGAAGATCCGGGCGACGATGTCCGGCGACAAGGTCGAAGTGAAGGTGCTGATGAGCCACGACATGGAAACCGGCCAGCGCAAGGATTCGAAGGGCGCCGTCATCCCGGCGCATTTCATCCAGCACGTCACCGCCACGCACAACGGCAAGGTGGTGCTCTCGGCGCAGTGGGGCCCGGCCGTCTCCAAGAACCCGTTCATGTCCTTCAAGTTCTCGGGCGGCAAGCCGGGCGAGAAGGTGTCCATCACTTGGACGGACAACAAGGGGGACAAGCGCACCGACGAGGCAACCATTTCGTAGAAGCGCGGCACCCGGCGTCACGCCGGTGGGCCTCGATGCCCGCCGGTCCCATCAAAAGAACGAAGGAGGAGCATTCATGAACAGCAGCCTCGCAAGGCTGGCCGCGGCAGCCGCCGTTTCATTGGCGGCCGGGTGCGCCACGACGGGGGGTGACTACAGCAGCAAGGTGGTCTACCACATCAATGAGAGCGTCGCGAAGGCCACCCCGTTCCTGCGCAACGTGAACAACCACCTTAACGCCGAGCCGACGGCGAAGATCGTCGTGGTGGCCCATGGCCCCGGCATCGATTTCCTGCTCGACGGCGCCAAGGACAAGAACGGCAATCCCTTCGACGCGACCGTCGACACCCTGCAGGCGAAGGGAGTCGAGTTCCGCGTGTGCAACAACACACTTGTGTCGCGGAAGATCGACCGGAGCAAGGTGATCCACCAGGCGAAGATCGTCCCCTCGGGCGTTGCCGAACTCGGCAGGCTCCAGGCCACGGAATCCTTCGTCTACGTGAAACCCTGAGCCGAAGCGGCCGGAACCAAACCAAGAAACGGAGGAGCATCGTGAATCGAAACCTGAAACTGGCGGCGCGCGTCGCCTCTGCGGCGCTGCTGCTCTCCGCCGCCGGCGCGATCGCGCAGGAGAAGTCGGAGTCCGTCAAGGAGATCGAGAAGTACCGTGAGGCGCTCGGCGACGGCAACCCCGCCGAGCTCTGGGAAGCCCGCGGCGAGGATCTCTGGAAGAAGAAGGCCGGGCCGAAGAACGCGTCGCTGGAGCGGTGCGACCTCGGCCTCGGGCCCGGCGTGGTGAAGGGCGCCTATGCGGAGTTGCCGCGCTATTTCGCCGATGCGGACAAGGTGATGGACCTCGAGGCCCGCCTCGTGCACTGCCGGGTGACGCTCCAGGGACTCACGCCCGCCGAGGCGATGAAGGACCCCTTCGGCAGCACGGGCAAAAAAGTCGTCAACGACGCGCTCGTGGCCTGGATCACGGCCTCGTCCCGCGGCGTGGTGATGAACGTGAAGACCAACCACCCGAAGGAGGAGGAAGCCTACGAGATCGGCAAGCGGATCTTCTTCCACCGCGGCGGCCCGTACGATTTCGCCTGCTCCACCTGCCACGCCGTCGACAACGTCCGCATCCGCCTGCAGGACCTCCCGAACCTCACCAAGACGAGCGACGCGCAGAAGGCCTACACCGCGTGGCCCGCCTACCGGGTCTCGCAGGGCGAGGTGCGCACCTTCCAGT
>JAABQW010000295.1 GCA_011391275.1 Betaproteobacteria bacterium
TCGAGCTTGTCCACCGTGAGGGTGAAGGCCACGCCGCTGGGCAGCACGAGGTCGACCAGTCCGCCGGGGCCCGCGTCGGTTAGCGCGCCGACATCCACCGACACCGCGGAGGCGGCCACCAGCGCTTCCGGCGGCGAGACCTTGGGCGCGGCGACGGCCCTGAAGAGGGAGGCCCGCGATCCGGGGAGGCCCGCCTCCGTCCGGGCGGCGTGCGAGGCGGCGGTAGAGACGGCGGCGAGGAAAGCGATCGCGGCGGCGCGGACGAGTCGGTTCATGGAACCCTCCCGGGTGTGCGGGCGCCCATTATGGGGTCGAACGGCCACGCAGGGAATGCCGCGTATTCCGCATTGACTTCCGGCGCCGAGCGGCCAGAATGGGCTTCCCCGCGCCCTCCCGGAGGGACTTCCGTGCGCCCGATCCTCGTGGCGGCCCTGGCCACCCTGCAGCTCGCCGCAATCCCCGCGCTCGCCTCCCCGCGTATCGAGGGCTGCCCCGTCTTCCCGGCCGACAACGTGTGGAACACGCCGGTGGCCACGCTCCCGGTGCACGCCGGCTCGGCCGCGTACGTGAACACCATGGGCGCGGCCAAGGGCCTGCACATGGATTTCGGCAGCGGGCTCTACGAAGGCCACTTGATCGGCATCCCGTTCGTCACCGTCCCCGGCACGCAGCCGCGCGTGCCCATGTACTTCGACGAGCCGGACGAGAGCGACCCGGGCCCCTACCCCGTGCCGCCGAACGCGCCGGTGGAGGCCGATCCCAACCCGCCCGTCGATTCCGACCGCCACGTGATCGTGGTCGACCGCGACGACTGCATGCTCTACGAGATATTCGCCGCCAATCGACTCGACAACGGCGCGGCCTGGTACGCGTTTTCCGGCGCGGTGTTCGACCTGCGCTCGCACGCCTTCCGCCCGGACACCTGGACCAGCGCCGACGCGGCGGGCCTGCCCATCCTCGCGGGGCTGGTGCGCTACGACGAGGCCGCCTCGGGGCAGATCCGGCACGCGTTGCGCATGACGACCTCGCCCACCTTCAACGGCTACATCTGGCCCGCGCGCCACGAGGCCTCGTCCAACAACGACCCGGCCACCCCGCCCATGGGGTTGCGCCTGCGGCTGAAGGCCGGCGTGCCCATCGACGGTCTATCGCCCGTCGCGAAGGCCATCGCGCAGGCGATGAAGACCTACGGCGTGATCATCGCGGACAACGGCAGCGACTGGTACGTATCCGGCGCGCCCGACGAGCGCTGGGACAACGACGTGCTGCACGAGCTCGACGTCATCACGGGCTCCGACTTCGAGGTGGTGGACACCTCGTCGATGATCGTGGACCCGGACTCGGGGCGCGTGGCCAACCCCGCCTGCGGCGCGGGCGACACCGACGGCGACGGCATGGCCGACTGCGTCGACGAGACCGAGGGCGGCAACCCGGCGGTGAAGGACAACGACGTCTTCGCGAGCGCCCGCCTCTTCGCGATGCAGCAGTACCGCGACTTCCTCAACCGCGAGGGCGAGGGCGCCGGCATCAAGGCGTGGACGGCCGCCGTCGCCTCCGGCGCCTACACTCGCGCGCAGGCCATCGACGCCTTCCTGCAGTCGCCGGAGTTCGCGGGCTTCGTGGCCCCCGTGGTGCGGCTCTACTTCGCGACTTTCCTGCGCGTGCCCGATTACGCCGGGCTCTCCTTCAACGCAGGCCTGGTGAGGAGCGGCGCCATCACGGTGGCGCAGCTTGCCGACTTCTTCACCACGAGCCCCGAGTTCGCCGCGACCTACGGCGCGCTGGACGACGCGCAGTTCGTGACGCTCCTATACAACAACGTGCTTGGGCGCGCGCCCGACCCGGGCGGGCTCTCGGGGTGGGTCTCGCTTCTCGGCGGCGGCATGAGCCGCGGGCAGGTGCTGCTGGGCTTCTCGGACTCCGCCGAGTACCAGGCCGCGATGGCCCACGAGGTGTTCGTGACGATGATGTACGCGGGGATGCTGCGGCGCACGCCGGAGCCCGGCGGGTTCAACGGCTGGGTGGGGCTGCTCGACGCCGCCACCCACACCCGCGCGCAGGTGATCGACGGGTTCTTCCTCTCGGCGGAGTACCGCGGGAGGTTCCTGCCGTAGTCGTCCCTCACCCCCGGCCCCTCTCCCAAGGGAGAGGGGAGCAAGCGATGGGCCCTCTCGCCGCAGAGAGGGGAGCCACAAGTCCGGCCAACATGGAGGCACCGCCATGGACCACGCGTTCCGCATCCTCGCCCGCACCGCCGCGGCCCTCGCAGCCGCCCTCGCACTGGCCGGGCCGCAAGTCGCCCTGGCGGCCATCACCGTGTTCAACGTGGTCGTCGAGGGCGGGCAGGAAGTGCCGCCCACCCAGGCGCCGGGCACCGGCTCCGGGACCGCGACGGTGGACACCACCGCCAACACGATCACGTTGAACATCGCCTTCAGCGGCATCTCGCCGGGCGGCGTCACCGCGGCGCACCTGCACGGGTCGGCGGCGCGCGGCGTGAACGCCCCCGTCAAGTTCGCGGTCGGCACGACCAGTCCGATCACCAACGTCCTGAACTACAGCGAGGCCGACGAGGCCGACATCCTGGCCGGGCTCTGGTACCTGAACATCCACTCGTCCATGTTCCCCGGCGGCGAGATCCGCGGCCAGCTCGACAACATCGGCTTCTCGCCCAAGCTGCTGGTCGCCGTCCCCTCGGGCACGGGCACCGGCACGATCACCTCCGACCCCGCCGGGATCGCCTGTGGCGCCACCTGCAGCGCGAACTTCGCGCACGGCACGAACGTGACGGTCACGGCCACGCCCGCGCCGGGCTCCGCGTTCGCCGGGTGGAGCGCGGCCTGCTCGGGCCCGGACCCTTCCTGCATCGTCGCGATGACTGCCGTGCGCGGCGTGGTCGCCATTTTCGACGCCTTGCCCGTAACGGTGTTCAACGTCGTCCTCGAGGGCGCGCAGGAGGTGCCGTCCAACGCAGCCACCGGCGGCGGCTCCGGCACGGCGACCGTGGACCCGGCCGCCAACACGATCACGCTCGACGTCTCGTTCAGCGGGCTCTCCTCCGCCGTGACGGGCGCGCACCTCCACGGCCCCGCCGCGCGCGGCGTGAACGCGCCCGTCAAGTTCTCCGTGGGAACCGCGAGCCCGATCACGAACGTCCTCAACTACGACGAGGCCGACGAGGCCGCCATCCTCGCAGGCAACTGGTACCTGAACGTGCACACCACCACGTTCCCCGGCGGCGAACTGCGCGGCCAGCTCGACGGCGGCGGCGCGGCGGCGAAATCGCTGCACGTGGCGGTCGACGGCACGGGACAGGGAAGCGTCATATCGCTTCCCGCCGGCATCGATTGCAGCGCTTCCTGCGACGCCTCGTTCGCGCACGCAACGCCCGTCACGCTCACGGCCATCCCGAAACCGGGCTCGGCCTTCGCCGGCTGGAGCGGCGCCTGCTCGGGCACCGCAACCGAGTGCGCGGTCACGATGTCCGTGCTGCGCTCCGTGACCGCGACCTTCAGCCTGCTGCCCACGGTGTTCGACGTGTACCTGGAGGGCGCGCAGGAAGTCCCGGCCAACGCCTCCGGCGCGACCGGCTCCGGCACGGCGTCGGTGGACACCGTGGCCAACACCATCACGCTCAACCTCACCTTCAGCGGAATCGCCTCCGCCGTGACCGGCGCGCACCTGCACGGGCCGGCGGCGCGTGGCGTGAACGCCCCCATCAAGTCCGCGGTCGCGACCACGAGCCCGATCACCAGCGCGGTCGGGTACGACGAGGCCGACGAGGCCGCCATCCTCGCGGGCAACTGGTACCTGAACGTGCACTCGGCGACCTTCCCCGGCGGCGAGATCCGCGGCCAGCTTGACGGCAACGGGCGCGCGGCCAAGACGCTCACCGTCACGAGGACGGGGGATGCGGCGAGCGTGGGCTCCGTGACCTCTTCGCCAGCGGGCATCGACTGCGGGGCCGACTGCGCGGAGGGCTACGCCCACGCGACGGTGGTGACGCTGACTGCCACCGCGGGGCCCTCGGAGACCTTCAACGGCTGGGGCGGCGCCTGCCTCGCCTTCGGCACCGCCGCGCAGTGCACGGTCACGATGGATGCGCTCAAGAGCGCGCAAGCCGTCTTCACGATGCGCCCCGAGGGCGACACCGACAACGACGGCATCCCCAACTCCGTGGAGCCGGTGGAAGGCCGCGACCCGTTCACGAAGGACAACGACATCTTCGCCAACGCCCGGCTATTCGCGATGCAGCAGTACCGCGACTTCCTCAACCGCGAGGGCGACGCCATCGGCATCGCGGGCTGGAGCGACTTCATCACCGCCGGCACCTACACGCGCACGCAGGTGGTGGACGCGTTCCTCTCCTCGCAGGAGTTCGCGGGGTTCACCGCACCCGTCGTGCGCCTGTACTTCGCCTTCTTCCTGCGCGTGCCCGACTACGCCGGCCTCACCTACAACGCGGGCCTGGTGCGCTCCGGCCTCACGCTGCAGGCGCTGGCCGACTTCTTCGCGGCGAGCCCGGAGTTCACCGCCACCTACGGCGCGCTGGACAATGCGCAGTACGTGACGCTCCTCTACGGCAACGTGCTGGGGCGCGCGCCGGACCCGGCGGGGCTCGCGGGCTGGGTGGCGCTGCTCGACGGAGGCACCTACTCGCGCGGGCAGGTGATGCTGGGCTTCTCCGAGAGCGTCGAGTACCAAGCCGCGATGGAGAACGAGGTGTTCGTCACCATGATGTACGCGGGGATGCTCCGGCGCACGCCGGAGCCGGGCGGGTTCGGCGGGTGGTTGGGCTTCCTCGACGCGGGCACCTACACGCGCGCGCAGGTGATCGACGGGTTCCTCTATTCGGTGGAGTACCACGGGAGGTTCCTGCCCTAGGGCGGAATCGACCGGCTGCCGTAGTTGCCCTCACTCCCGGCCCCTTCCGCAAGCGGGAGAGGGGAGCACGGAAACGAGAAAAGGGGCCGGAGTCGTTGCCGCGAAAATGACTCCGACCCCCTTTTGAATCAGAATGGGGAGATGAACGAAACCTCGCTTTTCGCCCGGCGCCTGTCGTGGGACGACGCGCGCGCCTTCGAGAATGCGGAAGTGGGCTTCTACCCCCTGGGCGAAGGGTCCGCGCTGCTGCAGGCGATGCATGTCGTCTCGGTGACGGAGCGCCCCGCGGTTCCCGGCGCGCAGCAGTTCTCCATCGTCTTTCGCGGCCCGCGCTCGCCCGCGTTCCCGCAGCAGACCTACCGCGTGCGCCACCCGTCGCTGGGCGACTACGCGATCATGGTCACTCCGATACGGCAAACGGCCGACGCGACGGAATACGAGGCCTGCTTCGCGCATGTCGCCTGAGGTTCCGGCGCACGCAATCACCGGCATCGAGCTGCGCCCGGTCACCGAGGGCGACTACCCCTTCCTTCGCGCCCTCTACCGCAGCACGCGCGACCCGGAGCTCGACCTCACCGGCTGGCCGGAGGAGACGAGGGCGGCCTTCTGCGAGTCCCAGTTCTTCCTGCAAGACCGCTTCTACCGCGACCACTACCCCCTGACGGCGTTCCTGGTCGTCGAGCGCGACGGCGAGCCGGTCGGGCGCGTCTACGTCGACACCGCCCCGGGAGACCTTCGCCTGATGGACATCGCGCTCGTGCCCGCGGAGCGAAACGGCGGCCTGGGCACGCGCCTCATGGGCTGGATCACGGCCTGGGCAGACCGCGAGGGCCGCGACATCACGCTGCACGTGGAAGCGAACAACCCCGCGCAGCGGCTCTACGCCCGCAACGGCTTCGCCAACGACGGCGTGGAGGGGCCCTACGTGAAGATGCGGCGCAGGCCGCGGCAGGCCTAGAGGCGGTTGAAGACCGCCTCGGCGACGCGGCCTTCGGCGTCGTTGGGGCTCAGGAACATCACCCGCGTGCCGATGGCGGGATGGGTGACGCGCCACGAGCCCTGGGCGATGTGCTTGCCCGGCTCGGCCTCGAAGAGGAGGCGGAAGGAGCGCTCGCCGTCGGCGGCCCGCGGAAGAGGCGTGACCGACGCGAGCTTCGCGCCGACCTTCTCGAAGACGCCCAGCTCAACCTCGAAGCGCTCGCCGGCAAGGGCGGAAAAATGCGACCGGCGCATTTCGCCCGGCGCGGGCGCCGCGAGCACGCCCGTGGCTGCGAGTCCGGTGACGGCGGCGGCGGCGGGCGCGATGCCCGCGGCCTGCAGGAAAGCTCGGCGACCTTGCTTCATGGCGGCTATCGGGATGGTCAGTGAGGCGAGCGGCCATCATATGCCGCTGTCAGCTCGCGGCGCAATGAAACCATTCCTAGCGAACCGGGAGCGGCAGGGTTACGATTGCGGGGCCGGCAGAATCCCGTCAGTCCCTAGTTCCTCACTTCCCCACTTTCCAGGCGTTACCCCCTCACGACATGTCCAGTCCCTTCATCGGCGAGATTCGCATGTTCGGCGGCAACTTCGCCCCCAATGGCTGGGCCTTCTGCAACGGCGCCACGCTGCCGATCTCCGAGAACGACGCGCTCTTCAATCTCATCGGCACCACCTACGGCGGCGACGGCCAGGAGACCTTCAACCTGCCCAACCTCGCCGGCCGCATTCCCGTCCACATGGGCCAGGGGCCGGGCATCTCGCAGAGCTACACCATCGGCGAGATGGCCGGCGTGGAATCGGTGACGCTCACCACGCAGCAGATTCCGGTCCACAACCATGCGATGGTCGCCTCCTCGACGCCGGGCTTCCTTGCTTCCCCGGAAGGGGGAACACCGGCCAGGCACCGCGACCACCGGGTGTTCGCGAGCGACGCACCCGCCGCGCCCAACCTGAACGCGCAGTCCGTCGCCCCCGTGGGGGGCAGCCAGCCCCACGAGAACATGGCGCCCTACCTGTGCGTCAACTTCATCATTTCCCTCTTCGGCATCTACCCGTCCCAGACCTGAGCCATGGCCACCCCATTCCTAGGCGAGATCAAGATGGTTTCCTTCGCCTTTCCCCCGAAGGGCTGGGCGTTCTGCAACGGCCAGCTCCTGCCCATCAACCAGAACCAGGCTCTCTTCGCCCTCATGGGCACGATGTACGGGGGCAACGGGCAGACGACCTTCGCGCTGCCGGACCTGCGCGGACGCACGCCGATGCACGTGGGTTCAGGATACGTCCAGGGCCAGGCCGGCGGCCAGGAATTCCACACGCTCACGCAAGCCGAGATGCCCGCCCACACCCACTTCGTCCAGGGGACCAGCCTCACCGGGAACTCGACGGCCCCCGGCGGGAACCGCTTCGCGGCGGCGCGGGGCCAGTACGCGGAGAGCGGGGACGTGGCGATGCATCCGGGGTCCATCACCAACGTCGGCGGCAGCCAGCCCCACGAGAACCGGATGCCCTTCACGGTCATCAGCTTCATCGTGGCCCTGCAGGGCATCTTCCCGTCACAGAACTAGGTCACCCATGTCCGATCCCTTCGTCGCCGAGATCCGCATCGTCACCTTCAACTTCGCGCCCACGGGCTGGGCGCAGTGCAACGGGCAGCTCATGCCGATCTCGCAGAACACGGCCCTCTTCTCGCTGCTGGGCACGACCTACGGCGGCGACGGCAAGTCCACGTTCGCGTTGCCGGACCTGCAGGGCAACTTCCCGCTCAACCCGGGACAGAGCAACACCGGCACCTATTACGACCTGGGCCAGCAATCGGGAACGCCCTTCGTGACGCTCCTGCAGACCGAGATGCCGCAGCACAACCACTTCGTGGCCCCCAGCCCGGCCGACCCGACCCCCGTCGCGGAGCCCGCCGGCGCCTCGCTCGCTTCCTCGCCGGCGCGCGCATACGCCGATACCAACACCTCGGTCGTGGCGATGTCGCCCTTCGCGCTGTCGGTCGCGGGCTCCAGCCTGCCGCACAACAACCTCCCGCCCTACCTGGTGCTCAACTTCGTCATCGCGATGCAGGGCGTCTTTCCGCCTCGCTCCTGAGCGCAACCCTTACCCGAGAAGAACCAAAGACCATGCGCCGAATCGCCGCAGCCGGGCTCGCCGTCCTATCCACGCTCGCCTTCGCGGGCCCGCAGCCTATCGGGCAGCGCGAGCTCTCGGGGCGCGACAACCGCTTCGTCGAGATCCCGGCCGGCCGCGCCGACGCGGGCTTCCGCGCCGTGGCACCGGGCAAGCGCATGGCCTTCGACGACGCCGGCGTGCGCATGCGGCTCGCGGGTCCGAAGCTCGACAAGGCCGCCGGCGGCGCTGCCGCGCTGAGCTACACGTTCGAGGGCGGCGCGAAAGTCGCGCCGCAGGGCATCAAGCCCTCGCCGACCCTCTACCACTGGCTGGTCGGCGAGCGCGCCGACTGGATGCCCAACCTGAAGAGCTACGGGGCGATCGCCTACCGCGGCGTGTGGCCGGGCGTGGACGCGGTGTTCGCCGGCGACGCAGGCGGGTTCAAGTACCAGTTCGAGCTCGCTGCGGGCGTGAAGCCCGGCATCGTGGCCCTGGTGGTCGAGGGGGCGGACGGCGTGCGCGTCACCGAGGCGGGCGCGCTCGAGTGGACGATCGGCGGCGAGACGGTGCTCGACGACGCGCCGCTCGCCTTCCAGCCCGAAGGCGCGGGCCACGCCACGCTCGCGGCCGCGTACCGCGTCGAGGCGCTCGGCGGGCGCCGCTGGCGCATCGGCTTCGAGGTCGCCGGGCACGATCCGGACAAGGCCCTCATCATCGACCCGGCGTGGACGGGCTACTCCGGCCTCGTGGGCGGCAACTCGCAGGACCAGGTCTACGGCGTCGCGCGCAGCGGCAGCGACACCTTCGCGTGCGGCGTCACGCGCTCCAGCAACCTGCCGGGCGGCACCGCTCCCAAGGGGCAGGACGACGCGTTCGTGGTCAAGTTCGACCAGGCCGGCGCGGCGCAGTTCGTGACCTACGTGGGCGGCGGCGGCGACGACATCTGCAACGGCATCGCACTCGATGCCTCCGGCCGCATCTACCTCGCGGGCGGCACCACTTCCACCAACTTCTCCACCGCCGGCGCGGGGTCCGCGAGCTTTCCGCGGGCGAACGCCGGCGCGCGCGACGCCTTCGTGATGCGCCTGGCGGCCAACGGCTCGACGATCGACTGGTCGGGCTACCTCGGCGGCAACCTGGACGACCAGGCCAACGCGATCGCCGTGGATTCCTCGGACCGCGCCTACATCACCGGTTTCAGCGTCTTCTCCTCCACCACCCCGATGCCCACGACCGTCGGCCCACGGCTCACGCACGGCGGCGGCGCCGCCGGCTCGCCCCGCATGGATCCCTTCGTGGCCCGCGTGAACGCGGCCGGCAGCGCGATGGAGTACGCGGGATTCATCGGCGGCGACGGCGGCTCGGAAATGGGCAACGCCATCGCGGTCGGCACGGATTCTTCCGCATACGTCGCGGGGGCCACCGATTCCTCCGCCGGCCTGCCGGCGCTCGGCGGGCTTCGCACCACCATCAACCCGCGCCCGGCTGGGCCGACGGGCGGTGACGCGTCCGACGGCTTCGTCGCAAAGGTCGCCTCTGGCGGCGCCTCGCTCGAATTCATGACCCTCCTCACCGGCTCGACGCCGACGAGCGACACGGGCGCCGACCGCGCATTCGCGATTGCCCTCGCGGGCGACGCCAGCGTGATCGTGGCCGGCGAGACGGACTCGCCGAACTTTCCCGCCAACAATGCCGGAACGCGCCAGGGCAGCGGGCCGCAGAGTGGCAAGAGCACCGGCATGGACGGCTTCGTGGTGCGGCTGAATGCGACCGGCACGTCGGTCCTGTCGGCCACTTACCTCGGCGGCAGCGGCTACGACGCGGCCGAGGCCATCGCGACCGACGGCACCTCCTTCTTCGTGACCGGTTCGACGAGCAGCGCGGACTTTCCGGGGCTCGCGGCGAGCGGGCTTGCCGCCACCCGGCCCGGCATGCAGGACGCGTTCCTCGCCAAGTTCGCGCTCGGCGCGCCGGGGAGCTTCGCCTATTCGGGCTACGTCGGCACCATGCAGTCCGACATCCTGCGCGCGCTCTCCGCGACGGTCGCCGGCGGGCACACCATCCTCTCGGCCGGGGGAGCCACGACCACCACCACCCTCGCCCACCTGGCCAATCCCACGCAGGGCGCGTCCGGGTCGCTGACCCCGTCGAGCGGCCTGGTGCTGCGCATCGATCCCTTCGGACCGCCCAATACCGTCACCGTGCAGTCCGGCACGCCGCAGAGCGTCAAGATCTTCCAGGCATTCCCCACGGCCCTGTCCGTCCTGGTGAGGGACCTGGACAACCAGGTCCTGGCCAACGTGCCGGTGACCTTCTCCGCGCCGACCCTCACCGCGGGCGCGACCTTTTCTACCGTGACGGTCACCACCAACGCCTCGGGCGTGGCCTCGACGAACGCGACCGCCAACGGCTTCGCGGGCAGCTACAACGTGACCGCCACCGCGACCGTGCCCACGGGCTCCGCGTCCGCGACGATCGCGCTCACGAACCTCAAGGGCGACCAGCTGATCAGCTTCGGCACGCTCGCCGACCGCACGATGCTCCCCTCGTCCTTCTCGGTCTCCGCGACCGGTGGCGCCTCGGGGCTCGCCGTCACCTTCTCCACGCTCACGACGACTTCCTGCACCGTAACCACGGGCGGGACCGTCACGCTGGTGGGCGCTGGCACGTGCACCATCGACGCCGACCAGGCGGGCGACGCCAACTACAACCCGGCCCCGCGGGTGAGCCGCTCGTTCACGATCACCCGCGTGGCGCAAGCCATCACCTTCGACCCGCTCGCCGACCGCACGATGCTCGAGACGCCGTTCACGCTCTCCGCGACCGGCGGCGCCTCGGGGCTCTCAGTCACCTTCTCCACCACGACCACCGCGGCATGCACGGTCTCGGGCACCAGCGTCACGCTGGTGGGCGAGGGCACTTGCACCATCGATGCGAACCAGGAAGGCAACGTCACCTACAGCCCCGCGCCGCAGGTGAGCCGCTCGTTCGCGGTGACGCGCGCGGCGCAGGCGATCGACTTCGGCACGCTCGCCGACCGGTCCGTCGACAGCGGGTCCTTCACGGTCTCCGCGACCGGCGGCGGCTCCGGGCTTCCGGTCACCTTCTCGTCCCTCACGGCGCCCGTCTGCACCGTGTCGGGCAGCCTCGTCTCGCTCGTCACCACCGGCCAGTGCACGATCGCCGCCGACCAGGCGGGCAACACGGTCTACGCCCCGGCCCCGCAGGCCACGCGCAGCTTCCAGGTCACGCCCGACGTGACGCCGCCGGACACGACGCTCGACGCGGCCACGACGGGGCTCGTCAACACGGCCAGCGCCTCGTTCAGCTTCAGCACGAACGACCCGACGGCCACCTTCGAGTGCAGCCTCGACGGCGCCGCCTTCTCCGCCTGCACCAGCCCGGCAAGCTACGCTGGCCTCGCCGAGGGCCCGCACACCTTCGCGGTGCGCGCCCGCGACCCGGCCGGCAACGCCGACCCCACGCCCGCCACCGCGAGCTGGACGGTGGACACCGTGGCCCCGGGCCTCGCGATCACCTCCAAGCCGGCCATCACCGCGGCCAACGAGGCTGCCTACTTCATCGCCGGGACCTGTTCCGACGACGGCCGCGCGGTGTCGGTGCAGATCGGTTCAATCCTGGCGTCCGCCACCTGCGGCACGCCCGCCGCGGGGCAATTCGCCACGGCGCCCGTGGACGCCTCGGGCCTTGCGCAGGGCGCGGTGAGCCTGCAGGCGTCCTTCACCGACGCGGCCGGCAACACCACCACCCTCTCGGACTCCACCGCCAAGGACACCCTCGGCCCCGCGCTCACCATCGACACGCTCGACCCGGTGAACAACGGCAACAAGGCGTCCTACGGGTTCGCGGGCAGTTGCGAGGCCGACGGCGGCGCCGTGGGCTACACGCTCACCGCCACGGCGAGCGTGAACGGCTCCGTCGCTTGCGCTTCGGGCACCTATGCGGTTTCCGGGCTTGACCTCACCGCGCTTGCCGACGGCACGGTGGCGGTATCGGTGACGCAGCAGGACGCGCTCGGCAACGTGACCACCACCAACGGCTCGGTGGCCAAGGACACGGCCGCACCTTCGGTCGCGATCGACGCGGCCGGGCTCGTGAACGCCGCCAACCAGGCGAGCTACGCGGTCACGGGCACCTGCTCCGATAACGGCCGCGACGTCGTGCTCGGCATTTCCGACGGGTCCGCGACGGCGCCGGCCACGGCGGCCTGCGGCGCGACCACGGCCGGGCTATTCTCGGCGACGTTCAGCCTCGCGAACCTGCAGGACGGCCCGGTCTCGATTTCCGCGAGCCACGCCGACGCCGCGGGCAACACGGCGAACGCGAATGCCGCGACGACCAAGGACACGGCGGTCGCGCCGCCCGCGATCACCTCCCCGGCGGCGGGCGCCGCGGTCGCCGCCAACCCGGCGATCTCCGGCACCGGCGAGACCGGCGCCACGGTCTCGGTCGTGAACGGCGTCACGCCGGTCTGCACGGCGACCGTGGTCGCGGGCGCGTGGAGCTGCGCCTCGACGCTGGGCGCCGGCGCCTACACCCTCACCGCCACGCAGGTGGATGCCGCGGGCAACGCGAGCACGGCCTCCGCCGCGGTTTCCTTCACGGTGCAGGGCGGCCAGACCATCAGTTTCGCCCCGCTCGCGAACCGCGTCTTCGGCACCGCGCCGTTCCAGGTGTCGGCCACCGCGACGTCCGGCCTCACGGTGCAGTTCAGCTCGAACACCACGCCCGTCTGCACGGTCTCGGGCACGACGGTGACACTCGTCGCCGCGGGCATTTGCGAAATCGCGGCGGACCAGCCGGGCGACGCCACGAACGCGCCCGCCCCGCAGGTGCGACAGTCGTTCGAGGTCACGAAGGCGGCGCAGTCGATCGCGTTCGGGCCGCTCGCGGGCCGCACCTTCGGCGAAGCGCCCTTCGCGGTGTCGGCAACCGGCGGCGCCTCGGGCAACCCGGTGGTCTTCACCTCCCTCACGCCCGCCTGCTCCGTTGCGGGGAACATGGTCACGCTGCTCGGCGCCGGGGCCTGCGACATCGCCGCCGACCAGGCCGGCAACGACAACTACGAAGCCGCGACCCGCGTGACGCAATCGTTCCAGGTCGCGAAGGCCGCGCAGGCCATCGTGTTCGGGGCACTGGCGGACCGCACCTTCGGCGAGGCGCCCTTCACGGTGTCGGCCGCCGGCGGCGCCTCCGGCAACCCGGTGCTCTTCACCTCGCTCACCGGCGCGACCTGCGCGGTGGCGGGCAACACCGTGACGATCCTCGCGGCGGGCCCCTGCGAGATCGCCGCCGACCAGGCGGGCAGCGCCGACTACGAGGCCGCGACCCGCGTGACGCGGTCGTTCCAGGTCGCGCAGGCCGCGCAGGCGATCTCCTTCGGCGCGCTCGCCGTGCGCACGATGGCGGACGGGGCGTTCGCGGTTTCCGCCACGGCCTCGAGCGGCCTCACCGTGGCCTTCGGTTCCGCGACGCCTTCGGTGTGCTCGGTGGCGGGCGACACGGTGTCGCCGGTGGCGCCCGGCGTGTGCACCATCACCGCCGACCAGGCGGGAGACGCCAACCGCGCGCCTGCCGCGCAGGTGTCGCAGTCCTTCTACCTGATCGCCGCCGACCCGGGCGCCGACAGCGACAACGACGGCATCCCCGACCCGGTGGAGATCGCCGAGGCCCGCAACCCGTTCGCGAAGGACAACGACGTCTTCGCGGCCGGATTGGGCGGCGCGCGCCTCTTCGTGATGCAGCAGTACCGCGACTTCCTCAACCGCGAGGGTGATCCCGCGGGCGTGCAGGCGTGGGTGGACGACATTACCGGGGGCACGTACACGCGCGCCCAGGTGATCGACGGCTTCCTCGCTTCCCCCGAATTCGGCGGCTTCGTGGCGCCGGTGGTGCGGCTGTACTTCGCCGCGCTGGACCGCGTGCCGGACTACGCCGGGCTCACCTTCAACGCGGGCCTGGTACGCGCCGGCACGATCACCATCGCGCAGTTGGCCGAGTTCTTCGCGGCGAGCCCGGAGTTCCTGGCGACCTACGGAGCGCTCGACAACACGCAGTTCGTGACGCAGCT
>JAABQW010000296.1 GCA_011391275.1 Betaproteobacteria bacterium
GTGGCGGAGCTCAACGTCGGCTCGGTGAACGTGCGCGAGGTCCCCGGCTACCGCATCGAGCTGACTCCCTTCGGCGGCATCAAGGACTCCGGGCTCGGCTACAAGGAGGGCGTGCAGGAGGCGATGAAGAGTTTCACCAACATCAAGACCTTCAGCCTCCCGTCGTTCTGAACCGGCTGCCTGCCGTAACAAAACTGTCATAATTGCAGCTTGCGGGCCCCGAACGGCCCGCCGAAGCGAGGTGATCCTTCCCCCGGGGCCGGACCCCGTCGGGAGTCGCAACCGACCGCAGTGCAGACGCTCCTAAACCTATTCGCCAGCGTGGCGCTCCTCGTGTGGGGCACCCATATCGTCCGCACGGGAATCCTGCGCGTCTACGGCGCGAGCCTGCGCAGGGTACTGTCGAAGAGCGTGGCGAACAGGGGGTCGGCCTTCATGGCCGGCCTGGGCGTCACCAGCCTCGTGCAGTCCTCCAGCGCCACGGCGCTCATCACCAGCTCCTTCGTCTCGCAGAACCTCATCGGGCTCGCCCCGGCGCTCGCCATCATGCTGGGGGCGGACGTCGGCACCGCGCTCATGGCGCAGGTGTTCTCGCTGGACCTTTCCTGGCTCTCGCCGCTGGCCATCTTCTTCGGCGTCGTGTTCTTCCTGTCGCGCAAGAACACCCGGGCCGGGCAGCTCGGCCGGGTCTCGATAGGCCTGGGGCTCATCATCCTGGCGCTGCAGCTCATCCAGGAGGCCACGCGTCCCATCGTCTCGTCGGCCGGCACCAAGGTGCTCTTCGGCACGCTCTCCGGCGACCCGATGCTCGACATGCTCATCGGCGCCCTCTTCACGCTCTTCTCCTGGTCGAGCCTCGCGGTGGTGCTGCTCACCGCCACGCTCGCCGCCGCGAGCGTGATCTCCGTGCCCGTCGCCCTTTGCCTGGTGCTGGGCGCGAACCTCGGCAGCGGCCTCATCGGCTTCGTGTCCACCCTGGGCACGCCGGGCGACGGCCGGCGCGTGGCGGTCGGCAACCTCTTCTTCAAGCTCGCCGGGTGCGTCGTGTTCTCGCTGGCGCTGCCTCTCGTGCTCCAGGGCATCGCGCAGCTCGACCCCGACCCGCGCCGCCAGGTGCTGCACTTCCACGTGGCCTTCAACGTGGTGCTCGCCGCCGGCTTCCTCTTCCTCACGGAAAGGATCGCCGGCATGGTCGAGCGGTGGTATCCCGTGGCCCCGGGCGCACCCGGCACGCAGTCGGCCGAGCCACGCCACCTGGACACGGGGGCGCTGGAGACGCCGACCCTGGCACTCGCCAACGCCGCCCGCGAGACGCTGCGCATCGGCGACACCATCGAGCAGATGCTCAACGGCATGATGGAGGTCATCCGAACCAACGACGAGAAGCGCGTGGAGGAGCTCATCCGCCTCGACGACGACGTCGACCGCCTCTACACCGCGGTCAAGCTCTACCTCACCCAGATCAGCCGCGAGGCCCTCGACGAGAAGGACGGCCGCCGCTGGGCCGAGATCATCTCGCTCACCATCAACCTCGAGCACGTCGGCGACGTCATCGAGCGCATCCTCGCCGACATCAAGGACAAGAAGATCGCCCACCGGCTCTCCTTCTCCGACGAGGGCATGAAGGAGCTCGCCGACCTGCACGCGAAGCTCGTCGCGAACCTGCGCCTGGGCCTCTCCGTCTTCCTCACCGGCGACGTGAAGAGCGCGCAGATGCTGCTCGCGGAAAAGGAGAAGTTCCGCGACCTCGAGCGCTCCTGCGCGGCGCTGCACCTCGACCGCCTCTCCGACCAGTCGGTCCAGTCCATCGAGACGAGCTCGCTGCACCTGGACATCATCAGCGACATGCGCCGCATCAACTCCTTCTTCTGTTCCACCGCCTACCCGATCCTCGAGCAGGCCGGGCAGCTGCGCAAGAGCCGCCTGCGCTCCTCCGCCACCGGCGAGGCCACCGGCGCCTTCACCAAGAGCGACCTCGCCGCGCGCGGCAAGTAGGCGGCGCGAGGTCCGGAATTCGCAGCGACGGAGCCTGCAGGATCAGGCGCCGGAAGGCACGGCCCGCCGCGCGGCGAACCACTGCATCCCCCCCACCACGGCCAACAGCGCGAGCCCGATCCCGTCGGTGACGAGGCCCGGCTTGATGAGGAGGATCGAGGCCACGGCGAGCGCGGCGCGCTGCCACAGGGCGAGCGTGGCGAGGAGATAGCCGTACAGCGAAGCGGCCAGGCACATGACGCCGACGGTGGCCGTGGTCACGGCGAGCGCGATCGTCCCCCAGTCGCCGATGGCGAGGAGCGCCGGCTCGTAGACGAACATGAAGGGCACTATGAAGCCGGCGGCCGCGATGCGCACCGACTCGAAGCCCGCGCGCCACATGTTGGCCTTGGCGAGCGCCGCGGCGGCGAAGACGGCAAGCGCCACCGGCGGGGTGATCGCCGAGAGCACCGCGAAGTAGAGCGCGAACAGGTGGGCGGCGGGCGTGACCACGCCGAGCTTGATGAGCGCCGGCACGAGCAGCGACACCATGACGATGTAGGCCGGGGTCGTGGGCATCCCCATGCCGAGCACGATGCCCGCCACCGCGGTGAGGACCAGCGCGAGGATGAGGCTGTTCTGCGACAGCGCGATCACGATCTGCGTGAAGGTGATGCCAAGCCCCGTGAGCGAGATCACGCCGATCACGATCCCGGCGCACGCGCAGGCCATGGCCACCGAGAGCGCATCCCGGGCGCCGCCTTCCAGGGCCTCCAGGACCGTGCGCCAGGTGATCCCCTCGCGGGTGCTGCGGCGCATGAGCGCCACCGGCAGCGTGGCGATGAGCCCGGCCAGCGCGCACAGCGGCGCGCTGTACGACATCCCCATCCCGAAGAGCACGATGAGGATGGGGATGAAGAGGTGGCCGCGCTCGCGCATGACCTTCCCCAGTCGCGGCAGCTCCGAGCGCGGCACGCCCACGAGGCCCACGCGCTTGGCCTCGAAGTGGACGGCGAAGAAGAGCGCCACGTAGAACAGCAGCGCCGGGATCCACGCCCAGACGGTGACCTGGAAGTAGCTCACCGCGAGGTACTCGGCCATGACGAACGCCGCCGCACCCATGATCGGCGGCATGATCTGGCCGCCCGTCGAGGCGCTCGCTTCCACCGCCGCGGCGAAGGGCGGGCGGAAGCCGGTCTTCTTCATGAGCGGGATGGTGATCGGCCCGTCGACCATCACGTTGGCCACGGCGCTGCCGGAGATCGTGCCGAACAGGCTGGAGCTCACGATCGACACCTTGCCGGGGCCTCCCGCGGTGTGCCCGGTGAGCGAGAGCGCGAAGTCCATGAAGAGGCGACCCGTGCCGCTCTTCTCCATGAAGGAGCCGAAGAGGACGAAGACGATGACGTAGGAAGCGGACACGCCCAGCGTGGAGCCGAAGATCCCGTCGGTGGAGAGGTACATCTGCTCGAGCAGCACCTGCATCTTGATGCCCGACCAGAAGACCGCGTAGCCGAGGAAGAGGATCGCGGTGATCGGCAGGGCCCACCCGATGACGCGCCGCGTGGCGTCGAGCACGAGCACGACGGTGACCACCGCCATCACCTTGTCCCAGGTGGTCAGGTCGTCGATGTAGATGATGCGGTTGACGATGTACTGGTAGTTCGCGAAGAGGTAGCCGATCGCCGTCGCGGCGACGGCGATGAGTGCCACGTCCAGCCAGAGGAAGCGGCGCGGGCCCTCGCGCCCGCCCCAGGCGGGGTAGAGCAGGAAGACCAGCACGATCGCGAAGAGCAGGTGCGTGCCGCGGAAGATCATCGCCTCCGGCGGAGGCGATGCCGCGAACCACATGTGGTAGAGCGACATCGCGATCGCGATGCCGCCCGTGATCCACCGGATGGACCTGTCCATGGGCGCTCCCCCCCCTTGCGGGGAGGGTTACATCGCCCCGGCTTCCTTGTAGAACTTCACCGCGCCCGGGTGGAAGGGCACGCCGATGTCCTGGGCCATCGACTTCGGGGTCAGGCCGCTCATGGCCTTGTTGATCGCGGCCATGTCGGGGACGTTCGCGGCCATCGCCTTGGCCATCTGGTAGACGGTCTGCTCGGGCAGGCTGCAGGAGACGACGAGGTGCGCCGAATAGACGATCGCCGGCACGTCCTGGTCCTGCTTGGGATAGGTGCCGGCCTTGATCATGCCCTTGGTGTAGCCGGGGTTCATCTTGCGCATCGCGGCGACGATGTCGTCGGTCACCGGCACCATCTTGATGTCGCGCCCGGCGGCCACGTCCATGATGGACGAGGCGGGGATGGTCGTGCCCAGCGTGAACACCTGCGCGTGCCCGTCCTTGAGGAGGGCGGCGGCGTCCGTGTACGAGTTCACGAAGCTCACCTTGGCGCTCTGGTACGACAGGCCCACGGCCTGCAGGATCTGCTGCGAGATGAGCTCGGCGGTGTTGCCCTTGGGCTGCACGGCGATCGACTTGCCCTTGAGGTCGGCGATGCCGTTGATGTTGCTCGAGGCGAGCGCCACCACCTGGAAGTACTGCGGGTAGAGGTTGGCGAGCTGGCAGGCCTTGTCCACCTTCTTGGTGAAGGGCGCGCGGCCGGCCACGCCGTCCACGCTGGTGATGCTGTTGCCGAAGCCCACGTCGGCCTTGCCCTCGTCCACGCCCCGGACGTTCGCGATGCCGGCACCGGGGCTGGTCTGCACCTGCAGGCCCGGGATCGCCTTCTCCCACATGTTCTTGAGCGCCCCGCCGAGCGGGACCCACACGCCGCCCTGGGGGCCGGTCATCAATCGGATGGTCTGGGCCTGGGCGGCGCCGGCGGCAAGGGCGGCAGCGACGGCCACGGCAAGGGAAAGCCTGCGGGTCATGGTTTACTCCTCCGGTTGTCTGTTGGTCGCCCCCTTGTGAGGTCGGGGACTTGACCCGTGGAGTATCGCACGGCGCGCGCAGCCCGCGCATTGCTGCACCGCACCGAACTTCGGGCCGCCACGGCGCCGCGAACCGGGTTCAGGAGAAGGCCTTGCCGGCCCGCCACTTCGCCACTTCGGAGAGAAGCCCCTCGGGGCGCTCGACGACGACCTGCGGCTCGCCGTCGAGGACGCGTCCGTTCTCGGCGTCCAGGCAGATCGTCTCGCCCTCGCGCCGCGTCGTCCCGCCGAAGCCGATGGTGCGCGCCTTCTCGTCGATGCGAAGCGCCGTGCAGCCCACCAGACACACCTTGCCCATCTGCCGGGCGACCACCGCCGCGTGCGACGTGCGCCCTCCGCGCGCGGTGAGCACGCCCACAGCCGCCGCGATCCCGGCGATGTCCTCGGTGCTGGTGTCGGCGCGCACGAGGATCGCCGGGCTTCCCCGGGCCGCGAGGCGCTCGCACGCCTTCGTGTCGAGCGCGATGGCGCCCACGGCGAGCCCGATGCTCGCCGGCACCGCCCGCGCGAGCGCCGCGTCGCCCTCGTCGGCCACGCGGCGGCGCTCGATCGCCCCGAGGTCGATGCCCTCGAGCCGCGCGAGCGCCGTCTCCGGAGCGACGAGGCCCTCGCGCACCTGCTCCACCGCGATGCGCAGCGCCGCCCACGGCGTGCGCTTGGCGGTGCGCGTCTGCAGCAGGTAGAGCCGGCCGTCCTGCACCGTGAACTCGAACTCCTGCGCGTCGCCGAAGGCGGACTCGAGCGCATGGCGCAGTTCCTCGAGGCGCTGGGCCACTTCGGGCAGCGCCATCGGCAGCCGCGCGGTGTCCGTGACCGCGTGGCGCCCCGAAACCACGTCCTCGCCCTGCGCGTTGAACAGGAAGTCGAGGTAGAGGCGGTTCTCCCCCGTGGCCGGGTCGCGGGTGAACCCGACCCCGGAGCCGGATGTGCCGCCGGCATTGCCGAAGACCATGCGCTGCACCGTGACCGCGGTCCCCATGGCGTCGTCGATGCCGTGCAGCCGCCGGTATTCCACGGCCCGCGCGGAGCGCCAGGACTCGAGCACCGCCACGGCCGCCGCCTCGAGCTGCTCCCTCGGGTCCTGCGGGAAGGGCGCGCCCGTGAGGTCGGCGAATGCCTCGAGGCTGTCGGTGGCGAGTGCAGCCAGGCTTTCGAAGTCGAGCTCGCGCTCGCTCGCCACGCCCGCCCTGGCGAGCGCGGCCGCCACCAGTTCCTCGAAGACGGCCGCGTCGGCCCCGTGCACGACCCGCGCGTACTGCTGGACGAGGCGCCGGTAGGAATCCCAGACGAGCCGCGGGTTGCCGGTGAGGCGAAGCAGCCCGCGAACGGCGCGGTCGTTGAGCCCGACGTTGAGCACCGTGTCCATCATCCCCGGCATGGAGACCGGCGCCCCGGAGCGCACCGACACGAGGAGCGGCTTCCTCTCGCCGCCGAAGGAGAGCCCGCAGGCCTGCTCGAGCCGGCGCGTCCACTCGACGAGGGCCTCGTGCAGCGCCAGCCGCGTGCCGCCCGGGTCGGCCCGGTGCAGCTCGCACCACTCCGTCCCCAGCACGAAGGCCTGCGGCACGGGCAGCCCCGCGGCGGCCATGCGCTGCAGGTTGAAGGCCTTCGACCCCATCTGGTCGAGGCCGCCGGTGGCCGCGCCCGCCTTGGCTATCGCGATCCCGAACACCGGGCGCGCGCCGTCGGCGGGGCTCATTGCACCACCAGCTCGCCCAGCACCGCGTCGCGCAGGTGCAGCGCCGTGTGCATGAGGGCGTCGGTCGCGGCCTCGAGGTTGCGCGCGCACTCGATGAACCCGAAGAGCGCCCCGAAGCCGCCGGGGAGCGAGGGGACCAGGGCCTTGGAGGCGCGGTGGATCTCGTCGCTGCGCCTCTCGAGCGTCATGATGCGGTGGATGGCCTCGAGGAAGTCCTGCGTGTCCTCGCGCGGGCTGCCGCGGTGCAGCGTGCGCGCCGTCTCCACCGCCTTCAGGTACTCCTGGACGCTCTCCACGGCGAGCGCGGCGAGCGGGCGCAGGGAAGCGCACATCGCCTCGCCATTGCCGTCCGGGGGCACGAGCGCCAGGTGGAACGCGGCCTCCTCCAGCTCGTCCACGATGTCGTCGGCCTCCTCGATCAGGTCGCGGTACGACCGGGCCCGCTCGGACTGCCGCGCCTGCGCGCGCGCGGCGTTCACCAGCTCGTCGGCGCGGTGCTCCCAGGCCTTGGCGCGCTGGGCGTTGCGCGCGATCGCCTCGGCCCCCGACGGGGAGCCCGCGTTCACCAGCGCGTCGCGGGTGCCGGCGGCGATCTCGAGCGCGAAGGCCGCGTGCTCGGCCGCGATGTCCAGCACGCTTTCCTGCGCGGAGCGGAAGAAGCTCACCAGCTCGGCGCGCACCTCGTCGCGCACCAGCCCCTCCGGCCGGCCCCCGAGGAGGCCCTGCGCGCAGGTGCGCACCACGTAGCGCATGAAGCTCACCGCGGCGGCGCGCCCGAGCACGTCGTCCAGCCGCGCGCCGAAGGAGGCCGGCGCCCGCGACACGAAGGCGAGCGAGTCGAAGATCATCTGCTCGCCGCCGGCGCGCAGGAAGGCCATGTGCCCGTGGTCGTTGTCGGCCGCCCACTTGAGGAGTTCCATCACCTCCTTCTTGGGCAGCAGCAGGCGCAGGCGCTTGCGGGCGCGGTTCCAGTCGATCAGGAACACCAGGCGCGAGCCCAGGAACGCCAGGTATTCCTCGAGCTCGGCGGCGCCCGCCGCGGCGTAGGTGCCGATGCACATGTGGTAGACGCCGTCCTCCATCGACCGGTCGGTGCGCGAGAGCGTGTCCTCCCAGTCCACGCGCCAGGCGTCGAAAAGCCCCTGGAAGAAGAGCAGGCGCTGCATGTGCACGTCGGTGTAGGTGAGCATCACGCGGGCCGCCTCGACGTGCACCACCAGCACGTGGGCGTCCGTCGTGCCGATGTCGTTCTGGATGACCAGCCTCGCGCCGGAGCGTGTCGCGGTCGTCCCGAGGCCCGGGTGGTCGAACTTGAGGCCCGCCGTGCGGTTCACGCCGCGCATGAACGCGGCGACCAGGGCGCGGTCGCCTTCCGCCATCCCGTAGGCGTGCGCGCCGTCGATCGTCTCGGAGGCGATGCGCGCCTGCAGCGCGTTGAGCGCCTTGTGCATGTCCATCACGAGGCGGTGGACCGTGTCGGCTCCGCCCTGCCCGCCCGCGGTGAGGGCCGCGATCTGCTCGCCGCTGATGCAATCGTCCTCGTCGCACCAGGGTTCGGCGGCCAGGCGCGTGCGGCGGGCGGCGAAGCCCGCCGCGTCCGGGTCGGCCGCCTCGAGGGGGGCCAGCATCGCGTCGACCTCCACGTGCAGCCGCGCGCACAGCCGGTCGACGCCCGGCATGAAGTAGCGCGCCTCGCCGACCTTGGTCGCGGCGGCCGCCACGTCGTCGAAGCCCGCTGCCGCGAGCCCCGCCGCCTCGCGCTCGGCGCGCAGCTCCGGCGCCGGGCCGCCGGGGTGGTCGGCGTGGCCCTGGGCCACCTGCAGGACGGTGAAGAGGTACTTGGCGCGATCGTTGGCGGCCAACGCCTCGTTGAGGAGCGCCGGCAGCCGCAGGCCCTCCTCACCCAGTGCTTCGACGATGCGCGACTTTTCCATGCGTTTTCCGTTCGGGGCGATATGCCCCGGCAGGAGCATGGGCCCCGAACATGACGCCCAGATGGCAGCGCGGCACGCCGCCCTTGCTCCTAGCGTCCTCCCGGGGCACGGGCGGGGCCTTGCGCCCGATCAAGCACCCGACGCGATATAGTTACGGCGTCCCCACACCGGCCCTCTTCCCCCGGGAGAGCGCGTAGATGGAATGGAACCGCTGAAGATCGGCATCTCCGCCCGGCTCCTGTACCCGGACCCCCGGCGGTTCTTCCTGCCCACCAAGAGCGTCCAGTACCTGGAGCAGTCCGTCGCCAACTGGGTGATGTCGGGCGAGGTGCTCGCCTTCATGGTGCCCGCCCTGAGCCTCGCCTCGCCGCACCTGCCGGCGAAGATCGCCAAGAAGGACTACGTCGACGCGCTCGACGGCCTGGTGCTGCAGGGGGGCGCCGACATCGCGCCCGAGACCTACGGCGAGTCGCCGCTCAACCCGGAGTGGTCGGGCGACCGCGTCCGCGACGCCTACGAGATCCGGCTCTTCCGGGAGTTCGTCCGCCAGGGCAAGCCCGTGCTGGGGATCTGCCGGGGCTGCCAGCTCATCAACGTCGCCTTCGGCGGCACGCTCTACCAGGACATCCAGACGCAGGTGGGCGGCGCGCTGCTGCACCGCTGCGACAAGCGCTACGAGGACAACTTCCACGCCATGCGCGTGGTCGAAGGGGGCTGGCTCGCGGGCCTGTACCCGCGCGAAGCGGTCTCGCGCATCAACACCATCCACCACCAGGCCGTGAAGGCGCTGGGGCGCGAGCTGGTGATCGAGGCCGTGAGCGAGCCCGATGGCCTGGTGGAGGCAATCCGCTGGGCGGGCCCGAGCTACGTGGCGGGCGTCCAGTGGCACCCCGAGTTCATGGATCCGGCCGACGCGCAGCTCCTCGACGGCAAGCCCCTGCTCAACTCCTTCCTCGACGCCTGCCGCCGCCGCAAGGCGACCGGCCAGCCCACGCCCGCCCTGGAGAGCGCCCGATGCGCCACGCCCTAACCCTCGCCTTCTGCCTGCCCCTCTGCCTGGCCGGACCCGCCTCTGCCAGCGACCAGCCGGTCGAGAAGCGCGCCGACTACCGCGAGGGCTACCGCCGCGGCTACGACGACGGCTTCGCGAGCGGCTACCGGAAGGCGCTGGAGGAATCGGCCGCGCGAGCGGCACCCGTACCGGCCCCCGTGGTGCCGATGGCCCCCCCGCCGCCGCCGCGCGCCACCGCACCGATCACGGTATCGACCGCGTACTACGGCACCTCGTCGAAGAGCTGCGACGCGACGCGCTGGGTGGCGAGGCAGGCGAACGGCCGGCGCACCGCTTCCTTCGAGGTCTCCAACGAGCTCTGCGGCGACCCCGCGCGCGGCGACCGCAAGCAGCTCGAGGTGACCTACGTGTGCGGCTCGATCGCGAAGACCGCGTCGGCCTTCGAGCACCGCACGATCTACCTCGACTGCACGCCCTGAGCCCGCCTTGGAGGCCGAGATCGCCGCCTTCGTGAGGACCGGGCTCGTCGCCCTGGCCGCGCTCCTGCCGATCACCAACCCGCCGGGCAACGCACCCATCTTCCTCTCGCTCACGCGGACGATGGACGAGCCGGCGCGGCGGGCGATGGCGCGGCGCGTCGGCCTCAATTGCCTCGTGCTGCTCGTGGCCGCCGCCTATGTCGGCAACTACGTGCTCGCCTTCTTCGACATCTCGCTCGCCGTCGTGCGCGTGGGCGGGGGGCTCCTCGTCGCCGCCACCGCGTGGCGGCTGCTGGCCGCGGAGAGCGCCGGGGCCGGCGACTCGCCCGGCGCGACGCGCCAGGCCACGCCGGAGGAGGTGGCCGGACGCGCCTTCTATCCCCTCTCCTTCCCGATCACCGTGGGCCCGGGCTCGATCTCCATCGCCATCACCCTCGGGGCGAGCCTGCCGTCGCAGGGCGCGGCCCGGCTGTGGTCGTCCCTGGGCCTGCTCTCCGGGATCTGGATCGCGGCGCTGGCGATCTGGCTCGCCTACCGCTACGCCTCGCACCTCGTGCGCCTGCTCGGCCCGTCGGGCACCGCGGTCTTCCTCAGGCTCTCGGCGTTCATCCTGCTGTGCATCGGCGTGCAGATCTGCTGGGACGGCGTCGCGGAGCTCCTCGCGCCGTGGCGCCCGGCCCCCCGTTGAGCGAGGCGAGGCCGCGATGAGCCTGAAGGACAAGGTCGTGGTGGTGACGGGGGGCGCGGGCTCCCTGGGGCTCGCCGCCGCGCGCGCCCTCCTCGAGGACGGCGCCCGGGTGGCGCTGGTCGACCTCGACGCGCTGCGGCTGGACACCCTGTCGCGGTTCGTGCGCGGCGAGCGCATCGTGGTCGCCGCGGACGTGACCGACCCGATGGCCGTGCGCTCCGCCCACGAGCGCATCCGCGTCGAGCTCGGCCCGGTGGACATCCTCCTGAACGCCGCGGGTACCTCGGCCGGGGCGGCGCTGGCCGGGACCGACGAGGGTGCCTGGCGGCGCGTGCTCGGCGTCTGCGTGGACGGCGCGTTCCTGTGGTCGCGCGTCGTGTTCCCCGACATGAAGGCGCGCGGCTGGGGACGCATCGTCTGCGTGGGCGGGCACTCCCCGGCGAGCGCCCCGCGCGGGCTCGCCGAGGCGGCGGCCTCGGGGGCGCTAGCCTCGCTCACCCAAGCGCTCGCGCGCGAGGGCGCCGCGCACGGCATCACCGCGAACGCGATCGCCCCTTCGTACGTGCGCTCGCCGTCGGCCACCGAGCACCTCACGGATGCGCAGCGCCGCCAGGCCCTCGCGACGATCCCGGCCGGCCGCTTCGGCGAGCCCGAGGAGTTCGCCCACGCCGTGCGCTTCCTCGCCTCGCCGCTGGCCGGCTTCGTCACCGGCGAGATCCTGGGCCTCGACGGCGGGCTGCACCTCGTCTGAGGGAGCAGCCGGTCCCCGCTTCCGTTTTCTTGATTTGCTTTAAATCGCCGGCCGCCGCGCGCCGTTAGTCTGGGTCCTCCATTCCGGAGGGCCGATGCCAGATCCGCAGAAGGAACCGAACGGCACCCCCTCCCCGCGCGCCGCGCTGGGGCTGTGCCACCGGTGCATCGCCGGCATGCTCGGGCGCCTCGAGGCGCTCGCCGCCGAGCTATCCGTGACTGACCCCGGTGCCCCCGACGCCGGCCTGGTCGACCGCGCGCGCGCGCTGGTCGCGGAGATCGACGAAGCGCTGCGCGTGCACATGGACGACGAGGAAGCCGACATATTCCCGGCCCTCCTCGCCGCCTGCGACGCGCCCGCGCGCCGCGCGCAGGCCTTCGAGCTGGTGTCGCAGCTGCTGGTCGAGCACCGCGAACTGGCCGAGCTCTGGCACGCGCTGCGCATCCCGCTCCTCGCCCTGGGCGGCGGGGTCGCGGTGGCGTTCCCGGGCGGCACGGCCGCCGACTTCCTCCTGCGCGTGCGCGCGCACCTCGAGCGGGAAGACGGCGAGCTCGCCGACCTCATGGGCGTCATCGACGCCGCGAAGTCGCGCACCATCGCCGTCTCCATCGCCCACCGCCACGAGGAAGCCTGCCCGCGCGCCGGGCGCTGCCCGCTGAAATAGGGACGGTTCCTATTTCAGCGAAGCGCCCGGGCAAGCCAGAGGGCCGCGGCGAGGACCACGACGGCGCCGCCCTGGTGCGCGGTGCCCAGAGACACCGGGACGACGAGGAGGAGCGTGGTGATGCCGAGCACCACCTGGCCGAGCGTCACGGCGGCGAGCGTGCCGGCGGCGAGGCGCGCCTCGTCCCCCGTCCCCGGAGAGGCACGCACGCGCCAGGCGAGGACGAAGGCGCAGGCGAGCACGACGAGCGCCGTCGTGCGGTGCACGAACTGCACCGTGGCCATGTTGTAGCCGAAGTTGCGCCACCAGGGCTCGATCATGAGGATCTCCGGCGGGATCCAGTGCCCGTTCATGAGCGGCCAGGTGTTGTAGGCGAAGCCCGCGCGGATGCCGGCCACGAACCCGCCGGACAGCGCCAGCAGGAACACGAGCGCGGCGAAGGCGAGCCCCGCCCGGCGCAGCCCGGCCGGCGCGCCCGGGGACGCGGGCCGCAGCAGGCCGTGGGCCACCCAGAACATGGCCGCGAAGATGAGGAGCGCGAGGCCCAGGTGCGCCGTGAGGCGGAACTGGCTCACCTGCGGGTCGTCGACGAGGCCGCTCTTCACCATGTACCAGCCCATGGCGCCCTGCAGCCCCCCCAGCACGAAGATCCCGGCGAGCTTCCACCTGAGCGGCCGGTCGAGGACGCCGCGCGCCCAGAACCAGGCGAGCGGCAGGAAGTAGACGACGCCGATCAGCCGGCCGAAGAGGCGGTGGAAGTACTCCCACCAGAAGATGGACTTGAACCCCTCCACGTCCATGTCGTGGTTGCGCAGCCTGAACTCGGGCGTGAGCTTGTACTTCTCGAACTGTTCGGCCCAGTCGGCGGCCGACAGCGGCGGGAGCGTGCCGATGAAGGGCTGCCACTCGACGATCGACAGCCCCGAATGGGTGAGCCGCGTGGCCCCGCCCACCACGACCATGGCGAAGACGAGGGCGCAGCAGGCGAGGAGCCAGGCGGCGACGGCACGATGCCCGGCGGCCGGTGCGGACGCGGCGGTGGGCGCCGGCGCGGTCACGAATGAAGTGGCGTTCACGGGAGGCATGTTAGCGGCACCGGGACCCGCCGGACACGGGCCCGAGGGGCAATCCGGCTTTTCTTGAACGGGTTCAATTTTTCCCTGCCACCGGTTGCCTAGCATACCCCTCAGTCGTGCCGACCCGCCGGCGCGCGCCCCGAAAAACAGGAGGAAACCATGAGCCAGGACCCCACCCAGCCCCGACCGGCCGGCGAAGACGGCGACGACGACGTGTACGACGAACCGATCCCGATGATGCAAAGCCTCATCGACAACCCGTTCCTGCTGCTGTTCCTCGGCGTCGCGATGCCCACCGTCCTGTACATCGTCTGGGGCGTGATGGAAATCGTCGGCATCCCGATCGCGAAGTAAGCCCCCCACCCCCCCGAGGCCGACATGACCGCCATTCATTCCCCCACCGATCGCGTCTGGTGGAAGCAGCCGCTGGACCGCGTCGAAGGCACGTGGATCGTCATCGCCTTCGTCTGGTGCCTGGTGATGTTCTTCATGATGCCGTACTGGCACATCTACGGTAAGCAG
>JAABQW010000297.1 GCA_011391275.1 Betaproteobacteria bacterium
GTCGGCGTAGTCCGCGAGGACATTGGCGTCCTGCGGCGCGATCTTCGCGAGGTGCGCGTAGGCCTCCAGCGCCTTGGGCATCTTGCCCGTGGCGGCGTAGGAGCGCGCGAGGAGCATCCAGCCCTGCACGTCGTCGGGGCGCTCCTTCATCTTCTGCTCGAGCGCGACGACCATCTCCTCGATCTGGTGGTCGCCGGGCTGCGCCTTGGCGGCCGCCATGACGGTCGGGTCGGTGGCCGCGGGCACGCCCGCCCACAGGTAGACACCTACCGCCGCGACGGGAATCAGAACGGCGAAGACGGCGGCCACGGCCCACGGCTTCGCGGCGGGGGCGGCGGGCGCCTCGGCGGAGACGGCGAGATCGTCCTCCGCGCGGGCGGCGAGCTCGGCCAGCGCCGATTCGCGCGCTTCCTTCGGCAGCAGGCCGACCGCCACGTCGGCCTCGATGTCGCGGCGCTGGCCGCGCAGGATCGCGAGGTTCGCCTCGCGGACGGTGGGGCCCGCCTTCGGCCGCGCGCGCAGCAGCGGAACGAGCACGAAGGCGAGCGCCGCCACGATCAGCAGGGCGGCGAGAATCCAGAAAGTGAGCATCGGGGAGGAGGCGGGCAGACAGTCGAAGCGACGGCGGATTATACCGGAGGGGGCGCGCCGATCCCGTTGCGAACCATCAAGCAGCCGCTACAATGCGCTGGCGCATCGCCATTGCGGTTCGTGATGGCGGCAGACGACAAGAACACACCCGGGCGGGGAAGGGAGAGCATCCAGTGCGACACCAGTCGATCCTGGAGTACGCGCGCTTTCGCTGGTTCAAGGCGGCACTCGGCCTCTCCGTCCTCGCGGGCGCGGCCTACCTCTGGCACGACCCGCCCATGAAGCCCTATGGCGGCACCTGGCTCGGCTACGCGCTGGGCACGGCCGGCGCGCTGATCATCCTGTGGCTCCTGTGGTTCGGCGTGAGGAAGCGCAGCTACCTTTCGCGCGCGGGCACCGTGCAGGGCTGGCTCTCGGCGCACGTGTACCTCGGCACCGCGCTCCTCGTGGTGGCGACGCTGCACACCGGCTTCGAGCTGGGATGGAACCTGCACACGCTCGCCTACGTGCTCATGGTCGCCACGGTGGCGAGCGGCTTCTACGGCGTCTACATCTACCTGTCGGTGCCCGGCCTCATGACGGCCAACCGCGGCGAGGAGACGCTCGACGCGATGCTGCTCAAGATCGCGGACCTTGACCGGGAGATCCGCGAGAAGACCCTGTCCCTTCCGGACAGGATCCTCGTCGTGGTGAACGCCTCGCTCGACGGCACGCGCCTGGGCGGCTCGCTCGCGCGCGTCGTGACGGGACGCGACCGCGACTGCCCGACGGCCGCCGCGCTGCGCGCGCTGCCGGAGATCGGCAAGACGCTTTCGGGCGAGGCGGCCAACCTGCACCACGAGGTGTACACGCTGCTGCTGCGCAAGAGCGAGCTCCTCACCCGCGCGCGGCGCGACCTGCGCTTCAAGGCACGGCTGGACCTCTGGCTCTACGCCCACGTCCCGCTGTCGATCGCGCTGCTGGCGGCACTCGCCGCGCACGTCGCGTCCGTGTTCCTCTACTGGTAGCCGCCCGTGAGGCTCCTCGTCATCTCGCAGAGCCGCAACCGCGCCGGGCGCACCATCCAGGTCCGCAAGGAGATCGCCACCGACTGGGTGCGCGTCGGCCGCAACGCCGCGAGCGAGATCCTCCTCGCCGACCCGCGCATCGCGCTGAGCCAGGGCCTCATCGTCGACCGCAACGGCCCGGTCTACACGGAGGGCGAGATGGGGACCGCCGCGAGCACCACGCGCAAGGCCGTGCGCTCGGTGCGGCTCGCGCCGGGCACCTCGATCGAGGTCGGCCCCTACCGGCTCACGGCGATCGACACCCCCGCAGGCTTCACCGGCGCGATCACGGTGGAGCTCGTGCACCCGCCCGAGAACGTGGCACCCGAGTTCCTCTCCCGGGCGAAGCGCCTCACGCTCGCCTCGCTGGGAATGCCCAAGCGGGCGACGGCGCTCGCGCTCTTCGCGCTCGTGGCGGTCTTCTTCTTCCTGCTGCCGGCCGGGCGCGTCCTCGACCTGCCTTGGCGCGCGCCCGAGGGGGTGGCCATGGCGAGCGACCGTTTCTGGAACCCGGGCCCGGTCATCCTGGCGCACCAGCCCATCGGGCAGAAGTGCGAGGCCTGCCACGAGGTCGCCTTCCGGCAGGTGCGCGACGCCGCCTGCCTCGAATGCCACCAGCGCATCGGCCACCACGTGGCGCAGGCCATGTCGCCGGCCACGCTCTTCGCGGGGATGCGCTGCGCGCAATGCCATCGCGACCACAAGGGCGCGAAGAGCACGCACCGCGACGACGACGGCCTGTGCGTCGACTGCCACCGCGACGTGCGGCTGCGTGCCAACGGCGCGCAGTCGCAAAACGTGGCCGACTTCGCGAAAGACCACCCGGCATTCCGCCTCACGCTGCCGGCAGGCAAGGGAGTGCGGCGAGTGCGGCAGGGGAACGCGCCGATCGCCGAGGCGTCGAACCTCGCCTTCCCGCACGCGGTGCACCTCGACCCGGCCGGCGTTCGCCATCCGGAAAAGGACAAGGTGAAGCTCGGTTGCGAGGCCTGCCACCAGCCGGACGCCTCGAAGCGCGGGTTCGAGCCGGTCTCGATGGGGCGGCACTGCCAGGACTGCCACCGCCTCGAGTTCGAGCCGGCGGTCTCCTCGCGCCAGGTGCCGCACGGGCGCCCCGCCGAGGCGATGACCGTGGTGCGCGAGTTCTACGCGAACCTCGCCCTGAACGGCGTGCGCGACAGTTTCGAGAAGGCCTTCGGGGTGCCGGGCGAGGGACTGCTGCGCCGTCCGGGCGAGCCCACGGCCGCCCAGCGCCAGGTGGCGCTCGGAATGGCCGCGAAGAAGGCGGCGCACGTCTCCGAGGAGATCTTCGAGATCCGCCTGTGCCGCACCTGCCACGAGGTCCAGCGCGTGGAGGGCGACAAGGGCGTGGACTGGAGCGTGGCGGAGGTGCGCGCCAACAACGCGTGGATGCCGGCAGCGCGCTTCGACCACGGGAGCCACGCGCAGTCGAAGTGCTCCGTCTGCCACGACGTGGCGAAGTCGAAGCGCAGCGCCGACGTCGCGATGCCGCGAATCGAGGACTGCCGCGAATGCCACGGCGGCTCGAAGCCCGCGGAGAAGAAGGTCACCTCCAATTGCCTGCTCTGCCACGGCTTCCACGAGCAGCGCCACCCCTGGGACCCGCAGTTCAGGCCGCGGGCCGCCGCCCGGGTGGCTTCGGGTATCGCCGGTGCGAACTGAGGCGCGCGCGCTCGCCGTCGCCGCAAGCCTCGTCGCGAGCTTGCTGGCGGGCTGCTCCGGCTCCTCGGGAAGCGCCGGGTCCACCGACTGCGTCCCGAACTGCAACGCGCCCGCCAACTTCCTCGCCGCGGACGACGTGCGCCGCGCGATCGCGCAGGCGGTCGGCGAGGCACAGGCGCGCAACGCCCGCGCCACCATCGCGGTGGTCGACCGCGTGGGCAACGTGCTCGCCGTCTTCCGCATGACGGGCGCGCGCGAGCGCTTCGACATCCTTTCCGGGCGCGGCGTGGAAGGCGGGCTGGACGGCCTGCGCGACACGCTGCCGTCGGAGGCCGCGGCGATCGCCAAGGCGATCACGGGCGCCTACCTTTCGTCGTCGGGCAATGCCTTCTCGACGCGCACCGCGAGCCAGATCGTCCAGCACAACTTCCTGCCCGGCGAGGCGCAGGCGCCCTCCGGGCCGCTCTACGGCGTGCAGTTCTCGCAGCTTTCGTGCTCCGACGTGAACCGCAACGCCACCCACGGCACGGTGGGGCCGAAGCGCTCGCCCCTGGGACTGGCCGCCGACCCCGGCGGCCTGCCGCTTTACCGCAACGGCGCGGTCGTGGGCGGGATCGGCGTGATCGCCGACGGCGTCTACGGGCTGGACCTCGTCGTCACCGACCGCGACGAGGACCTCGACGAGCTCGTCGCGGTGGCGGGGACGGCGGGGTTCGCCGCGCCGGCCGACATCCGCGCCGAGCGCATCACCGCCGACGGCAAGACCTTCCGCTACGTCGACTCGGAGTCCCTCGCCGCCGACCCCGCGCGGGCGCCCGCCTTCGGTTCGCTCCCCGGGGAACTCCTGCCGGTCGCGGGCTATTTCGACGGCGCCGTGCGCGCCGGCGTGGCATTCGGCACGCCGGCCTCGGGCTACCGCCCCGCCGGCGGCGTCTTCGCCGCGCTCGGCGCGTTCACGCTCGTCGACGCGGCGAACGCGGAGCGCTTTCCCGCGCGCGGCGGCAGCGGCACCGGCGCGTTCACCGCCGCCGAGGTGGAGCGCATCCTCGAGGAGGGCATCCGCGTGGCCAACCGCGCCCGTGCGCAGATCCGCCGGCCGCTGGGTTCCCCCGCGGAAGTCTCGGTGAGCGTGGTCGACGCGAACGGCGACGTGCTCGGGCTGGTGCGGACGGCGGACGCGCCCGTATTCGGCACGGACGTCGCAGTGCAGAAGGCGCGCGGGGCGCTCCTCTTCTCGCGGCCCGATGCGTTCGCGCTGATTTCAGGGCTTGCGCCGGCGGCGTACGCCGTTCCCGCGGGCACGACCTCGTCGCTGGCTGCCTATGCGGGCGCGTTCAGGGACTTCGTCGGCCCGGGCGGCGAGCTCGACGGGCGCACGGCGTGGTCGACGCGCGCCATCGGCAACCTGCACCGCCCGACCTATCCGGACGGCCTCGCCGGCACGCCGCCGGGCCCGCTCTCGAAGGGCTTCGACACCTGGAGCCCGTTCAACGTGGGCTTCCAGCTCGACCTCGTCTACAACCAGCTCGTGCGCGGCGCCCTCGGGGACACCTCGACGGGCTGCGCGGGCCGCGCCTTCGCCGGTGCGCCCGCGGGAACGCCGGACGAGGGCCTGCCGCTCGCCCGCAACGGCGTGCAGATATTCCCGGGCGGCGTCCCCGTCTACCGCGCCGGCGTGCTGGTAGGCGCGGTGGGCATCTCGGGCGACGGCGTGGACCAGGACGACATGGTCGCGTTCCTCGGCGTGGCCAACGCGGCGCGCGCGCTGGGAACCGGGTTCGGCCACGCGACCGCGGCGATGCGCGCCGACCAGCTATCGCCGCGGGATGCGCGGCTTCGCTACGTGCAGTGCCCGCAGGCGCCCTTCAACGACTCGAGCGAGCAGAACGCCTGTGCGGGTCTCTGAGCGCCTGCTCGCCGCGCTGGTGCCGCTCGCGCTGGCCGCGGCGGGCGCGGCCCACGCGCCCCAAGCGCGGGCGCAGGAGGGATTGAAGCCCGCGGCCAACGAGGATCGCAAGCTTCCCCCCGAGCGGCCGGCAGACCGGGAAATCGACCAGCGGCGCCCCGGCCCCTCGCAGCCCCTCGAGTTCTTTCCCCCGCCGGCCGACCCGGGCCAGGTGCCGGCGCCGCTGCCGGCCACGCCGCGGCAGGCGGTTTCCGTTCCCGACCGGTGGCGGATCATGCAGGCACTCGGCTTCAAGTTCCCGCTCACCGATCCGTACAACCAGAACGTCCTCAAGGGCGACCTGCCCGTCGGCGACGACCCGTGGCTGAAGGAGCACTTCCCCGACCTTGCGCGCCGCCTCTCGCCGGACTGGTTCTTCAGCCTGGGGGTGGTGTCCGACACGCTGGTCGAGGCAAGGCGCCTGCCCACGCCGGTGGGCCTGCAGGCGACGGACCGCCCCGGCTCGCTGGACGTGTTCGGGGAGGGCAGGCAGTCGACGGTGGCGCAGACCGTGGTGCTCTCCATGGGACTCGTCAGGGGCAACACGACCTTCAAGCCGCCGGACTACGAGTTGCGCTTCGTGCCCGCGTTCCAGGTCAACCAGTCGCGCGTCGAGGAGGTGAGGGCGCTGCAGATCGACCCGCGCGCCGGGACGAAGCGCACCGACAACCACGTGGGCGTGCAGGAGCTCTTCGCGGACGTGCACCTCAGGAACGTGTCGACCCGCTACGACTTCGACTCGGTGCGAGTCGGCATCCAGCCTTTCATCTCCGACTTCCGAGGCTTCGTCTTCCAGGACGTCCCCTTCGGCGTGCGCCTCTTCGGCACGCGCGACAACAACCAGTGGCAGTACAACCTCGGCTGGTTCCGCCGCCTGGAGAAGGACACCAACTCGGGGCTGAACGACGTCGCGACGGGCATGCGCCGCGACGACGTGTTCGTGGCCAACGCGTACCGGCAGGACTTCCCCGTCCCGGGCTTCACCTCGCAGGCCACCGCCATCCTCAACGTGAACCGCGAGGGCGGCGGCGCCTACTACAACAACAACGGCTTCCTCGAGCGGCCGGCGTCGCTGGGCGACGAGCGCCCGCGCGACTACACCGTGGGTTACCTCGGGCTCAACGGCGACGGCCACTTCGGCCGCTGGAACCTGCAGGCCACCGTGTACGCGGCACTCGGCCGCGACGACCGCCATCCGCTGGCGGGCGCCCCCCAGGACATCCGCGCCGGCTTCGCGGCGATGGAGCTGTCGCGGGACTTCAGCTGGGTGCGCCTGCGCCTCAACGCGCTGGCCGCTTCCGGCGACCGCGACCCCTTCGACGGCAAGGCGACCGGCTTCGACGCGATCCTCGAGAACCCGCAGTTCGCCGGCGCCGACACGAGTTTCTGGATCCGCCAGGCGGTGCCGCTCGTCGGGGGCGGGGGGGTCGCGCTCTCGGGCCGCAACGGCGTGCTGCCGAGCCTTCGCTCCTCCAAGGACCAGGGGCAGTCGAATTTCGTGAACCCGGGCCTGTGGCTTGCCGGCGTCGGCGCGGACGCCGACCTGCTGCCGGAATTGCGCTTCAGCGCGAACCTCTCCTACCTGCGCTTCCAGGACACGACCGTCCTGGGCGTCCTGCGCAACCAGGCGCCGCCGGATCGCGAGATCGGCTGGGATGTCTCCGCGGCCGTGCAATACCGGCCGTTCATGAGCCAGAACGTGGTCCTCAACGCCTCCGCCGCGGCGCTCCTTCCCGGCAAGGGGTTCGAGCGACTCTACGACGAGGACCGCCGCGGCGCGCAGTACTCGATCCTCGTGAACCTCCTGCTGAGCTACTGACCCATGACGAGAAGACTGACCGTTGCGCTGGCCGCCGTCTTCCTGGCCCTCGCCGTGCGCGCCGACAGCGGAGCCGAAAAGCCCGTGGCCCGCGCCCACGCGACCCACCCGCCGGCGCCGGAAAAGCAGACGCCCGCGCAGGCGAAGTCGAAGAGCGACGGCTGCATGACCTGCCACACGGCCACGGACCGGCACACCATGCACCAGAACCCCGGCGTGGTCCTGGGCTGCACGGACTGCCACGGCGGCGACGCGAAGGTCGCGAAGCCCGCGGGGACCGGGCGCAAGGACACCGCCTACCAGGCAGCGCTCGAGCTCTCGCACGTGCTGCCGCGGTTCCCGTTGGCATGGAACTGGCCCTCGAGCGCCAACCCCGAAGGCAGCTACACGCTGCTCAATCGCGAGGCGCCCGAGTACATCCGCTTCGTGAACCCCGGCGACCTGCGCGCGGCGCGCGAGGCCTGCGGGGCCTGCCACCTGCCCATCATCCAGGCCTCCGAAAGGAGCCTCATGTCCACCTCGGCCATGCTGTGGGGCGGGGCGGCCTACAACAACGGCATCCTGCCGTTCAAGCGCTACATCCTGGGCGAGGCCTACACGCGCGAGGGCGTGGGCGCCACGCTCGTGAACCCGGTTAAGCCCACCGACTTCCTCGTGGCCAAGGGGATCCTCGCCAGCGTGACGGCGCTGCCCTCGTGGGAGACGATCCCGCCGGCCGACGTCTTCCGCGTCTTCGAGCGCGGCGGCCGGGTGATCTCCTCGCAGTTCCCCGAGATCGGCCTGCCCAACAACACCGGCCTCCTGCAGCGCCTCGACGAGCCCGGCCGCCCCGACCTCAAGCAGTCCAACCGCGGCCCGGGCACCGGGAGCCGCATCGCCGTGCCGGTCATCAACATCACCAAGACGCGGCTCAACGACCCTCACCTTTGGTTCCTGGGCACCAACGAGCAGCCCGGCGACTACCGCTCCTCGGGCTGCACGGCCTGCCATGCGGTCTACGCCAACGACCGAGACCGCTCGCACTCGGGCATCTACGCGAAGTACGGCCACACGGGAGAAACGGCCACGAAGGACCCGACCATCCCGAAGGGCCAGCCGGGGCACCCGATTCGCCACGAGTTCACGCGCGCGATCCCCTCGTCGCAGTGCATGGTCTGCCACATGCACCAGCCCAACGTGTTCGTGAACTCGTACTACGGCACGATCATGTGGGACTACGAGTCCGACGCCCCGCACATGTGGCCGGAGAAGCAGAAGTACCCGACCCACGACGAGGCGAGGAAGATCCTCGAGCGCAACCCCGAGGAGGCGGCCATCCGCGGGAAGTGGGGCGACCCGGAGTTCCTGAAGAGCGTCTCGAGCCTGAACCCGAAGCTCAGGGACACGCAGTTCGCCGACTACCACGGCCACGGCTGGAACTTCCGCGCCGTGTTCAAGCGCGACCGCAAGGGCACGCTCCTCGACAAGGATGGCAAGCCCGTCTCCGACGAGGACCCGCAGAAGTTCAAAAAGGCCGTGCACCTCACCTCCATCCACCTCGACGTGGGCTTCCACTGCGTCGACTGCCACTTCGCGCAGGACATGCACGGCAACGGCCACATCTACGGCGAGGTGGCGGCGGCGGTCGAGATCGACTGCCGCGACTGCCACGGCACGGCCGACAGGTACCCGACGCTTCGCACCTCGGGCCCTGCGGCGCGCCCGGGCGGCCTGGACCTGTCGCTCCTCAGGACGCAGGACGGGCGCAAGCGCTTCGAGTGGCGCGACGGCAAGCTCTTCCAGCGCTCGGCCGTGTACCCGGACCTCGAGTGGGAGATGTCGCTCGTGAAGGACTCGGTCACGCCCGGCAACGCGCACTACAACGAGAAGGCGGCGCGCGCGAAGCTCATGCACACCGGGGAGGGCGGACGCCAGGGGCAGTGGGGGCCGGGCGGCAAGGACTACGCGCACGCCGACGAGAAGATGACCTGCTTCAGCTGCCACCTGTCGTGGACGACGAGCTGCGGCGGCTGCCACCTGCCCATCCAGGCGAACTGGAAGACGGAGCGCCACCACTACGAAGGGGGCGAGACGAGGAACTACGCGACCTACAATCCGCAGGTGGCGCGCGACGAGATGTTCCAGCTCGGCAGGCACGGCCCGGTGAAGGGCGGGCGCATCGCGCCCATCCGCTCGTCCTCCGCGCTGGTGCTGTCGTCGACCAACATCAACCGCGAGCGCATCTACATCCAGCAGGCGCCCGTGGCGGCGAGCGGCTTCTCCTCGCAGGCCTTCGCGCCCCACTACCCGCACACGGAGAGGAAGACCGAGACCAAGGGCTGCTCGGACTGCCACGTCGCCGACAACGGCGACAACAACGCGATCATGGCGCAGATGCTGCTGCACGGGACCAACTTCGTGAACTTCGTGGGCTTCAACGCGTGGCTGGGCGAGGAGCGTCACGTCGAGGCCGTGCAGGTGACGGAGTGGGACGAGCCGCAGGCGGTGATCGGCAGCTACCTGCATCGACACGCCTACCCGGACTGGTTCGCCGACCACGAGAAGCGCGGCAGGCGGCTCGCCGAGGCCCACGACCACGCGGCGCGCGGCCCGGCGGGGTGCGTGATGCTGCGCGGCGAGTATTTCTTCTCGGCCGAGGGCGCTGGCGGGCTGCGCGTCTACGACGTGGCCTCGATCGCCAACAAGGGCGTCTCGCAGCGGATCGTCACCGCACCGTTCTCCCCGCTCGGCCACGACACGCATGTGGCGTCGCGCAACGCGACCTGCGTGGCGCTGCCCACCAACCAGCCCATCGCCCCCGAGCGCAACAAGGGTGACCTGATGCGCGTCACCAACCAGGAGCAGCCCTTCCACCCCATCTACAACTTCGCCCTCGTCACCGACGCGGAGGAGGGGCTCATCGTCGTCGACGTGAACACGCTGGCCGACGGCGAGCCGCGCAACAACTTCCTCAAGCGGGCGGCGACCTGGAACGAGGGGGGCATCCTCAAGGGCGCGCGCCACCTCGCGATCGCCGGGCGCTACGTCTACGTGGCGGCCGACGCGGGGCTCGTGGTGCTCGACCTGGACGACCCGCTCAGGCCGCGGACGGCGGCCGTCGTCCCGCTGAAGGGCGCGCGCGCCTCGGCGCTGCAGTTCCGCTACCTCTTCGTGACCGACGACGAGGGCCTGAAGGTGATCGACGTGACGATCCCGGAAAAGGCGCGGCTCGTGCCGGGGGCGCAGGTGGCGCTGGCCGACGCGCGCCGCGTCTACCTCGCGCGCACCTACGCGTACGTTGCGGCCGGCCGCGAGGGGCTCGCGATCGTGGACGTCGAGAAGCCGGAGGCGCCGCGGCTCCTCGCGAAGTTCGACGACGGCGGGCGGCTCAACGACGCCCGCGACGTGATCGTGGCGACCACCAACGCGTCGGCCTTCGCGTACGTGGCCGACGGGTCCAACGGGCTCAAGGTGCTGCAGCTCACCTCGCCCGAAATCCAGCCCAAGTTCTACGGCTTCAGCCCCGAGCCCCGTCCGCGCGTGATCGCCTGGCGCGAGACGCGCTCGCCGGCCCTGTCGCTCGCCAAGGGGCTGGACCGCGACCGCGGCGTGGACGAGACGGGCGGGCAGATCGCCGTCTTCGGCCGCATCGGCTCGCGGCCCTTCACGCGCGAGGAGCAGCAGAGGTTCTACCTGCGGCCCGACGGCAGCGTCTGGACCGTGGACGACACCGGCCGGCCCGGCGATTTCCGCGACGCGCGCCCGGTACCCGACCGCGCGCCGCGCCCGCCCGCTCCGGACCGCAAAGCGGAGGCCCGATGAAGACTCTCCTTGCCCTGGCGCTTGCGACGGCGTCCCTCGCCGCTTCCGCCGCAGATGCCCCGAAGCTGCCCTACGAGGCGGGTGCCATGCACCTGGGGGTGGTGAACTGCGCCTCCAGCCTCTGCCACGGCTCCATCAGCGAATGGAAGGGCTCGAACGTGCTGCAGAACGAGTATGTAACCTGGTCGCGGGTGGACAAGCACGCGCTGCGCGCGGCCCAGGTGCTGACCAGCGAGCGCAGCAGGCGCATCGTCGCGAACCTCGGCCTGAAGGAGCCGGCGCACCGTGCGAAGGTCTGCGTCGACTGCCATGGCCACAACCCGCCCGCGGACCGGCGCGGCGAGCGGTTCAAGGCGTCCGACGGGGTGAGCTGCGAGGCCTGCCACGGGCCCGCGGAGAAGTGGATCGCCTCGCACGTGGCCCCGGGGGCGACGCACGGGGAGAACGTGGCGAACGGGCTCTACCCCACCTCGGACCCCGTGGCGCTCGCGAGGCTGTGCCTGTCCTGCCACTTCGGCAACAAGGACAAGTTCGTCACGCACCGGATCATGGGCGCCGGGCACCCGCGCATCAGTTTCGAGCTCGATACGTTCACGCAGACCCAGCCGCCGCACTTCGTGATCGACGAGGACTGGCAGAAGCGCAAGGGCCGCTGGGACGGCGTGCGCGTGTGGGCCATCGGCCAGGCGCTGGCGGCGCAGGAGAGCCTCGACGTGGTCCTGGACCCGAAGCGCGGCCGCGACGGGCTGTTCCCCGAGCTGGTCGTCTTCGACTGCCAAGCCTGCCACCACCCGATGTCGGAGACGCGCTGGAAGCCGCGGGTCGGCACCCGGCCCGGGACGATCCGCTTCAACGACTCGAACCTCCTCATGCTGCGCCAGATCGTGCGGCGCACCGACCCCGCGGGGTCCGCCGCGTTCAACGCGCAGGTGCTGCAGCTGCACAAGGCGGTGGCCGGCGAAGGGGGCGACGCGCTGGAGGCGGCCGCGCGCCTGCGCCGCGGCCTGGACGCCGTGATCGCCAGGCTCGGGAGCCGCGAGTTCGACGACCGCGACCTGCGCGCCATCCTCGCGGGGCTCGTGGAGGACGGGATCGCCGGCAGCTACGCCGACTACGCGGGCGCCGAGCAGGCGACGATGGCGATCGCGAGCGTCATGAACTTCCTCGCCCGGCGCGGCTCGCTCGGCGACGTGCGCGCCGCCAACGCGGCCCTCGACCGCGTGTTCGAGACGGTGGGGAACGACGAGAAGTACCGGGGCGAGCGCTTCCAGTCGGCGCTCGCCGGCCTGAAACCCCACGTGGCGAGGTGACCGGCATGTCCTCGAACTTCGACGAGCGCACCGAGTTCCGCCGCTACGACGTGGGCATCGTGGGCTCCGGCCCGGCGGGCCTGTCGGCCGCCGCCCACGCGGCCGAGCTCGGCGTGGCGCACGTCCTGCTGGAGAGCGAGAACCACGCCTCCAACACGATCCACAAGTACCAGAAGGGCAAGCACGTGATGGCGGAGCCGCAGATCCTGCCGCTGCGCAGCCCCATGAGCTTCGCGGCCGGCACGCGCGAGGAGATCCTCGGCACGTGGAACGGGGAGCTCGAGCGGCTGGGGGTGAACATCCGCCATGGCCAGGAAGTGACGGCGATCACCGGCACGGACGGGCACTTCGAGGTGCGCACGAAACCGGGCGAGGTCTTCCTCTGCCGGAAGATCGTGCTCGCCATCGGGCTGCAAGGGAACCTCCGCAAGCTCGGCGTCGAGGGCGAGGCGCTCGACGGCGTCCAGTACCAGCTCGACGACCCGAAGGAGTATTCCGACGAGACCATCGTGGTGGTGGGTGCGGGAGACGCCGCCATCGAGAACGCGCTGGCCCTCTCGGAGCAGAACCGCGTGATCCTCGTGAACCGCAACGAGGAGTTCACGCGCTGCAAGGAGGGCAACCTCACCCTCGTCCTGGACGCCATCAAGGACGGGCGCGTCGAGATCCGCTACGGGACGTCGGCGGCGAAGGCAGAGCGGCCGGGGGGCGAGGTTCCCCTGCGCTTCCACCTGAAGACCCCGGACGGCCCGGAAACGATCGATTGCCACCGCATCATCGCCCGCCTGGGCGGGACCCCGCCCCGCAAGCTCGTGGAGGGCTTCGGGGTGCAGTTCCCCTCGCCGGACCCGAACGCGGTGCCGGCGCTCTCGGACACCTACGAGTCGAACGTGAAGGGCCTCTACATCGTGGGCGCCCTGGGCGGCTACCCGCTCATCAAGCAGGCGATGAACCAGGGCTACGAGGTCGTGGAGTCGGCGCTCGGCCGCAAGGTGGAGCCGGCCGACGAGCCGCTCCTGGCGAGGAAGTTCGCCGGGTTCTCGCGGACCAAGAGCGTCTCCCATGTGCTGGACGTCATCCAGAAGGAGGTGCCGCTGCTCGCCGGCATCAACCGGCTGCAGCTGCGCGAGTTCATGCTGGAAAGCGAGCTCGTCACGCCCCGCGAGGGCGAGGTGATCTTCGAGCGCAACGACTACACCAACTCGTTCTACATGGTGGTCGCGGGCGACGTGCGCATCGAGGGCGAGGGCGGCCAGGTCTTCCCGCTGGGCGCCGGGCAGTTCTTCGGCGAGCTGGGCCTCATCTCCGGCAGGCGCCGCTCGAGCACGGTGCGGGCGGGCCCGGACTGCGTCCTCGTCGAGGCGCCACGGCGCGCGATGCTGAAGCTGGTGGCCTCCGTGGAGTCGGCGCGCAGGCTCATCGACGAGACCTTCCTCAAGCGCGCCGTGCGGGCCTACCTCGCGCCCATGCTGCCCGAGGAGGAGCTCGCGGAGCTCGTGTCG
>JAABQW010000309.1 GCA_011391275.1 Betaproteobacteria bacterium
CTCGCGGTAGGTGATCGAGCTCGTGCCGAGCGCGTCGTCCTCGACGATCATCGCCACGCGGTCCGCGGCGGGGGTGCCCAGGTGCGCGTCCGTGCAGGCGACGCCGATGTTGAGCCGCGCGGGAATCGCCCACTTCCAGGCCGGGAACGGGGCGAAGGGCGAGGTGCGCGCGTTCAAAGGATGAACCCCGGTCGAATTTGGCGGTCCCGTAACCTGAAGGTTAGTGACCGCCGAAACTGGCCTTGCATGTCCGTCATAGGATGACTCCATACGGCCAGTTTTCCCGCACGACCTGCGCCGGCAGGCGCCTGAGGACTTCCATCGCGAAATCGGTGTCGGCCGCGGACAGGGCGTGCAGGGCGTGGGCGCGCAGCAGCGTCTGCAGCGCCTTGCCGAACATCGGCGGGTCGAGCATCTCGCCCTGGAACTTGATCGCGCCGCCCAGCAGCGCGTCGGCCTCGATCGCCGCCTTGAGGATCGCGATCTTCGTCCTGGTCTCCGAAGGCGAGGGCGTGAAGGCCACCTTGCAGGGATGGATGTGCGAGGGATGGATCACCTGCTTGCCGGAAAGCCCCAGGGAAGCCTCCTCGCACGCGTGCCTGTAGACGACGCGCGACTCCTCGTCGCCGTGCAGGTCGAGCCAGCGGCGCACGTCGTCGGGCTCGACGAAGGTCTCCGGCATCGCGCTCTGGCCGATGAGGGTCTCCACGCCGCCGATCACGCCCTTGCCCGCGATGCGCGCCTCGAAGAGGATGTCGTGCAGGTAGAACTTGAGCTCCTCGGTCCAGTGGCGCGGCGTGATCTGGATGCCCATCGCCTTGGAGAAGTCGTGGATGCCGAACACCACGTGCTTCACGGTGGCGTACTGCATGAGCTCGGGGGCGATCTTGAGCGACTTGGGGTGCTCGATGATCGGCTGGATGGTGATCCGGTGGTTCAGCCCCACCAGCACCGCGGAGAGGTCGCGGATCTCGGGGGCGCCGTAAGCCTCGCCGGCCTTGGCAAGCATCACCGCGTCGAAGCAATCCGGCAGGTCGCGGATCAGCGCGAGGTCCTTCTCGTATTCATCCGTGCGGAACGGGTTGATGCGCACCGCTATCTGCACCTCGCGCTTGCGCGGCAGGCCCGGCAGCTCGCGGCGCAGGAGCTCGCGGCTCATCTCCTTCTGCCGGCAGCCGTCCTCGAGGTCGAAGAGCAGCGTGTGCGAGGTCGTGTTCCACGCGTGCTTCTTGAAGCGCTGCGCGGCCTGCTCCAGGTCCTCGTAGATGCCCAGCGACGGCGCGTACTTCACCGGCGGGTAGTAGATCTGGATGCCGGGCCAGTAGTCGCCGAGGATCTCGGGGGCCGCCGGGGTCGGGGACGAGGGCGATGCGTGCAGCGGGGCGTTCATGGAAACCTCGCGGTTTTTCAACGGGTTGCGCGCTTCTCCCGCGGGGTTCCGGGAGGGCGCGGACGGCATGGAATCCACGCTAGCACCGATGTTGCGGTGCGTCAACAGTCTTATATAAGATATGAGACTAGAGGCCCCGCTTCAGGGTTTTCCCGGGGGGCGAGGGGGGCACCGGAACGAGGGTCGTGCTATAAAAGTTCCCCCGCAACCGCGAGCCGGCGACACAGCCGGCCGCCCGGGCGGGGCCAACACAACGCCGCGAACGAGGAGGAATTGCGTCCATGTCGAATATCGAATCCGTCCTGAACGAAACGCGGGTGTTCCCGCCGCCGGAGGCCATGGTGAAGCAGGCCAACGTGTCCGGCATGGCCGCGTACAAGGCGTTGTGCGACGAGGCCGAGCGCGATTTCGAGGGCTTCTGGGCCCGGCTCGCGCGCGAGAACCTCCTCTGGTCGAAGCCCTTCACGAAGACGCTCGACGAGTCGGGCGCACCCTTCTACAAGTGGTTCCACGATGGCGAGCTGAACGCCTCCTACAACTGCCTGGACCGGCACCTGAAGACGCAGCCGGACAAGGTCGCCATCATCTTCGAGGCCGACGACGGGAAGGTGACGAAGGTCACCTACAAGGAGCTCTACCACCGCGTCTGCCAGTTCGCCAACGGCCTCAAGTCGCTCGGCATCAAGCAGGGCGAGCGCGTCCTCGTCTACATGCCGATGTCGATCGAGGCGGTGGTGGCGATGCAGGCCTGCGCGCGCATCGGGGCGACGCACTCCGTGGTCTTCGGCGGCTTCTCCGCCAAGAGCCTGCAGGAGCGCATCATCGACGCCGGCGCCATCGCGGTGATCTGCGCCGACGGGCAGTTCCGCGGCGGCAAGGAGATCCCCCTCAAGCCCGCGGTCGACGAGGCACTCGCGATGGGCGGCTGCGAATCGATCCGCGACGTGGTGGTCTACAAGCGCTCGGGCTCGCCCGTCGCGATGAATGCGCCGCGCGACAAGTGGTGGCACGACGTGGCCGGCGGCCAGGCACAGGACTGCGAGCCCACCTGGGTCAATGCCGAGCATCCGCTGTTCATCCTCTACACCTCGGGGTCGACGGGCAAGCCCAAGGGCGTGCAGCACTCGACGGGCGGCTTCCTGTTGCAGGCGATGCTCACGATGAAGTGGGTCTTCGACTACAAGCCGACCGACGTCTTCTGGTGCACCGCGGACGTGGGCTGGGTCACGGGGCACACCTACATCGCCTACGGGCCGCTCGCCGTGGGCGCCACGCAGGTCGTCTTCGAGGGCGTGCCGACCTACCCGGACGCGGGCCGCTTCTGGAAGATGATCCAGGACCACAGGGTGAACGTCTTCTACACGGCGCCCACGGCCATCCGCTCGCTCATCAAGGCCGGCGGCGACCTGCCGAAGAAGTACGACCTCTCGTCGCTGCGCATCCTCGGCACCGTCGGCGAACCGATCAACCCCGAGGCGTGGATGTGGTATCACGAGACCGTCGGCGGCTCGCGCTGCCCGATCGTGGACACCTGGTGGCAGACGGAGACCGGTGGCCACATGATCACGCCGCTGCCGGGGGTCACGCCGCTCGTCCCGGGCTCGTGCACGCTGGCGCTTCCGGGAATCATGGCCGCGATCGTGGACGAGACCGGCCAGGACGTGCCGAACGGGCAGGGAGGGCTCCTGGTGATCAAGCGCCCCTGGCCGTCGATGATCCGCACCATCTGGGGCGACCCGGAGCGGTACAAGAAGAGCTACTTCCCGGAGGAACTGGGCGGAAGGCTCTACCTGGCGGGAGACGGGTCGCTGCGCGACAAGGAAACGGGCTACTTCCGCATCGTCGGGCGCATCGACGACGTGCTGAACGTCTCCGGCCACCGCCTGGGGACCATGGAGATCGAGTCGGCGCTGGTGGCCAACACGAGGCTCGTGGCCGAGGCGGCGGTGGTCGGCCGGCCCGACGACATGACCGGTGAAGCCGTCGTGGCCTTCGTGGTGCTCAAGGGGCACCGCCCCACGGGCGACGAGGCGAAGGCGCTCGCCAAGGAGCTGCGCGACTGGGTGGCCAAGGAGATCGGGCCGATCGCCAAGCCCAAGGAGATCCGCTTCGGCGACAACCTGCCCAAGACGCGCTCCGGGAAGATCATGCGCCGGCTGCTTCGCGCCATCGCCAGGGGCGAGGAGATCACGCAGGACATCTCCACGCTCGAGAACCCGGCCATCCTGGACCAGCTGAAGCTGACGCTGTAGCCGGAAGCAACTCGCGGGCGCTGGCGGTCGGCACACGCACGGCCGCCGGCGCTTGACGGGCGTCATCCCCGCCGGCGCCGTTCGTGGAACACTCTTCGCGGTGGTCGCGGCGACGTCCGGCGACCGACAATGCCCGCCAGGGAACCGAGCCGACAAGCCGATGAACGAACGCCAGCCTCCCCCGCTCCTCACCGCCGCCACGGCCGACGTGCTGCGCAAGCACGCGCCCTTCGACGCCATGCGCAAAGCCGACCTCGAGCACCTCGCCGCGGGGCTGAAGCTGCGCTACTTCGCCAAGGACACGGTGCTGCTCTCGCCCGACAGCGGGCGCATCGACTCGCTCTTCATCGTCCAGCGCGGCGCCGTGCAGGTCGAGGAGCCCACGCAGGTGTCGCTCAACACGCTGGCCGGCACGCTGACCGACGGGGACTGCTTCCCGGTCGGTGCGCTCATCGCGGGCCGCGCCACGACGCTTCGCTACCGGGCGCTTCGCGACACCTTCTGCTACGTGCTCGACGAGACCCGCTTCAAGGAAGTGATGGCAAGGAGCCCCGAGTTCCACGCCTTCTGCACGCGGCGGCTGGCGGCGCTGCTGGCGACCTCCCGGCGGGGGACTCGCGAGGCGTACTCGAACCGCGCCGCCGACGAGCTCACCATGGCCTCGCCGCTGCGCAACGCGATCCGCCACGCGCCGGTCACGCTTCCGGAGTCGGCCAGCGTGCGCCAGGTGCTGGAGCTCATGAAGAGCCGGCGCATCGGCTCGATCGTCCTCACCGACGGGGGAGGGCACCCCACGGGGATCTTCACCCAAACCGACGTGCTCAACCGCGTGGCCCTCGCCGCGCAGCCTCTGGACCGCCCGGTGGCCGAGGTGATGACGCGCGGGCCCGCCACGCTGCCGGCTTCCACGGCCCTCTCGGAAGCCGCCCAGCTCATGGCGCGGCGCGGTTTCCGCCACGTGCTCGTGACGGACGAGGACGTCCTCATCGGCGTGATCTCGGAGCGCGACCTCTTCGGGCTGCAGCGGCTGTCGATGCAGGGCCTGCGCAAGGACATCGGCCGGGCCGAGAGCGTCGACGCGCTGGCCTTCGCGGCACGCGAAGTGCGCGAGCTGGGCACCGCGATGCTCGCGCAGGGCGTGGCGGCCGAGCAGCTCACGCAGTTCGTTTCGGCCCTCAACGACGCGGTGACCGAGCGGGCCATCGAGCTCGCGATGCAGGACCACGACGTGGCGGGCATCGGCATCTGCTGGATGGGCCTGGGCAGCGAAGGCCGCGGCGAGCAGACGCTCGCCACCGACCAGGACAACGCGATCATCTTCCCGGACCGCGAGGGCGAGGACCGCCAGGCCACGCGCGAGCGGCTCCTCGCCTTCGCCGACCAAGTCAACCGGACGCTCGACGCCTGCGGCTTCCCGCTCTGCAAGGGCAACATCATGGCGCGCAACCCCGCCTGGTGCCTGAGCCAAGCCGAGTGGCTCGATCGCTTCGACGACTGGATCCGCAATTCGGACCCGGAGGCGCTCCTCAACGCCTCGATCTTCTTCGACTTCCGCGCTCTGCACGGCGACGCCACGCTCGTGGACCGGCTGCGCGAGTTCCTGCTCGAGAACGTGAAGGACCGGCCGGTGTTCCTGCGCCAGATGGCGGCCAACGCGGCACAGACCCGGCCCCCGCTGGGCCTCTTCGGCGACATCGTCGGCGGGGAGGGGGGCACGATCGACCTGAAGAGGCAGGTCTCCCGCGTGTTCGTCGACTGCGCGCGCATCCTATCGCTCGCCGCCGGCGTCGGCGCCGTTTCCACGGCGGAGCGGCTGCGCGCCACCGGTCCGCGCATCCGCATGAGCGACGACGACGTCGCGACCGCCATCGACGCGTTCCAGTTCGTGCAGATGCTGCGGCTTCGCGCCCAGGACAGCCTCGAGCGGGGCGCCGGCACCTCCGAGCCCAACCGCATCGACCCGGACTCGCTCAACACGCTCGACCGCCGCATCCTGCGCGAGTCGCTGCGGCAGGCGCGCAAGCTGCAGAACCGCGTCGGCCTCGACTACCAGCTCTAGAGCCGCCCAACGTGCTCTCGTCGCTCTGGCCCTTCCGGCGTGCGCGCGCAGGCCTTTCCGAGGAGGTGGCGCAGCTCGTGCGCCAGTGGCGCGGCCTGCCCGAGTACGACCAGGGCCGGCCCGCCGCGTCAGGGCGCTGGGTGGTGGTGGACGTCGAGTCGAGCGGGCTGGACGCTGTCAACGACTCGCTGATCGCCATCGGCGCGCTGGGCGTGGTCGACGGCGCCATCGACCTGGCCGACAGCTTCGAGGTCATCCTGCGCCAGGACGCCCCGAGCGACACCGACAACATCGAGGTGCACGGCATCGGCGGCACGGAGCAGACGGAGGGCGAGGACCCGGCGCTGGCGCTGGCCGCCTTCCTCGATTTCATCGGCAAGGACCCGCTCGTCGCCTTCCACGCTCCCTTCGACGCCACGATGATCCGCCGCGCCGTCGACCAGCACCTCGGGTTCTCCTTCAAGAGGCCCTGGCTCGACGTGGCCGACATCGCGCCGCTCGCCTGGCCCCGGTACGCGAGCCGGCTGACCGGGCTCGACGACTGGCTGGAGACCTTCGAGATCCCCGTCGCCTTCCGCCACCGGGCGATCGCCGACTGCCTCGTCACCGCGCAACTGCTGCTCATGGTCCTGCCGAACGCCCGGTCGATCGGGGCCGCGACCTCGGGCGAGCTCGTCTCGCTCTCCGCGTCGAGCCGCTGGCTCTCCCAGGGCTAGCCCGCTCGATTGACAACGGGGGCGCCGGGGCCCTCTACTAGGGCCGGCCGCGCCACCCCGCGCCCGGAAGGCCGGCCGACGACGACTTCGAGGAAACCATGAGAAAGCCGAGCCTGCGCGCGTACCGCATCGTGTCCCTGTTCCTGCTCGGCTGCCTCCTCTTCAACTACCCCGTCCTCGCCCTCTTCAACGTGGGCGCCTCCGCCGGCGGGGTGCCGGTGCTGTACGTCTACCTCTTCGCCGCGTGGGGGGCCGTCATCGCGCTGGCCGCGATCGTGATGGAAAGCGGGAACTAGGAGCGGCGCCGTGCTGCAGGGCTGGTTCATCGTCACCGCGTCCTTCGCCTACATCGGGCTCCTCTTCGCGGTCGCCTGGTTCGCGGACAGGCGCGCGGCCATGGGCCGCTCGGTGATATCGAACGCCTGGGTGTACAGCCTGTCGCTCGCCGTGTACGCGACGGCGTGGACCTTCTACGGCAGCGTCGGGCGGGCAGCCACCGACGGCGTGGGGTTTCTCCCCATCTACCTGGGGCCGACGCTCACGATGCTGCTGGGCTGGTTCGTGCTGAGGAAGATGGTGCGCATCGCGCGGCTGAACCGCACCACGTCGCTCGCCGACTTCGTCGCCTCCCGCTACGGCAAGAGCGCGCTCATCGGCGGCCTGGTGACCGTGATCGCGGTGATCGGGATCCTTCCCTACATCTCGCTGCAGCTGAAGGCGGTGTCGACGAGCTTCCAGATCCTGCTGGGCTACCCCGAGATCGCCATGCCCCCCAGGGCGGGTTCGATGGAGGTGATGCAGGACACGGCCTTCTACGTGGCGCTCTTCATGGCGCTCTTCGCCATCGCCTTCGGGACGCGCCAGCTCGACGCGGCCGAGCGCCACGAGGGGATGGTCGCCGCCATCGCCTTCGAGTCGCTGGTGAAACTCCTCGCCTTCCTCGCGGTGGGGGTCTACGTGGCCTTCTTCATGTACGACGGGATGGGCGACATCTTCGCGCGGGCGGCCGGCCGGCCGGACCTCGAGGTGCTGATGACCCCCCTGGGGGGGGCCGCCGGCAGCTATGCGAGCTGGGTGTGGCTCACGGTGCTGTCCATGTTCGCGATCGTCTTCCTGCCCCGCCAGTTCCAGGTGGCGGTGATCGAGAACACCGACGAGCGCCACCTGCGGCGGGCGGCGTGGCTCTTCCCGCTGTACATGCTCGCGATCAACGTGTTCGTGCTGCCGATCGCGTTCGGCGGCGTGCTGCACTTCCCCCCCGGCCAGGTCGATGCGGACACCTTCGTCCTCACCCTGCCGATGTCGCAGCGGGCGGAGGGGCTGGCGCTCCTCGTCTTCATCGGCGGCCTTTCCGCGGCCACGGGCATGGTCATCGTCGAGACGATCGCGCTGTCCACGATGGTGTGCAACGACCTCGTGATGCCGCTGCTGCTGCGCATCCGCGCCTTCCGGCTCACCGAGCACCGCGACCTCTCCAGCCTGGTGCTCGACATACGCCGGGCGGCGATCATCACGCTGCTCATGGGCGGGTACTTCTACTACCTGCTCGCCGGCGAGGCCTACGCGCTCGTTTCGATCGGGCTGGTCTCCTTCGCGGCGGCCGCACAGTTCGCACCGGCGGTCATCGGCGGCCTCTACTGGCGCGGCGCCACGCGCACGGGGGCGCTGGCGGGGCTCCTCGCCGGTTTCTCCGTTTGGACCTACACCCTGCTGCTTCCGGCGTTCGCGAAGTCGGGATGGCTGGGCGCCGAGTTCCTGGAGCGCGGGCCCTTCGGGATCGAGCTGCTGCGGCCCACGCAGCTCTTCGGGCTGGCGGGCCTGGACCAGATCACCCATGCGATGATCTGGAGCATGATCGCCAACGTGGGCGCGTACATCGTCGGCTCCGTGATCCGGCGCCAGAGCGCAGCCGAGCATGCCCAGGCCACGCTCTTCGTCGACGTTTACCAGCAGACGGGCGAACCGGGGTCCTCCTGGCGCGGCGCGACCTCGGCCTCGGCGCTGCAGACCCTCGTGGGCCGCTTCCTCGGCCCGGCCCGCGCGGTGGAGCTCTTCACCGCCTACGCCCGGCTTCGCGGGGTGAAGAGCGTCGACGAGCTCGAGGGCGACCGCGAACTGGTGCGCTTCGCGGAGCTGCAGCTCGCCGGCACCATCGGCGCCGCCTCCGCCCGGACGATGGTGGCGACGGTGGCCCAGGAGGAGCCGCTGGGGCTCGAGGAGGTGATGACGATCATCGACGAGGCCTCCCAGGTGATCGCCTACAGCCACCGCCTCGAGGAACAGCAGCAGGAGCTCGAGGCGGCGACCCGGGAACTCAAGGCCGCCAACGAGCGCCTGAAGGAGCTCGACCGGCTGAAGGACGACTTCATCTCCACGGTGACGCACGAACTGCGCACGCCGCTCACCTCGATCCGGGCGTTTTCCGAGATCCTGCACGACAACCCCGAGCTCGACCCCGCGGAGCGCCAGCGCTTCCTCGCGCTGGTGATCCGGGAATCCGAGCGCCTCACGCGCCTCATAAACCAGGTGCTGGACCTCGCGAAGATCGAGTCGGGGCTGGCGGAGTGGCGCACCGCCGAGCTCGACATGCGCGAGATCGTCCTCGAGGCGATGAACGCGACGAGCGCCATCTTCAAGTCGCGCGGGGTGACGCTCGAGGCGCGCCTGGCGGCGTCGGTCCCCCCCGTCATGGCCGACCGCGACCGCCTGATGCAGGTGCTGCTGAACCTCCTGTCGAATGCATCCAAGTTCTGCACCCCGGGGACGGGGCGCGTCGAGGTGCGGCTGGCCGGCGACGCGGCCACGGTCCGCGTGGATGTGCAGGACAACGGCGTGGGCATCGCGCGCGAGGACCTGGCCCTGATCTTCGAGAAGTTCCGCCAGGTGGGCGACACGCTCACCGAGAAGCCCGCGGGCACGGGCCTGGGCCTCGCCATCTGCCGCCGCATCGTCGGCCACTTCGGCGGGCGCCTGTGGGTGCAGAGCGAACCGGGGCAGGGCTCCGTGTTCTCCTTCGTCCTGCCGGTGTCGGCGGCGGCTGCGGGCGCCGGCCGCCTGTCGGCCAACGCCTGAGGCGCCGCGCCATGGCCAGGCGGGTCCTCATCGCGGAAGACGAGCCCAGCATCGTGACCTCGCTGGAGTTCCTGATGCGCCGCGCCGGCTTCGAGATCCGCACGGCGTCCGACGGGGAGGAGGCGCTGCAGCTCGTGTCCACCTTCCGGCCGCACCTCGTCATCCTGGATATCATGCTTCCCCGGCGCAGCGGCCTGGAAGTGTGCCGGCTCATCCGCGCCGACGCCTCGCTCGCGGGTACGCGCGTGCTCATGCTCACGGCCAAGGGCGGCACCCGCGACCACGAGCGCGGGATCGAGGCCGGTGCCGACGACTACCTCACGAAGCCCTTTTCCACGCAGGAACTGGTCGCGCGGGCGCAGGCCCTGGTCGCGGACCCGGTCCTGAGGCTCGCGCCGGGCGCGGGCCCGGCGCAGTCACCATGAGCTCGCCGCCCCTCCTCCCTGGCGCGCCCGCCCAGGAGCCCATCGTTTACGTGATCGACGACGACGAGTCGATCCGCGAGCTCCTCACCTGGCTCATGAAGCGCAACGCCATCCGCACGGAGGCGTTCCCGAACGCGAAGGCCTTCCTCAAGGCGTACCGTCCGGGCGCGCCGGGTTGCCTCATCCTCGACCTCTACATGCCCGGCATGAGCGGGCTCGACCTGCAGCAGTACCTGAAGGAGGCCGGCATCGAGATGCCGGTGATCTTCCTGTCGGGCCGCGCGGACGTCCCCAACGCGGTTCTTGCCGTGAAGAGCGGGGCCATCGACTTCATCGAAAAGCCCTTCGATTACCGGAGAATCGTCGAGCTGGTCCGCGACTGCCTGCGCCGCGACGCCGCCGCGAGGCTCGATCGCGAGCAGGCGAAGGGGCGTGCCGGGCGGCTCGCTACCCTCACCCTGCGCGAGCGCGAGGTCCTGGACCGGGTGATCGCCGGCAAGGTGAACCGCGTGATCGCCGAGGAAATGCAGATCTCCATCAAGACCGTGGAGGCGCACCGGTCCCGCATCATGGAGAAGCTCGCCGTCGACTCCGTGGCCGGTCTCGTCCAGGCCACTTTGGGGGCGCGCCCCCCCGACCGGACGGGGGGCGGCCAGCCGGGTTAGGGTTAACCCCTATTGCGGGGGGCTGGACAGGCGCATTAGCATCCGGCGAGTTGAGGAGGAGGGCCACCCAAGAAGAACAAACGGCGGCGCCCCGCCAATCCCCGTGAAGAGGGATGGCCGGGCGCGCAACGCCGGACCGGGTCGCGGTGGTTTCGGCTGTTTCCCCTCGACGAAGGATTCGACGGCGACCCGTGCCGGCCAGGCGCCCACCCGTGGGCGGCTTCCGGCAACTCGACCGGCCCGGACGGCTCGCCCGCCGTACCGAGGACAACGATCAACGAGGAGGAAAGCGATGCAGCTGACGGAGAAACACATCGACTACTGGCAGAAGAACCTGCGGCTTACGGCGATTCTGCTGGCCATCTGGTTCGTCGTCACGTTCGTGATGGCGTGGTATGCCATCCCGCTGGCCGAGATCAAGATCTTCGGCTGGCCGCTGTCGTTCTACATGGCGGCACAGGGGTCCCTGATCATCTACGTCGCGATCATCGGCTACTACGCGCTCGCCATGCGCAAGAACGACCTCGAGCATGGTGTCCAGGAAGGGGAGGAAGACTGATGGCCACCAGCCAGAAGAGTTTCACGCAGCAGCTCAAGAAGTACTACACCTTCTACACGGGCGGGTTCGTCCTGTTCGTGGTCCTGCTCGCCATCGCCGAGCAGATGGGCATGACCAACAAGTGGATCGGCTACACCTTCCTCGTCTTCACGATCCTCCTCTACGCGGGCATCGGCATCATGAGCCGCACCGTGGAGGTCGCGGAATACTACGTGGCCGGGCGCCGGGTACCGGCGTTCTTCAACGGCATGGCGACCGGCGCGGACTGGATGAGCGCGGCCTCCTTCATCGGCATGGCCGGCACCCTCTACCTGACCGGCTTCCAGGGCCTGTCGTTCATCATGGGCTGGACCGGCGGCTACGTGCTGGTGGCGCTGCTGCTCGCGCCCTACCTGCGCAAGTTCGGCCAGTTCACGATTCCCGACTTCCTGGGCGCGCGCTACGGCGGCAACATCGTGCGGTCCTTCGGCGTCATCGCCGCGATCCTGTGCTCGTTCACCTACGTGGTGGCGCAGATCTACGGCGTAGGCGTGATCACCAGCCGCTTCACGGGCCTCGAATTCGGCATCGGCGTGTTCGTCGGCCTCGCGGGGATCCTGGTCTGCTCCTTCCTCGGCGGCATGCGGGCGGTGACGTGGACGCAGGTGGCCCAGTACGTCATCCTGATCGTGGCCTACATGATCCCGGTGGTGTGGCTCTCCGTGAAGCACACGGGCGTGCCCATCCCGCAGGCGGTGTACGGCGGGGTTCTCGAGCGCCTGACCGAGCGCGAGAAGCAGCTTACGGCGGACCCGAAGGAACTGGAAGTCCGCAAGATCTTCGCCGACCGCGCCAAGGCCGCGGACGACAAGGTCAAGGGCCTGCCGGCCACCTACCAGACCGAGAAGGATGCGGTCACGAAGAAGCTCGAGGACCTGAAGGCCGCGAACGCGCCCAAGGCGGACCTCGACGCCGCCGAAGCCGCGGTCAAGGGCTTCCCGGCCTCGCCCGATGCCGCCAAGGCCAAGTGGACCGCGGACAAGGGCGCCGCCGCAGGCCGCACCGGCCCGCCGCTGCCGCATGCCACGCCCTACCCCGGCAAGGACGAGAAGGCCCGCGATACGAGCCGCCTCAACTTCCTCGGCGTCGTGTTCTGCATGATGTTCGGCACGGCAGCGCTCCCGCACATCCTGATGCGCTACTACACCACGCCCTCGGTGCAGGAAGCGCGCGTGTCGGTGTTCTGGTCGCTCTTCTTCATCTTCCTGCTCTACTTCACGGCGCCCGCCCTCGCGGTGCTTGCGAAGTTCGACGTGTACACGCTGGTGGTCGGCACCAAGTTCTCGGAGCTTCCAGCCTGGGTGAACGCGTGGCAGGCGGTGGACAGGACGCTGCTCAGCATCACCGACATCAACAAGGACGGCATCGTGCAGCTGGCCGAGATCGTCATCGGCGGCGACATCATCGTGCTGGCGACCCCGGAAATCGCGGGCCTGCCGTACGTGATCTCCGGCCTGGTGGCTGCGGGCGGTCTCGCCGCGGCGCTCTCGACCGCCGACGGCCTGCTCCTCACGATCGCCAATGCGCTGTCGCACGACCTGTACTACAAGATGATCAACCCCAACGCCTCGCCGACGATGCGTATCTCGGTGGCCAAGGGGCTGCTTCTGGTCGTGGCGGTCATCGCGGCGTACGTGACCTCGCTCAAGCCGGGCAACATCCTGTTCCTGGTGGGCGCGGCTTTCTCGATGGCGGCATCGGCCTTCTTCCCGGCCCTCGTGATGGGGATCTTCTGGAAGCGGGCCTCCAAGTGGGGTGCCATTTCCGGCATCATCACGGGCCTGGGCGTGTGCCTGTACTACATGGTCCACACCTATCCGACGTTCATCCAGTGGTTCGGCACGACCCCGATCCCGAAGTGGTTCGGTCTCGATCCGATCTCGGCGGGCCTGTTCGGCGTGCCGGTGGGCATCATCACCATCTTCGTCGTGAGCCTCGTGACCCCGGCGCCCTCGAAGGAAGTGCAGGAGCTGGTGGACCACGTGCGCTACCCGAGCCTCACGGGCGACATCGACACCAAGGGCACCTGAGAGCCGTTCCTTCCGTGGCACAATGGGCCCGCGCCTTTCCGGCGCGGGCCTTTTTCATTCTTCCCCCATGGAACCTGAATTCCTGCTGCGCGCCCTCAAGGCCGTGATCGAGGTGGCGGGCTTCGCCTACATCGGGCAGGGCCTGGTCGCGCTCTTCTCCGGCACGCGGCGCGATCAGAACGTGATCTACCAGGTCTTTTGCATCGTGACCGGCCCGGTCACCCGCGCCACGCGCGTGATCACGCCCCGGTTCGTGCCCGACCGGCACGTGCCCTTCGTCGCCTTCGGGCTGCTCCTGTGGGCGTGGATCCTCGTCATCGTCGTGCTGGCGAGGGTGCTGCAGGGCGGCTAGCGGGCCGGCGATGCTCTTCCGCTACTTCGCGCGCGAGATCCTCGCCACGAGCCTGCTGGTGCTCGCGGCGCTGCTCGCGCTCTTCGGCTTCTTCGACCTGGTGCGCGAGTTGGACGACGTGGGCCGCGGCGGCTACCGCCTCGGCGTCATGGTCGGCTACGTGCTCCTGTCGCTTCCGTCCCACGCCTACGTCCTCCTGCCCGCCGCGGCGCTGATCGGCACGCTCTTCTCGCTCGCGCGGATGTCGGATCAGTCGGAGCTCACCGTGATGCGCTCCTCGGGGCTGTCGATGCGCCAGCTCGCCGCGCACGTGGGAGGGGCGGGGCTCGTGGTGGCCGCGGTGACGCTCGCGATGGGCGAACTCGTGACGCCGTACACCGAGGAGGCCGCCAAGAGCGTTAGGCTGAAGGCCACCACCTCGATCGTCGCCCGCGAGTTCCGTTCCGGCTTCTGGGTGAAGGAGGACAGGAGCTTCGTGAACATCCAGGACGTCACCGCCGACACGGTGCTCCTCAACCTGAGGATCTACGAGTTCGACGACGCCTACCGCCTGGCCTCGATCAGCCGCGCGGGGAAGGCCACCTACGAGGGCAACCGCTGGACGCTTTCGGACGTGGAAGTGACGCGCTTCGACGGCGACAAGGCGGTGCTGGAGCGCCGGCCCGTCTCGGTTTGGAACTCGGTCCTCACGCCCGACATCCTCTCCGTCCTCAAGATCGTGCCGGAGCGCATGTCGGTGCTGAACCTGTGGGCCTACATCGACCACCTGCGCGAGAACCGGCAGATGACCACGCGCTACGAGATCGCGCTGTGGCAGAAGGCGCTGTACCCGGTCGCGGCCATCGTGATGATGGTGCTGGCCATCCCGTTCGCCATCCACTCGCAACGCACGGGGGGCACCGGGGCGAAGATCGTGCTGGGGATCCTCCTGGGGCTCGGCTTCCACTTCTCCGGCCGGCTCTTCTCCCACGTGGGGCTCCTGAACGACTGGCCGGCGGCCTTCTCCGCCGGCATGCCGACGCTTCTCTTCCTGGGGGTGGCGGCCGCGGGCCTGGCGCACGCGGAGCGGCGCTAGGCGGGAGGGTTCCCGGTTGCGGGCCGCGTGTCCGCGAGACGAGTGCCTGCGAGGCGGTCGTGCATGAACTGCCCGTCGCGGTCCACGAGAGCCCAGAGGAAGCCGATGCCGAGCGCGGCGGCGCCCACCAGGGCCAGCAGGTAGCGGCGGACTGCACGCGCGAGCGGGACCGGCCCGCCGTCCGCGTTCTCCAGGCGGATCCGCCAGGTCTTCATGGCGATCGTCTGGCCGCCGCGGCTCCAGAACCCGGCGAGGTAGGCGCCCACGACGAAGACGACCCAGGCCTGCAGCACATGCCGGCGCAGCCCGCTGGTGGAATCGCCCGCCAGGGCGAGGAATGGAAACGTCGCGATGAGGACCAGCGCGGCGAGGATCAGGGTTTCGTAGACCGCGCAGGCGGCACGCCGCGCCAGGCGAGGGGCGCGAACGCCATCTCCCGCCACGTCAGCGGGACTCCGGTCCGGTTCCGGGTGCGGGCCCGGTCTCGGGCGCCTGCGCGGCGTTGCGCTCCAGCCACCGCTCCCGGAGCTCGTGCTGCTTGGACGGCGGCAGCTTCTTCAGGCCCTTGAACGTCTCGCGGGCCGCCTTGCGCTGCTCCGGGGTCATCGCGGCCCAGTCGCGGATGCGCTCCTGGAAGCGCTCCTGCTGGATGGGGCGCATCTGCGGGTACTTGGCCGCCGCGGACATGAGGCGCTGCTGCTGGTAGCCGGGCATCTTGTCCCAGTCCGGGGCAAGGGGGGCGAGGACCTTGCGGTCCTCGGCCGGCAGGCTCGCCCACGGGGTCTGCGGTGTCTTGAGCCTCGTCTCCGCCGGGATCGCGGCGAGCGCGACGCAGGCGAGGAGGGCGCCTAGAAGGAGCCGGAGACCGAGGCGTTCTTGAGCCACTGGTCGAAATCCTCGTCGAGGAACGCGTCGATCGGCAACTCGCCGGTCAGGAGCTGTGCGTCGAGCTCGCCGAGATCGATCTCGGGCGAGAGCGCCTTGGCCGCCAGCGTCGCAAGCAGGATGGCGATGGGCAGCCACAGCAGCACCTGCTGGAGGATCGAGTACTTGAGCGTCTGCGCCGTCCCCGGACCGACAGTGACGAGCCCGAGCAGGTGCACCGGCTCCTGCCAGTGGTCCATGGCCCGCAGGCGCGCCGCGCGCAGGCGCGTGGCCTGCATTTCCCCCACCTCGCCGGCCGACCGGTCGAGCCAGGGCCGGATTCTCTGGCCAAAATCCTTTTCGTTCATAGGGTTATGCCTTTTGATCTCAGGGTCTTCGCCAAGGCATGGGTGGCCCGGGAGCAGTGCGTCTTCACGCTGCCCTCCGAACACCCCATCGCCCTGGCCGTTTCACTGACATCGAAGTCTTCCCAATAACGCAGCAGGAAGGCCTGCCGTTGACGTTCGGGCAGCGACTGCACGGCTTCCTCGATGATCTGCATCACCTGCGACTGCTCCAGCCGGTCGGCCGGCGAGGCCGGCACGTTCGTGTGCTCCTCGACCTCGAAGGTCTCGAGCGGGTCGGCGTCGTCGTCCTCGCCGGTGAGGCCCAGGGAGGACCAGAGCGAGGTCCACGCCGAGCGCACCTTGCTGCGCCGGAAGTGGTCGCGGATGCCGTTCTGGACGATGCGCTGGAAGAGCAGCGGCAGCTCCCCGGGCGGGCGGGCCGAGTACTTCTCGGCGAGCTTGAGCATCGCCTCCTGGAGGATGTCGAGCGCCGCCTCGTCGTCATGGACCGCGAACACGCACTGCTTGAAGGCGCGCTTCTCGGCGGAGGCGAGGAAGTCCGACAGTTCTTTTCTGGTGGCCAGGGGGTCCTCCGCGGGCTGCCGGGCGGGCTCCGCGCGCGGGGCGGGGAGCGAACCCGGTTCGCGACGCCGCGACTATAGCAAACGGCCCCGCGGCGCCCGCCGGGTCGCGTAAGCCGTTTATCCCGCCATTCGGCTTGACCAATCCGACCCTGCCGGCTAATGTTCTAGGTCCCCTTTTTGAAACCTCCCGAATTACAAGACCTTATGGAACTCAAGCTCCCCCCGCTCGCGGAAACCGGTGAAACCCTGACGGGCGCCGAGATCGCCATCCGCTGCCTTTCGGAGGAGGGCGTCGAGTTCGTGTTCGGCTACCCGGGGGGCGCGGTCCTCTTCATCTACGACGCCCTCTTCAAGCAGAAGAAGGTGAAGCACATCCTCGTCCGGCACGAGCAGGGTGCGCTCCACGCGGCCGACGGCTACGCGCGAGCCACGGGCCGCCCGGGGGTGGCGCTGGTCACCAGCGGACCCGGCGTGACCAATGCGGTCACCGGCATCGCGACCGCGTACATGGACTCCATCCCGATGGTCGTGATCACGGGCCAGGTGCCCACGCGGGCCATCGGCGAGGACGCCTTCCAGGAGTGCGACACGGTGGGCATCACCCGCCCGTGCGTGAAGCACAACTTCCTCGTGAAGGACGTGAACGAGCTCGCGGTCACGATCAAGAAGGCCTTCCACATCGCCACGACGGGCCGGCCCGGCCCGGTGCTGGTCGACATCCCGAAGGACGTCTCCCAGCAGACGGCGCGCTTCCACTACCCCGACAAGGTCCACCTGCGCTCCTACAGCCCGGTGGTGAAGGGGCACGGCGGCCAGATCAAGAAGGCGATGCAGCTCCTCCTGGATGCGAAGCGGCCGATGATCTACGTGGGGGGCGGCGCCGTGCTCGGCGAGGCGTCCCAGGAGGTGACGGAGCTGGTGCGCCTGCTCGACTTCCCGTGCACCAACACCCTCATGGGGCTGGGCTCCATCCCCGCCTCGGACAAGCGCTTCGTCGGCATGCTGGGAATGCACGGCACCGTCGAGGCCAACATGGCCATGCAGAACTGCGACGTGCTGCTGGCCGTGGGCGCGCGCTTCGACGACCGCGTCATCGGCAACCCGGCGCACTTCGCCGCGGGAAACCCGAGCCGCAAGATCGTCCACATCGACGTCGACCCCTCCTCGATCTCCAAGCGGGTGCGCGTCGACGTGCCGATCGTCGGCCACGTGAAGGACGTGCTCACGGAGCTCATCGCGCTGATCAAGGCCGGCAAGGAGAAGCCCGATGCCGCCGCACTGGCTGCGTGGTGGGCCCAGATCGCCACCTGGCGGGCCAAGGACTGCCTGAAGTACGACCGGGCGTCCCCGATCATCAAGCCGCAGTTCGTGATCGAGAAGCTCTGGGAAGTGACCAAGGGCGACGCCTACGTCACCTCCGACGTGGGCCAGCACCAGATGTGGGCCGCCCAGTTCTACCGGTTCGAGAAACCCCGGCGCTGGATCAATTCCGGCGGGCTGGGGACGATGGGCGTGGGGCTTCCCTACGCGATGGGCGTGAAACTCGCCTTCCCGGAGGCCGACGTCGCCTGCGTGACGGGGGAGGCCTCGATCCAGATGTGCATCCAGGAGCTCTCCACCTGCAAGCAGTACCACCTGCCGGTGAAGCTCGTGAACCTCAACAACCGCTACATGGGCATGGTCCGCCAGTGGCAGGAGTTCTTCCACGGCAACCGCTACGCCGAGTCCTACATGGACGCGCTGCCGGACTTCGTGAAGCTCGCCGAGGCCTACGGCCACGTCGGGATGAAGGTCGAGAAGCCCGGCGACGTCGAGGGGGCGCTGCGCGAGGCCTTCGCCCTCAAGGACCGCCTCGTGTTCCTCGACATCATCACCGACCAGACCGAGAACGTCTTCCCGATGGTGCCCGGCGGCAAGGGCATGTCGGAGATGATCCTCGCCGAGGACCTGTAGCGCCCCCCGGGGCGCCGGCCGGGGCGCGTCCCGCCCCGCCGCGGCGCCTTCCCCCGCCTCCCTCCATCCAGACCAAGTCATGCGACACATCCTCTCCATCCTCGTCGAAAACGAAGCGGGCGCCCTGTCGCGCGTCGCGGGCCTCTTTTCCGCCCGCGGCTACAACATCGAATCGCTCACCGTGGCGCCCACGGAAGACGCGACCATGTCGCGCATGACCATCGTCACCACGGGCTCCGAGGAGATCGTCGAGCAGATCACCAAGCAGCTGAACAAGCTGGTCGACGTGGTGAAGGTGGTCGACCTCTCGGAGGGCCGCCACATCGAGCGCGAGCTGATGCTCGTGAAGGTGCGCGCCGCCGGGAAGGACCGCGAGGAGATGAAGCGCACGGCGGACATCTTCCGCGGCCGCATCATCGACGTGACCGACAAGTCCTACACGATCGAGCTCACGGGCACCACCGACAAGCTCGATGCCTTCCTCGAGGCGCTCGACAAGGGCGCCATCCTGGAGACCGTCCGCACCGGCGTCTCGGGCATCGGCCGGGGCGAGTGGGTGCTCAAGGCCTGAACAATTTCGGAAACCCTGAGGATACGAACATGAAGGTGTACTACGACAAGGACGCCGACCTCTCGCTCGTGAAGGGCAAGAAGGTCACCATCATCGGCTACGGCTCGCAGGGCCACGCCCATGCCCAGAACCTCAAGGACTCCGGCGTGAAGGTGACGGTCGGCCTGCGCCGCGACGGCGCATCCTGGGACAAGGCCAAAAAGGCGAAGCTCGAGGTGAAGGAAGTCGGGGCCGCCGTGAAGGGCGCCGACCTCGTGATGATCCTGCTTCCCGACGAGAACCACGCGGCCGTCTGGCGGGAGTCGATCGAGCCCAACATCAAGAAGGGCGCCGCTCTGGCCTTCGCGCACGGCTTCAACATCCACTTCGGGCAGATCCAGCCCCGCGCCGACCTCGACGTGATCATGATCGCGCCCAAGGGTCCCGGCCACCTCGTGCGCTCGACCTACACCCAGGGCGGCGGCGTGCCCGCGCTCATCGCCGTCCACCAGGACGCATCGGGCAAGGCCAAGGACCTGGCGCTCTCCTACGCCTGCGCGATCGGCGGCACGCGCGGCGGGGTGATCGAGACCAACTTCCGCGAGGAGACGGAAACCGACCTCTTCGGCGAGCAGACCGTGCTCTGCGGCGGCATCGTGGAGCTCATCAAGGCGGGCTACGAGACCCTCGTGGATGCCGGATACGCCCCCGAGATGGCCTACTTCGAATGCCTGCACGAGACCAAGCTCATCGTGGACCTCATCTACGAGGGCGGCATCGCCAACATGAACTACTCGATCTCCAACAACGCGGAATTCGGCGAGTACCTCACGGGGCCGAAGGTCATCGGGCCCGAGGCCAGGCAGGCGATGAGGGACGCGCTCGCCCACATCCAGAATGGCGGCTACGCCCGCGACTTCATCCTGGAGAACCAGGCGGGGGCCCCGACGCTCAAGGCACGCCGCCGGCTGCTGGCCGAGCACCCCATCGAACAGGTGGGCGAGAAGCTGCGGGCGATGATGCCCTGGATCAGGAAGAACAAGCTCGTCGACCAGAGCCGCAACTAGCGTTTCGGGGGCCGGGGAAACCCGGCCCTCCCGCAATGGCCGGCCGCGCGGAAGTAAAATGGCGCTTGCGAAGCGCAATCCGGAGGCACCTTGGCGCACTATCCGCACCCCATCATCGCCCGCGAAGGGTGGCCCTTCCTGGCGGCATCGGTCGCGGTCGCGGCCGCCGTCACCTGGTTCGGCGGCTGGTGGTCCGCCCCGTTCTGGATCGTCGCCGCCTTCATCCTGCAGTTCTTCCGCGATCCGCCCCGGGAAATCCCCGAAGGCGAGGGGTTCGTGCTCGCGCCCGCCGACGGCCGCATCGTCCAGGTCGGCAACGCCCGCGACGAGTACGCCGGCCGCGACGCGGTGAAGATCAGCGTTTTCATGAACGTCTTCAACGTGCACTCGAACCGCTCGCCCGTGGAGGGCACGGTCGAGAACGTGTGGTACTTCCCCGGGCTCTTCGTGAACGCGGACCTCGACAAGGCATCGACCGACAACGAGCGCAACGCCATCCAGCTGCGCATGGCCTCGGGCCTGGACGTCACCGTCGTCCAGGTCGCCGGGCTCATCGCGCGGCGGATCCTCTGCTACGTCGGCCGCGGCGACAAGCTCGCCCCCGGGCAGCGCTACGGCTTCATCCGCTTCGGCTCGCGGGTCGACGTCTACCTGCCGCCCGGCTCGACGCCGAAGGTCGCGATCGGTGACCGGGTCTCGGCGACCTCCACGGTCCTGGCCCTCCTGCCGGGGCGCTGAAGTAATGCCGGGACGCACCGCGCGCGCATGAACGCCCCCCGGAAGCCGCGCCCCGCGCTGATGGAGCCGATCCGCCGGCGCGGCATCTACCTGCTGCCCAACCTGTTCACCACGCTCGCCCTTTTCGCGGGCTTCTACGCGGTCGTGCAGGGCATGAACCACGACTTCGAGCGCGCTGCCATCGCCATCTTCATCGCGGGGGTGCTCGACGGCCTCGACGGGCGCGTCGCGAGGCTCACCAACACCCAGTCCGCTTTCGGTGCAGAGTACGACAGCCTCGCCGACATGGTCTCCTTCGGCGCCGCCCCCGCGCTCGTCATGTACGAGTGGGCGCTTCGCGACATGGGGCGCATCGGCTGGATCGCGGCGTTCGTCTACTGCGTCGGCGCGGCCCTGCGGCTGGCGCGCTTCAACACGCAGCTCTCGGTGGCCGACAAGCGCTGGTTCACCGGGCTGCCGAGCCCGGCGGCCGCGGCACTCGTGGCGGGCATGATCTGGGTGCTCAACGACTACCAGGTGAAGGGCGGCGAGGTGAAGTGGTTCGCCGCGGCGATCCTCGTCTACGCGGGCGTGACGATGGTGTCGAACATCCGCTTCTACAGCGGCAAGGACCTGAACCTGCGCCGGGCAGTGCCGTTCTGGATGACGCTGGTGATCGTGGTCGCGCTGCTGCTCATCTCGATCGAGCCCTCGCACGTTCTCTGGGGCATCATGGTCGCCTACGGCGTCTCGGGCTACGTGCTCTGGGCCGTGCAGCGCCTGAGGACCGAGGCCAAGGAGAGGCAGTACCAGCACATCCGCGACGCGATCGACGCCGGCGACGTGACCGCCCTCGCGCGGATGCTCCACTCCACTCCGCCCGACACGGTGGTGAACGGGGGAGGCCGCTCGCTCCTCATGGTGGCCATCGAGGAGACGAACCTGCCGGCCGTCGAGCTCCTCCTGGCGCGCGGCGCCCCGGCGGACCATCGCGACGAGAGCGGCCTGACCGCCCTCGCGCTGGCCGCGCAGATGGGGTTCAAGGAGGCCGTGTCGGTGCTGCTCGCCGCGGGAGCCGACCCCAACCTCCGTGACGAGGCCGGCCTCACCGCGATGGACCTGGCCGAGGAGCACGGTTCCCACGACATCGTCGCCGAGCTGCTTCGCGCCGGCGCCAAGTCGGGCACGGAGATCGGCGACCCGCCGGGCGCTTGAGCCCCGGGCGCCAGTTGCCAGCCCCGGCTGCCATTGCTATAGTCGTCGCATGAATTCCGTCGCGCGCATCGCCGACCACCTGTTTCGCATCCCCCTGGCGGGCCTCCCCGGCCTGCTGCTGCGCCTCGCGCGCTAAAAATCCCCCCCAATTCGGCAGTTGCGGCGCCGCCCGGCAGACGGGACGGCTTGTGTCCCATCCCACATCCCGGAGTGACCCATGCAGGACCAATTGATCATTTTCGACACCACCATGCGCGACGGCGAGCAGAGCCCGGGCGCTTCGATGACCCGCGAGGAGAAGGTGCGCATCGGCAAGCAGCTCGAGCGCCTGCGCGTGGACGTTATCGAGGCCGGCTTCGCCGCGGCGAGCCAGGGCGATTTCGAGGCCATCCGCGCGGTCGCCGACGCGGTGAAGGAGTCGACCGTCTGCTCGCTCGCGCGGGCCAACGAGAACGACATCCGCCGCGCGGGAGAGGCCGTGGCGCCGGCGGCGCGCAAGCGCATCCACACCTTCATCGCGACGAGCCCGATCCACATGAAGCTCAAGCTGCGCATGAGCGAGGAGCAGGTCCTCGAGGCCGCCGTTCGCGCGGTCAAGCAGGCGCGGCAGTACACGGACGACGTCGAGTTCTCCGCCGAGGACGCCGTCCGCTCCGAGGTCGATTTCCTGTGCCGCGTCTTCGAGGCGACCATTGCGGCCGGCGCGACCACGATCAACGTCCCCGACACCGTCGGCTACAGCGTGCCGGAACGCTGGGGCTCCCTCTTCCGTGAGCTGCTCACGCGCATCCCCAACGCCGGCAAGGCGGTCTGGTCCACGCACTGCCACAACGACCTCGGCATGGCCGTGGCCAACTCGCTGGCGGCGGTGATGAACGGCGCGCGGCAGGTGGAATGCACGATCAACGGCCTGGGCGAGAGGGCGGGCAACGCCTCGCTCGAGGAAATCGTGATGGCGGTGCGGACGCGCTCGGACGTGTTCGACTGCCGCACGGGCATCGACGCCACGCAGATCGTCCCGACGAGCAAGCTGGTGTCGACCATCACCGGCTACCCGGTCCAGCCCAACAAGGCCGTGGTGGGCGCAAACGCGTTCGCGCACGAGTCCGGCATCCACCAGGACGGCGTGCTCAAGCACCGCGAGACCTACGAGATCATGCGTGCCGAGGACGTCGGCTGGGGGGCGAACCGCCTGACGCTCGGCAAGCTCTCCGGGCGCAACGCCTTCCGCAGCCGCCTTTCGGAGCTCGGCATCACGCTCGCTTCCGAGGAGGCGCTCAACGCGGCGTTCGCCAAGTTCAAGGAGCTTGCGGACAAGAAGCGCGAGATCTTCGACGAGGACCTCCAGGCCCTGGTCTCCGACGAGAGCGTGACGCCCGAGACGGAGCGCTTCAAGCTGGTCTCCCTGGTGGCCCATTCCGAGACGGGGGAGCAGCCGTTCGCGCGCGTGGTGATTGCCGACGGCGGGCACGAGGCGCGCGCGGAGGCCCGCGGGGCCGGCCCGGTGGACGCCTCCTTCCAGGCGATCGAGGAGCTGGTCCACAGCGGGACCGAGCTGCTGCTCTACTCGGTGAACAACATCACGACCGGGACGGACTCCCAGGGGGAGGTGACCGTCCGGCTCTCCAAGGATGGCCGCGTCGTCAACGGCATGGGGGCGGACACCGACATCGTCGTTGCCTCAGCCAAGGCCTACCTGAGCGCCCTCAACAAGATGGGCATCAGCTCGGGCAGGATGAACCCGCAGTACGGCGAGGAGCCCGTCGCGCCCTGAGCCGGAAATGAAAATGCCCGCGAGTCGCCTCGCGGGCATTCGAGGGGTGGCGCGACCGCGGGATGCCGGTCAGCAGCCGCCCTTCTTCTTTTTCTTGTCGTCCGCGGGCTTGGCGGCGGCCTGCTTGGCGATCACCTTGTCCTTGATGTCGTTGTAGACGCTCTCGGGGACGATCTTGCGGTCGACGAGCTCGTTCTTGGCCTTGTAGGGGCGCCCCTTGATGATCGCGTCTGCACGCGCGTCGCCCACGCCCTTGAGCTTGACCAGCTCGTCGCGCGAGGCGGTGTTGAGGTCGAGCATCGCCTCGGCCTTCGCCGGTGCGGCGGCGGTGGTGGCGGGCTTCTTCGGTTCTTCCTTGGCGATGGCCGTTCCGGTCGCGGCAAGCAGTGCGATTGCGGCGGCGGCGATGAGCTTCTTCATGGGTTCTCCTGTGGACGGTGGGGGCGACGCCGGAAGATTCTAGCCCGTTCCCGGCGGTCGCGCCCCCTAAACGCGGTGGCGCGCGTACCGGTTGACAGGCGTCTCCCGGGAGAGACAGCGGGGTTCCCATGCAATCAGGCGCTTGCGACCGCGCGGCGCCTGCGATGTCGCGGGACGGAGACGGGAGCGGTCAAACGGCCCGAGGGACGACCGGCCGCAAACCCGCATGGATGCTCGATTCCCGGCCCGCGGCCCGTCATGGCACGGATCGTGATTCAGTGTCCCGTCGGTTCCCGACACCCCTGACACGAGGAGCACTGCCATGCGCTATTCAGACGGATTGTTCGGCCGGAAGGAAGCCCCGCGAGTACCCGGCCCCCCGGCGAGTTCGCCGGCCGCCGGCCACGCCGCCGCGGCACCACCGCTTGCCGCGGTTCCCCGCGCCGCCCCGGCCACCCCGGCGGCCAACGCCGAGACCGTCCACCGGCCGGAGGAGGTCACCGGCTCACGTCTGATCGTAGGGCCGAACATCAAGCTGCGCGGCGTCGAGATCGACGACTGCGACACGCTGGTCGTCGAGGGCCGCGTCGAGGCGACGATGGTGAGCCGCGCCATCCAGATCGCCGAGCAGGGGGCCTTCAAGGGCACGGCGGACATCGAGGTCGCCGAGATCCGCGGCAGCTTCGAGGGGGAACTGACGGTGCGCGGCCGGCTCGTGCTGCACGCGACCGGGCGCGTCAACGGCAAGGTCCGCTACGGCAAGCTCCTGGTCCAGGAAGGCGGCGAGATCACCGGCGACGTCGGCACGCTCGGCGAGCGTCCCGCGGGCGTGCGCAGCGCCTAGCTCTCGCGCGCGAGGCCCGCGGCGAGTCCGATGTACGTGGAAGGCGTCAGGGCCAGCAGGCGCGCCTTCGCGTCGTCGGGGAGCGGGAGCGAGGCCACGAAGCGGTGCAGCTCCTCCTTCGTGATGCCGCCCTTGCCGCGCGTGAGTTCCTTCAGCAACTCGTACGAGCCCTCGATGCGGTGGGCGCGCATGACGGTCTGCACCGGCTCGGCGAGCACGTCCCAGCAGCCTTCCAGGTCCGCGGAGATGCGCACGGGGTTGGCTTCCAGCTTGCCCAGCCCGCGCAGGCACGCCTCGTAGCCCAGCAGGCAGTAGCCGAAGGCGACTCCCATGTTGCGCAGCACCGTCGAGTCGGTGAGGTCGCGCTGCCACCGGGAGACCGGCAGCTTCTCGGCCAGGTGGCGCAGCAGCGCGTTGGCGAGGCCGAGGTTCCCCTCGGAGTTCTCGAAGTCGATCGGGTTGACCTTGTGGGGCATGGTCGAGGAGCCCACCTCGCCGGCCTTCACCTTCTGGCGGAAGTAGCCCAGCGAGATGTAGCCCCACACGTCGCGGTCGAGGTCGACGAGGATCGTGTTGAGCCTCGCCAGCGCGTCGAAGGCCTGCGCGAGCGCGTCGTGCGGCTCGATCTGGATGGTGAGGGGGTTGTAGGCGATGCCCAGCCCGTTGACGAAGCGCCGCGCGAAGCCGGGCCAGTCCATCGCGGGTGCGGCGACCACGTGGGCGTTGAAGTTCCCGGTGGCGCCGTTCACCTTGCCCAGCATCTCCACGGCGGAGGCCGCGAGCCGGGCGCGCTTGAGGCGCCAGGCCACGTTGGCCATCTCCTTGCCGAGGGTGGTCGGCGTGGCCGGCTGCCCGTGGGTGCGCGAGAGCATCGCGAGGCCGGCGTGCATCCGCGCGAGCTCGTCCAGGCGCGCCGCGATCGCGTCGACGGCGGGCAGGATCACGCCGTCGAGACCGCCGCGGACCATGAGGGCGTGCGCGAGGTTGTTGATGTCCTCGGAAGTGCAGGCGAAGTGGATGAACTCGCCCGCCGCGGCGATTTCCCCGTTGCCGCGGAAGGTCTCGCGCAACCAGTACTCGACGGCTTTCACGTCGTGGTTGGTCGTCGCCTCGATGGCCTTCACGCGCTCGGCGTCGGCCACGCCGAAGGTAGCGGCGACGCGGTCGAGTTCGGCGACGGTGCCCGCCGAGAACGGGGGAAGGAGGTCGAAGGCGGGCTCCGCCGCGAGCGCCTTGAGCCAGGCTATCTCGATGCGCACGCGCAGGCGTATCAGCGCGAACTCGCTGAAGTGGTCCTGCAACGCGCGGGTCTTGGAGGCGTAGCGCCCGTCGAGCGGCGAAAGGGCGGTGAGGGCGTGGGACATGTTCGGGACCGTGGCGGGATGTTATCACGCGGCCCGCGGCGGGCGGCTGCCGGGACCCCGGTGCTATACTCGGCGCCCGCCGCCTCGTTGAGGTTTCCCGATGAAGCTCGTCGCCTCGAAGACCAGCCCCTACGCCCGCAAGATCCGCGTGCTTCTTGCCGAGAAGCAGCTCGCCTTCGAGTTCGTCGAGGAAAGCGCCTGGAACGCCGGCACGACCGTGCCGCGATACAACCCCCTCAACAAGATTCCCGTCCTGGTGCTGGACGACGGCACCTGCCTCTACGACTCGGTGGTGATCGCCGAGTACCTCGACCCGCTCGGCGCCCCGTCCTTCATCCCGCCCTCCGGCCTCGAGCGCGCCTGCGTGCGCCGCGACGAGGCGCTGGGCGACGGCATCGCCGACGCGGGCATCGCGATCTTCCTGGAGCGCAAGCGCGACCCGGCCCGCCAGGATCCGTCGTGGATCGACCGGCAACGCAGCAAGGTGGATGCGGGCATCGAAGCGCTGGCGCGCGAGCTGGGCGGCAAGGCCTTCCTGCGCGGCGACACCCTCTCCCTGGGCGACGTGGCCTGCGCGTGCGCGCTTCTGTGGCTGGAGTTCCGCATGCCGGAGATCGCCTGGCGGTCGCGGCACGCCGCCCTCGGGCGCTGGATCGAGCGGCTCGAGTCGCGGCCGTCGTTCGCCACCTCCCGCCCGCAGGGCTGAGGGTTCCGGTTCGCGTGGCGGGCTCCCGGCCGGCCCGCGCTCAGGCGATCACTCCCCCGCCGAGGCATTCGTCGCCCCGGTAGAGCACCGCGGATTGCCCCGGGGTCACGGCCCACTGCGGCTCGCCGAATTCCAGCGTGAACGCCCCAACGCCCTCGGCGGAGAACCGGCAGGGCGCGTCCGCCTGCCGATAGCGCGTCTTGGCGCCCAGCGGCCCGTCCCCGACGGGCGGTGAACCCGACACCCAGCTGGCGTCCTGGGCCCGCAGGCGGGAAGAGAAGAGGCGGGGGTCGTCGTGGCCCTGCACGACGACGAGCGTGTTGGTGGCCAGATCCTTTGCCGCGACATACCACGCCGCGCCGTCGCCGCCGCGGCGGCCGCCTATGCCGAGGCCCTGGCGCTGGCCCAGCGTGTAGTACATGAGCCCCTGGTGCTCCCCGAGCCGCTCGCCGTCGGGCGTGACGACCGGCCCCGGCTCGCGCGGCAGGTAGCGCGACAGGAATTCGCGGAAGGGGCGCTCGCCGATGAAGCAGATTCCCGTCGAGTCCTTCTTGGCGTGGTTGGGAAGCCCGGCTTCCCGGGCGATCTCCCGCACCCGCGGCTTGCGCAGGTGCCCCACCGGGAACATCGAACGCGACAGCTGTGCCTGGGTCAGGCGATGCAGGAAGTACGACTGGTCCTTGCCCGGGTCCAGGCCCTTGAGAAGCCGGTACGCGCCGCCGGTCTCATCGACTCGCGCGTAGTGGCCGGTCGCGATGCGTTCTGCGCCCAGCGTCATCGCGTGGTCGAGGAACGCCCGGAACTTGATCTCGGCGTTGCACAGGACGTCCGGGTTGGGCGTCCGGCCCGCCCGGTATTCCGCAAGAAAGCTGGCGAAGACGCGTTCGCGGTACTCGGCCGCGAAGTTCACCGCCTCGACCTCGATCCCCACGCGGTCCGCCACGGAGACCGCATCGACGAGATCCTGGCGGGTCGAGCAGTACTCGCCGTCGTCGTCGTCCTCCCAGTTCTTCATGAACAGGCCGACGACTTCGTGCCCCTCGCGCTTGAGCAGCAGCGCGGCGACGGCCGAATCGACACCTCCGGAGAGCCCGACGACGATCTTCATGGGGCGCTATCTTGCGGGAAAAACGGCGGCACGGGCGACATGAAAAAAGGCAGGGCCGAAGCCCTGCCTTTCCCTTGCGGCCGGAAAAGCGCGAATCAGGACTTCGGCGCTTCGGTCTTCGTTTCCTTCGTCGCCTTCTTCGCCGTCTTCTTCGTCTTCTTCGTTTCCTTCGTTTCCTTCTTCACCGACTTCTCGGCGGCCTTCGGGGCTTCGGCAGCCTTCGCTTCGGTCTTGGCGGGGGCCGCGGCCTTGGCGGGTGACTCCGCCTTGGCGGACGGGGTTGCCGGGGCGGCGGGCGCAGCCGGGGCCGCGGCTGCGGGTTTGGCGGGCTTGGCGGGTTCGGCCGGCTTCGCGGGCGCCTGGGCGAACGCGCCCAGGGACACGGAGGCGAAAACGGCGGCGACCAGGACGGAGAGCTTCTTCATTGCGTCTATTCCTTTGCGTGGAGTTGGGGGATCATTTTTATCGACCAGGCTGCATTGCCGCTCCGGTCCGGAGATTTAACGTGCCAGGGAGGGTCGCGGTTGACTTGCCGGCCGACGGGGCCGGTCAGAGGGCCGCCGGCGCTTCCCGCCACTGGCCGGGAAGCAGTCCCGCCAGGGTCCAGGGGCCGACCTGGTGGCGCACCAGGCGCAGCGTCGGGAGTCCCACGCGGGCCGTCATCCGCCGTACCTGGCGGTTGCGCCCTTCCCGGATGCGGATGTCCAGCCAGGCCGTCGGGATGGCCCGGCGCACGCGGATCGGGGGATCGCGGGGCCAGAGGCCGTCGGGCTCCGCGATCACGATCACCCGGGCGGGGCGGGTCACGAAGTCGCCGAGGTCGACGCCGCGGCACAGGGATTCGAGGGCGGCGGGCTCCGGTGTCCCTTCGACCTGGACCCAGTAACCCTTCTCGAGCTTGTGGCGGGGGTCGGCGATCCTCGCCTGCAGTCGCCCGTCGTCGGTCAGGACGAGGAGGCCCTCGCTGTCGGTGTCCAGCCTGCCTGCCGGGTAAACGCCCTTCACCGGCACCAGGCCCGCCAGGGTGGGGTGCTGCCCGGACGGGGTGAACTGGCAGATGAAGCCGAAGGGCTTGTTGAGAAGGATCAGCCGCGACATGTAAAAAAGCCCCCGGGGCGCGAACCCCGGGGGCTTTTCAAGGGGGCGAGTCGGCTCTTAGGCGGCCTGGATGTTCGACGCCTGCTTGCCTTTGGGGCCTTGCGTCACGTCGAAGGAGACCTTCTGGCCTTCCTTGAGGGTCTTGAAACCCTGCATCTGGATTGCCGAGAAGTGGGCAAAGAGATCCTCGCTGCCGTCATCCGGCGTGATGAACCCGTAGCCCTTCGCATCGTTGAACCACTTGACGGTACCGGTTGCCATTCGCTTGCATACCTCTTGGAAAAACGGGTGGAGGCCCGCACATCGTTCGGATCGAGGCACGCAAGTCGCGTGGAAGCGATGCGAAATCCTTGAAGCCAAACTCCAACGCGCCTTTTACACCCCGCGGCCCGCGCAAGTCAATAGAATGGGCGGGGTCTTGAAAAACACCCGCCCTTTGTCCATATTGGTCGGGACGGTAACGAACCAGCGCCCGCCGCCATCCATACGCCCAAGGCATGCCCAGCAAGTCCCACGGCTCCACTCTGCTCAAGCCGAGCGCGGCCAAGGTCAAGCCGCCGCCGATGTTCAAGGTCGTCATGTACAACGACGACTTCACGCCGATGGAGTTCGTGGTGGAGGTGCTGCAGACGTTCTTTTCGCTTCCGAGGGAACAAGCCACCCAGGTGATGCTCAAAGTGCATACCGAGGGCAAAGGTGTGTGCGGAACCTACCCGCGGGACGTGGCCTCCACGAAAGTGGAGCAAGTGGTTCAATATTCGCGCCAGCACCAGCATCCCCTGCAGTGCGCGATGGAGGAAACATGATCGCCCAGGAGTTGGAAGTCAGCCTGCACATGGCCTTTGTCGAGGCCCGCCAGAAGCGCCACGAGTTCATCACCGTGGAGCATCTGCTTCTCGCGCTGTGCGACAACCCTTCCGCCTCCGAGGTGCTGAAGGCCTGCGCGGCGAAGATCGACGAGCTGAAGAAAGCCCTTTCCGACTTCGTGATGCAGCACACGCCCACCGTCGCCGGCACCGGCGAGGTGGACACCCAGCCCACGCTCGGCTTCCAGCGGGTGATCCAGCGCGCCATCCTGCACGTCCAGTCCTCGGGCAAGAAGGAGGTCACCGGCGCCAACGTCCTGGTCGCGATCTACGGCGAGAAGGATTCGCACGCCGTCTACTTCCTGCACCAGCAGGGCGTCTCGCGCCTGGACGTCGTGAACTTCATCTCCCACGGCATCACCAAGAATCCCCAGTCCGGGGCCCGCGAGGAGGGCGGCGAGAATGCCGAGGAGGGCCAGGAGGCCCCGGGCGCCGGTGGCGCGCTGGAGAGCTTCACGCAGAACCTCAACCAGCTCGCGATCGACGGCAAGATCGACCCGCTCATCGGCCGCGAACACGAGCTCGAGCGCGTCATCCAGATCCTCTGCCGGCGCCGCAAGAACAACCCGCTGCTCGTCGGCGAGGCCGGCGTGGGCAAGACCGCCATCGCCGAGGGCCTTGCCAAGCGGGTGATCGACGGGCAGGTGCCCGAGATCCTCGCCAAGGCGCAGGTCTTCGCGCTCGACATGGGCGCGCTCCTCGCCGGCACCAAGTACCGCGGCGACTTCGAGCAGCGCCTGAAGGCGGTTCTCAAGCAGCTCGTCGAGAACCCGAACGCGATCCTCTTCATCGACGAGATCCACACCCTCATCGGCGCCGGCAGCGCGTCCGGGGGCACGCTGGACGCCTCCAACCTCCTCAAGCCCGCGCTCTCGTCGGGCGCGCTCAAGTGCATCGGCGCGACGACCTACAACGAGTTCCGTGGCATCTTCGAGAAGGACCACGCCCTCTCGCGGCGCTTCCAGAAGATCGACGTGAACGAGCCGTCCATCCAGGAGACGGTGGAGATCCTGCGCGGCCTCAAGTCGCGCTTCGAGTCGCACCACGGGGTGAAGTACACCGCCAACGCGCTCACCACCGCCGCCGAGCTCGCCGCCCGCTACATCAACGACCGGCACCTGCCCGACAAGGCCATCGACGTCATCGACGAGGCGGGGGCCCTGCAGCGCATCCTGCCCAAGTCGAAACAGAAGAAGGTGATCGGGAAGCCCGAGATCGAGGAGATCATCGCCAAGATCGCGCGCATCCCGACGCGCAGCGTCTCCTCGGACGACCGCACGCAGCTGAAGAACCTGGACCGCGACCTCAGGGCGACGGTGTTCGGCCAGGACGCGGCCATCGAGGCGCTGTCGGCCGCCATCAAGATGGCGCGCTCCGGGCTGGGCAACCCCCAGAAGCCGATCGGCTCGTTCCTCTTCTCGGGCCCCACGGGCGTGGGCAAGACCGAGGTGGCGCGCCAGCTCGCCTTCATCATGGGCGTGGAGCTCGTGCGCTTCGACATGTCGGAGTACATGGAGCGCCACGCGGTCTCGCGCCTCATCGGGGCGCCCCCGGGCTACGTGGGCTTCGACCAGGGCGGCCTCCTCACCGAGGCGATCACGAAGCACCCGTACTCGGTGCTCCTCCTCGACGAGATCGAGAAGGCGCACCCGGACATCTTCAACATCCTGCTGCAGGTGATGGACCACGGCACGCTCACGGACAACAACGGCCGCAAGGCCGACTTCCGCAACGTCGTGATCGTCATGACGACCAACGCCGGCGCCGAGGGCCTGTCGAAGAACGCCATCGGCTTCGCCACCGACCGCAAGGCGGGCGACGAGATGGCGGAGATCAAGCGCCTGTTCACGCCGGAGTTCCGCAACCGCCTGGACGCGATCATCTCCTTCGCCGCGCTCGACGAGCAGGTGATCCTGCGCGTGGTCGACAAGTTCCTGATGCAGCTCGAGGCGCAACTCTCGGAGAAGAAGGTCGAGGCACAGTTCACCGAGGCGCTCAAGAAGTACCTCGCGAAGAACGGGTTCGACCCGCTCATGGGCGCGCGACCGATGGCGAGACTCATCCAGGACACCATCCGCCGGGCGCTCGCCGACGAGCTTCTCTTCGGCCGCCTGGCGACCGGGGGCAGGGTCACGATCGACATCGACGCCGACGGCAAGGTGCGGCTCGACATCGCGACCGCGACACCCTCCGGCGAGCCGGTCCCGGCTGCGGGTTAACCCGCGCTACCCTTCCGGGCTATACCCCCCCCTCCCTCAGGGGTGGGTTTACACGGCTTATCCCCACGGATACTCTGGGATTGCGCCCAACACTCCCGGAGGAGAAAACCGATGATCCGAACCGCGCGTCACTTCGCGGTGGCGGCAGCAACGCTTGCGGCCGGCATCGCCGTCGCCCAGCAGCCCGCGCCACCCGCATTTGCTCCATCCAACCTGTCCGCCTCGGGCGTTCGCGCCCTGGCCGCCAATTGCGCGGCTTGCCATGGCACGCGTGGCAAGCCGGCAGCCGGCTCGACGCTCGCGGGGCTCGCCGGCAAGCCGCGCGACGAGCTGCTTATGGCCATGACCCAGTTCAAGCAGGGCAGGAAGCCTGCGACGGTCATGCACCAGCTCACCAAGGGCTACTCGGACGAGGAACTGGCGGCCCTGGCCGACTATTTCTCGAAACAGGCCCGCTAGGCGACAGGAGAAAGAACACATGAGCATGCAAAGAAGGGATTTCCTCAAGGCCGGCGTGGCCGCGGCGGGCCTGGCGGGCCTGGCGGGTTGCGCGGGCGTTCCCGCTGGCGGATCGAAGGCGCGCGTGGTGGTGGTCGGCGGCGGCTACGGCGGCGCGACCGCGGCCAAGTACATCCGGCTTTTCGACCCGTCCATCGAGGTCGTGCTGGTCGAGCCGAACGAGGCCTTCATCTCCTGCCCGATCTCGAACCTCGTCCTGGGCGGCTTCAAGACGATGAACGACATCACGACGCCGTATACCGGGCTCGTGAACAACCACGGCATCCGCATCGTGCGCGACATGGCCACCGCCATCGACGCCGACAAGAAGCAGGTCCGGCTCGCGAAAGGCGAGACCCTTTCCTACGACCGCGTCATCGTGTCGCCCGGCATCGACTTCATTCCCGGTTCGATCCCCGCGCTCGCGAGCGCCGAGGCGCAATCGCGCGTGCTGCACGCCTGGAAGGCCGGGCCGCAGACGGTGGCGCTTCGCCGCCAGCTCGAGGACATGCCCGATGGCGGCGTCTACGTGCTCTCGATCCCGCAGGCGCCCTACCGGTGCCCGCCGGGGCCGTACGAGCGCGCCTGCCAGGTCGCGGCCTACTTCAAGGCGAGGAAGCCGCGCTCGAAGGTCCTCGTCCTCGACGCCAACGCCGACGTGACCTCCAAGGGCCCGCTCTTCAAGAAGGCCTGGGCGGATCTCTACAAGGGCATCGTCGAGTACCGCGGCAACAGCAAGGCGGTCGACGTGGACCTGCGCGCAGGCGCCGTGAAGCTGGAGTTCGACGACGTGAAGGGCAACGTGCTCAACGTCGTCCCGCCGATGAAGGCGGGCGCGATCGCCGGCGCGTTCATCACGACCAACAACCGCTGGTGCGACATCGACTGGCTCACCTTCGAGTCCAAGGCCGCGAGGGGCGTGCACATCCTGGGCGACTCCACGCTAAGCGCGCCGGTGATGCCCAAGTCGGGGCACATGGCCAACGGGCACGGCAAGGCCTGCGCGGCCGCGGTGGTCGCCCTGCTGAACGGCGAGGCGCCCAACCCGTCGCCTTCCCTCAGCAACACCTGCTACAGCTTCGTGTCCGGAACCGAAGTCGTGCACGTCGCATCGGTGCACAAGTACGACACGAAGGACCGCACCTTCAAGACGGTGCCGGGCTCCGGGGGCGTCTCGGCCGGCCGCAACGAGCTGGAGGCGGGCTACGCGCTCAACTGGGCGCGCAACATCTGGGCGGACACGCTTGCCTGAACCGCGTCGTCGCACGGAACACGGGCCGCCCGCGGGCGGCCCGTTTCTTTCGCCGGCGCGCGCAAGGCGCTCAGGGCACGGTGGCGAGGTACTCCGCCAGGGCCTTGATCTCGAGCTCGGTGAGCTTCGAGGCGACCGCGTGCATGACCGAGCTGTCGTTGGTGCGGCTGCGCTTGTTGAAGTCCTTGAGCTGGTTTTCGATGTAGAGCGCCTGCTGGCCCGCGAGCCGCGGCAGCGTTTCCGTGCCGTGCGCGGCGGGGCCGTGGCAGCTCGAGCACGCGGCCACGCCGGAAAACGAGTTGCCGCGCACGTAGAGGTACTTGCCCACGGAGGCGAGTTCCGCGTCGGCGGGCGGGTGCGGGTCGGCCCTCTGGGCGGCGAAGAAGGCGCCGAGGTCCGCGATCTCCTGGTCGGTCAGGCCGGCGACCATGTCGTTCATCGTGGTGCCCTTGCGCCTGCCGGTCTGGAAGTCCTTGAGCTGCTTGGCGAGGTAGGTCGCGTTCTGCGTGGCGAGCCGCGGGAAGACCTCGCTCGAGCTCTCGCCGCCCATGCCGTGGCAGAGGAAGCAGCGCCCGGAGACGATCTTGCCCGCGCGCTCGAGGTCGGCGGCCGGCGCATCGAGGGCGAGGACGAGGAGTGCGGCGAAGGCGGCGAGGGCGGCGAGGAGCGGATGGCGTGGCGATGTCATGGCGATGTCTCCCTGGGCTTGCCTGCCGATTGTAGCAATGCCCCGCGCCGGGGAACATCGGGCTCCGACCGGCTTTTGACCGCGTAGACTTGCGGCTGCAAAGACGAATCGATGACCGGCATGAGAACTCCCGAGCGCGGCGGCAAGCGCGCCCCTTCCCGATGAAGCGCAAGCGCCTCCTGGTCCTGTTCCCCGACGAATGGGACCGCTCCATGGCCGCGCGCTGCCAGGGGGGCCACGACTACCGGTTCGAGGGCTTCGACCTCTTCCGCTTCCCCGACAACGCGCGCCTGTTCACCTTCGACGTGCAGCGCTTCGTCGACGGGCTCGCCCGCCGCTACGCCGGCGGCCGCCTCGACGGGATCATCACCTCGGACGAGCAGTTCGGCCCCGTGGTCGCCTCCCTCCTGGGGGAGCGCCTGGGGCTTCCCCGCACGCCCCTCGAAGCCGTGCTCACCGCGCAGCACAAGTTCTACGCGCGGCAGGCGTTCGAGCGCGAGCTCCCCGAATGCAACCCGCGCTTCGGCCTGATCGGGCGCGACTTCCGGCGCACGCGCGAGATGCCCCTGCCGTTCCCCTTCTTCGTGAAGCCGGTCAAGGCGGCCTTCTCGGTGCTGGCCCGGCGCGTCGACTCCTTCGAGGAACTCGACCGCCACGCGCGCTTCTCCTGGCTGGAGCAGGCCATCATCGAGCGGCTGGTGAAGCCGTTCGGCGACGTGATGCGGCGGCGCTCCGCGTTCGAGGGCGAGGCCTTCAGCCTCATCGCCGAGGAGCTGGTCGACGGCCGGCAGGTCACCGTGAACGGCTTCGCGCGCGACGGCGCGGTCACCATGCTCGGCGTGGTCGACTCGCTGATGTACCCGGGCACCGACCAGTTCCAGCGCTTCCAGTACCCCTCCGTCCTGCCGGCCGCCTGGCAGGAAGGCGCCGAGTCGGTCGCGCGCCGTGCGCTGGCCGCGGTCGGGTTCACGCACGGCATGTTCAACGTGGAGTTGCGGCTGTGCGAGTCGACGGGTCACGCGAAGGTGATCGAGATCAACCCGCGGGCCGCCGGGCAGTTCTACGACCTCTTCGAGCGCGTCGACGGCTACAACCTCTTCGACGCGCTGGTCGCGCTGGAGACAGGGGAAGCGCCCGTCGTGCGCCGCAGGCAGGGCCGGGACGCCGTCGCGGCGAGCTTCGTGATGCGCGACCTCTCGGGCGAGGGCCTCGGGCGCTGGCCCGCGCGCGGCGAGATCGCCGCACTCCGCGCCCGCCATCCCGGTGCGCTGATCATGATCTACCCGAAGCGCGGGGCGGACCTGCGCCGCGAGATGAAATGGCTGGGAAGCTACCGGTACGGGGTGGTCAACCTGGGTGCGGCCTCCCGCCGCGAGCTGGCGTCCGCGTACGAGGCGATCCACCGCGACATCGGCTTCCATCCGCGCACGCGCCTGGCCACGCCCGCGGCGGGCCTCCTCGGGGATTCGGCCTCGGACTAGCGCGCGGCGCCGCTCAATCGCGCAGCCACGCGGCGTCGAACCCGGGGTTCGTCCGCGACGTGAGGAAGTGGTCGCGCCATGCCCCGTCGATGAACAGGTACTCGCGCGCGTATCCCTCGCGCACGAACCCCAGCCGGTCGAGGAGCCTCGCGCTGCGCGCGTTCTCGGGGCGGTAGTTGGCCATCACGCGGTGCAGGCGCAATTCGCGGAAGGCGTGGTCCAGGGTGGCCGAAAGCGCCTCGAACATGAGTCCCTTGCCCTCGTGGCGCCGGGCAGCCTGGTAGCCCAGCACGCAGGCCCGGAAAGGGCCGCGCGCGATCTGGGTGTAGTTGCAGGTTGCGACCACTTCGGGCTCAGCGGCGCCCCTCGCGAGCGCGACCCATCGCGCCGCGGTCCCGGCCTCGTACTCGCCGGCGGCGGCCGGCAGGAATTTCTCCCAGTACGCGGAGGCGCGCTTGTCTTCCGTCATGGGCGGCGACCAGCGGTCGAGGTGACCGGCGAAGTTGTCGCGGTAGAAGCCGGCGAGAGGCTCCTCGAGCCCCGGCTGCGCGATGACGAGGCGCAGCCGCTCGGTCTCGATCTCGGGCAGGGGCACGGCGGCCGGGCCGGCGCTCAGGCGGAGAAGACGCGCCAGTGCTGCGCCCAGCCCTCGGTGGGCGAGCGCCGGAAGCCGCTCTTGGCGAAGAGGTGCCAGCGCCCGATCACGTAGGCGATGAGCGTGGTGGCGTAGGCGTTCACGTCCCAGTCGGCGGGGAGCTGGCCGTCGGTCACGGCGAGGCGCGTGCTCTGGCGCAGGCTCGCCTCGAGGCGCTCGACGAGCTGGTTCACGCGGGACTGCAGCCGCTCGTCCTCGTTGACCAGCGCGTCCCCGGTGAGCACCCGCGTCATGCCCGGGTTCTTCTGCGCGAAGCCCAGCATCGCGACGACCGTGGACTCGACCTGCTTCATCGCGTCCTTCTCGTCGGCCTGGATGCGGTTCACGAGCGTGAAGAGCGTCTGCTCGATGAACTCGATGAGCCCCTCGAACATCTGCGCCTTGCTCGCGAAGTGACGGTAGAGGGCCGCCTCGGAGACGTCGAGGCGCGCCGCCAGCAGCGCCGTGGTCACGCGCTCGGCCTTCGGCTCCTCGAGCATCGAGGCGAGCGTCTGGAGGATCTGGGCCTTGCGCTCCCCGGTCTTCGCCATGGGCCTCCCCTTCGGTTACCTGCGCCCGCCGAGGATGGACCCCAGCACGCCGCGGATGATGCGTCGCCCGACTTCGCTGCCGATCGCGCGGGCGGCACTCTTGGCCGCGGCTTCCACGGCCGTCTCCCGCGTGCGCCCCTTGGGCGCCTGGCCGCCGGGAAGCCCCAACGTGTCGAGTATGCCGCCGAAGACGCCGCCGCCCTTGACCTCGCCCGCCTGCGCGTCGCCCGCCTGCGCCGCGCCGGCCTCGGCGCGACCGCCGGCACGGGCGGCCAGGATCTCGTAGGCCGACTCCCGGTCGACCGATTTCTCGTAGTGGCCCGCGACGAGCGAGCCCTCGATGACCTTGCGGCGCTCGTCGGCAGTGATCGGGCCGATGCGCGAGCGCGGCGGCAACACGTACGCGCGTTCCACGGGACGCGGCCGGCCCTTCTCGTCGAGGAAGGACACGAGCGCCTCGCCGACCCCGAGCTCCGTGATCGCCTTCTCGACGTCCAGGGCGGGGTTCTCGCGGAAGGTGGTCGCGGCCGCCTTGACGGCCTTCTGGTCGCGCGGGGTGTAGGCGCGAAGGGCATGCTGGATGCGGTTGCCCAGCTGCCCGAGGATGGTGTCCGGGACGTCGAGCGGGTTCTGCGTGATGAACCAGACGCCCACGCCCTTGGAACGCACCAGCCGCACCACCTGCTCGATGCGGTCGAGGAGCTCCTTGGGCGCATCGTCGAAGAGGAGGTGCGCCTCGTCGAAGAAGAAGACGAGCTTCGGCTTCTCCGGGTCGCCCACTTCCGGCAGCTGCTCGAAGAGTTCCGACAGGAGCCAGAGCAGCATGGTCGCGTACACGCGGGGGCGGGCGAGGAGCTTGTCGGCGGCGAGGATGTTCACGACACCCCTGCCGTCCACGGTCTGCATGAGGTCCTCGATCGCGAGGACGGGCTCGCTGAAGAACTTCTCCCCGCCCTGCGACTCGATCGTGAGGAGCCCGCGCTGGATCGCGCCGATGCTGGCGGTCGACATGTTCCCGTACTGGGTCCGGAAACTGGCCGCGTTGTCGCCGGCGTGCTGCAGCAGGGCGCGCAGGTCCTTCAGGTCGAGGAGCGCGAGGCCGCCGTCGTCGGCGATCTTGAAGATCGCGGCAAGCACGCCCGACTGCGTCTCGTTGAGGTTCAGGATGCGCGCGAGGAGGAGCGGGCCCATCTCGCTCACGGTGGCGCGCACCGGGTGCCCCTGCTCCCCGAAGACGTCCCAGAAGGCGACGGGGGCGGCCAGTGGCGTGTGGCCCTCGAGGCCCAGCATCTTCACGCGCTCGGCGACCTTTGCGTTGGCGCCGGCCGGGGCCGCCAGTCCCGCGAGGTCGCCCTTCACGTCGGCCACGAACACCGGCACGCCGATGGAGCAGAGCGACTCGATCACCGTCTGGAGGGTGACGGTCTTGCCGGTGCCCGTGGCGCCCGCGATGAGGCCGTGACGGTTGGCCATGCCCGG